>DOZZ01000054.1 GCA_003517725.1 Bryobacterales bacterium | reverse complement strand
CGCGCCGCACACGAACGGCACCTTAAAGTCGCGCTTGGCTACATGATGTTCGTCGTCGGCCGGCGTCAGCACTTCGCTCTCGTCGATGTAGTCCACGCCCAGCACTTCCAGAATGCGCGCTTCCGTGAAGTGACCGATGCGCACCTTGGCCATCACCGGGATGCTGACCGCGTCCATGATGGCGCGAATGGTTTGGATCGGCGACATGCGCGCCACGCCGCCCTCTTTGCGGATATCCGACGGCACG
Source organism: Bryobacterales bacterium (assembly GCA_003517725.1). GTDB lineage: Bacteria > Acidobacteriota > Terriglobia > Bryobacterales > Bryobacteraceae > DOZZ01. The sequence goes on along the minus strand of DOZZ01000054.1, from coordinate 5,435 downwards.
CGCTCGAGCGCCATCACCGCCACCGCGCCGGAGCGCTCGGCAATCACGGCCTGCTCGGCATTGATGACGTCCATGATGACGCCGCCCTTCAACATTTCGGCCAGGCCGGACTTCAGTCGAAACTGCTCATCTAAAAACATTGGCTCTCCTTAACTGTTTGTTGTCGTTCCCGTTCACACCAGAGCTGGCGAGGGCTCGCGCTGCCCCCAACGGCGTTCCGCCAGCTCGCCTCGAAACACTTTGCCCAGCAGCGCCACGCCGCGCGTAATATCGGCCGTGTCCACCGCCGCGAAACTTAATCGCAAACTACGCCGATGATCGGCCGTCACCCCGAAGAAGCTGCCCGGCAGATACCCCACGCCCTCGCGTTGCGCGCGCGGCAGCAGCTCGCCGGCATCGAGCGGCTCGGGCAGCGTGATCCACAGATTCATGCCGCCCTCGGGCTCGGTAAATTCGCACTCTTCCGGCAGATGCTCGCGGCACGCGGCCAAAGCCGCCGCCAGGCGCCGCCGTCCGGCTTCGATCACGGTGCGCTGATGCTCCAGCATGCGGCCCGCTTCGACGAACGCCAGCATCACGGCCTGCGAGAACTGGTCGGAGTGCAGATCCGTGCGCTGTTTGGCGTCGATCAGCGCTTCAATCAGCGGGAGCGGCGCGCTGATCCAGCCCACGCGCAGCCCCGGAAACGACATCTTCGAAAAGCTCCGCAGCAAAATCACGTCGCCGAACGGATCCAGCTGCTTGAGTGTCGGCACACCCTCGCCCTGGTAACGCAGACGGCCGTAGCTGTCATTTTCCACCAGCACCGCGCCGGCCTCGCGCGCCAAACGGATCACGTGCTGGCGCGCTTCGAGGCTCATCGTAAGTCCCGTCGGATTTTGAAAATTCGGAGTTAGTACCACTAAGCGCGCCCCGCGCAGCAACGCCCGTTCGAACGCGTGTAAGTCAAGACCATCCTGATTGAAGGGCACGCCCACCAGTTCAGCCTTGCTCTCAGCCAGCAGGTTGCGTACGCCGGGGTAGATCGGGTCTTCCAGAATGACGCGATCGCCGGGCCGCACTAACACGCGCCGGACTAAGTCCAGCGCCTGTTGGCAGCCGCTCGAAATCATGACGCCATCGCTCGCGCCGGCCGCGCCCTCCAGCCGCGTCTGCTCGAGCAATAACTGGCGCAGCGGTTCATACCCCCCCGGCGAGCCCAGTTGCAGAATGGCGCTGACGTCTTCGCCGCGAAGAACCTCCTCGCACGATTCCGCAAAGGCCTGCAGCGGAAACAGCTCTTCGGCGGGCCGCGAGTGCGCGAACGAAATGCGCACCGGGACGGCCGATGGCCGCCGCTCCGTGTGCTGCCCCAGAAACGCGTTCCAGTCGAGCTTCTGGTGCGGGGCGGCGGCGCGCGGCGTCACGAAGGTGCCCCGCCCGGTGTGGGTCACGATAAAGCCCTCCGCCTCCAACTGCGCGTAAGCAGCAGAAATTGTATTGCGATTTAGGCCAATTGTACCAGCCAGTTCCCGAGTGGCTGGCAGCCGCTCCCCAGCCACGATTTTGCCGCTCGCTATAGCGTCCCTAAAATGCTCATATAGTTGACGATACAGTGGCTCACCCGAGCCGTGGTCAACCTGTGGTAGCAGCACCATTTGAGCCCGATCATACCACATTGGACCACCTGCGTAGGCTGATACACTGAAGCCAGTATGCGTTTGGCCGGTTACCTGGCTCTGGCGGCCCTGCTGGTGGGCCTGGCCTGGGCGAAAAAGAAGAAACCAGACGAGGAAACCCAGGCACTCCTGCTGCCTAAGGATCCCCCCGCCGCCGTCATGGGCGAGACCAGCCGCCTGGTTTTCCGCACCACGCCGCTCCTTAATAAAGGATTGCTCTCGGCCCAGACGCGCGAAGCCGTGCGCGGGCTGCTGCGGCAAAACAGCGGCCTCGAAACCATCAAGATAAGGGCCTTCGTGGCCGGTTCGGGCGATTTGCGCCGCATCCCGTCGATCGTCAGTGAGCTCTTCACCGAGAAAAAACAGCCCCTGCCCGCCGTCACCGTCGTGTTGGCCGGCGGCCTGCCGCTTGAAAATGCGCAGGTCGTGCTGGAATCGGTGTCGCTGGCAAAACATCAAGTAAACGCCGGCGGACTGGTATTCGTGCCGGCGCAAACCGTGGAACTCGACCGGCCCCTACAACCCTTGCAGCCTCTGGCTCAGGAGGCCATCGCGCGCTTGAAAACGGCTCTGGGCGCCAACACCGATATCTTGCGCGTCACCTGTTTCGCCACCTCGCTCGACACCGCCGCGGCACTCACGGGCCTCATGAACAGCGCCTTCCCTAACGCCGCGCTGGACTTAGTCCAGACCCAGCGCGAGCCATTGAAGAGCAGCTTCGGTTGCGAAGCCGTGGCCCGTCTGACGCGCGAAGGACCCGGCGGCTCGGCCGTCACCGCGCCGCGCCTGGTCTTCACCGGCACGCAACTGGCGTTCGGATTTCAGGACGCCGACGCCGTGCTGGCCCTGCAGCGGCTCGACCGCTTGCTATCGCCCTTTGGCTCTTCGTTGAAGCGCGCCGTGCTGATCAACTTCTTCCCGCTCTCGTCCTCGGTCTCGGAAGAGATCGCGCGCGTGGCGCCGCCCTTCTTCGATCCCGCGCATTTGCCCGGCGTAACGCGCGTGCCGTTTGAAGGGCTGCAAGGCATCGACAGCAGCTTCGCGGCCGAAGCCGTGGCCGTGGTAAATCAATAAGCGTGCCGTCACCCTCGGTCGTTACCTTTGGCGAGATCATGCTGCGTCTCGCTCCGCCCGATCTGGAACGTCTGCTGCAATCGCCGCGTTTAGTCGCGACCTTCGGCGGCGGCGAAGCCAACGTCGCGGTGTCGCTGGCCGGCTATGGCTGGCCCGCCTCCTTCGTCACCGCCGTGCCGAAAGACAATGCCATCGCCGACGCCATGCTGGGCGAACTGCGGCGCTTCGGCGTCGACACCAGCTCCGTCCGCCGCGGCGCGGGACGCCTGGGCGTCTACTATGTTGAAGCGGGCGCCAACCAGCGTCCCTCGAAGGTGCTCTACGACCGCGAAAATTCGGCCATCGCGCTAGCCCGGCCCGGCGACTTCGACTGGTCCGCGATCCTCGCCGGCGCCGGATGGTTCCACATCACGGGCATCACGCCCGCCATCAGCGCGAGCTGCGCGGAGTTGGCTCTGGAGTCCACGGCCAAGGCGCGCGAGTTGGGCATCACGGTGTCGTGCGATTTGAACTATCGCAAGAACCTTTGGAAATACGGCAAGAGCGCGCCCGAAGTGATGCAGCAACTGGCGCCGCAATGCGACGTCCTGATCGCCAATGAAGAGGATTGTCAGAAAGCCTTGGGCCTTGCCGCCGACTCCAATGTTCATGCGGGCGAACTGAGCCACGCTGCGTACCGCGATCTGGCGGAGCGCGTATTGGCGCAGTATCCCCACGTCAAGATGATCGCGATTACCCTGCGCGAATCGCGCAGCGCCTCGCACAACGGCTGGTCGGCGTGTCTGCACGATCGTCGCGATTTTCTGGTGAGCCGGCACTACGAGATCACGCACATAGTGGATCGCGTAGGCGGCGGCGACGCCTTCGCCGGAGGCCTGATCTACGGTTTGCTGGCGTTGGGCTCGCATGCCGAAGCCCTGGAGTTCGCGGTAGCGGCAAGTTGCCTGAAACACTCGCTGCCAGGCGACTTCAATCGCTTCAGCGTGGCGGAGGTCAAGAGTCTGATGCAAGGCGACGCCAGCGGCCGCGTACAGCGCTAGCAGTAATTCCTGTCGCCGCAAAATGCGTTGACCTGTCTTCCAGTTGCCGGTTTATCCCGGCGCACAGACAGCCCACTGAAAGGCGAAGGTCAAGGGCAGCATCTTTGACATCGTCTTTCGCCGGCCGAGTCCACGCCTCGGATACAAACAAGCAATCTGGGCCATCGCGCATCGGCTGTGCCGCTTGTTGTGGATCATCCTGCAACGCGGCGACCCCTGCGAAGAGCGAGGTCCAGCGGTAACAGTTCAATTCAAGCCAAGGCGAGTCTGGAGGATGGTGCGCGACCTGCGATTGCCGAACAGCACCTTACATCTTGTAGCGGCCCATATCTTCGTCGTTCAGATTTTCGAGCCAGCGGCGCAGCTCGTCGGTGTTGACTTTATCCGATACCGTCGCGGTCAGCTTCGAGGACTTCAGCACCATGTCGTCCACGAAAATGGGGCAGTCCAGGCGCAAGGCCAGCGCCAGCGCATCGCTCGGCCTCGAGTCCACTGAAATCATCTCGCCTTCACGCTCCAGCCAGATCAGCGCGTAGAACGTGTCGTCCTTCAGTTCGCTCACCACGACCTTGCGCACGCCCGTGTGCAAGCCCAGCAATACGCTCTTCAGCAGGTCGTGCGTCATGGGACGCGGCGTCGAAACTTTTTCGATCTCGAGCGCAATCGCATTGGCCTCGTAGATGCCCACCCAGATTGGAAGCACGGTGTTGCTCGAGACATCTTTCAGGATGACGATCGGCATGTTCGTGGTCGGATCCATCATCAGGCCCCGGATTTTCATCTCGACTTCCATCGCCTCACCCCTTCCCATTACAGCACGCTTCCGCGAACGGATTCAGGCGATCAGCGCCTCGCCCACTAAAGAGTTCGGGCCCGCTCGCGTGACCCGCACGGAGAGATATTTGCCGATTAAAGTTTCCGTGTCAAGCCCGCTGAAGTTGAGCGTGCGATTCTGCGCCGTGCGCCCGATCCACTGGCCTTGCGAAGCATGCCGGCCTTCCACCATCACCTCTTCCACGCTGCCGATGGCGTCGCCGTTCTTGCGCATCTGGATGGCGCGCTGGCGCTCCTGCACCTGCATGATGCGGCGCGTGATCTCCTCATCCGCAATGGCGTCGTTGCGCAAAATAGCAGCGGTGTTGGGGCGCGGAGAATATTTAAAACTGAACAACGAGTCGTACTGCACTGCGTCCAGCAAGCTCAACGTCTGTTCGAAATCTGCTTCCGTCTCGCCCGGGAAGCCCACGATGATGTCGGTGGTGATGGCGATCGGGCGTTTGGCGTTCTTCATCCACTCGATGCGGCGCATATATTCGTCGCGCGTGTAGAGCCGCTGCATCGACTGCAGCACGCGGCTCGAACCCGACTGCACGGGAAGATGCACGTGATTGCACAACACCGGATTGCGGTCGATGGCGTCGATGATGGGTTTTACGAAATCGCGCGGATGCGAGGTGGTGAAGCGCACGCGGCGTATGCCGTCGATCTCGCCCACGCGTTCGAGCAGCGTGGCGAAATCCCAGGCCGCCGCCGACGGATCGCGGTAGCTGTTGACGTTCTGCCCCAGCAATTGCACGTCGGTGTAACCCTTGCCGGCCAGTTCGCGCGCTTCGCGCATCACGCTCTCCGAAGTACGGCTGCGCTCCGGCCCGCGCGTGAACGG
>DOZZ01000121.1:9360-14475 GCA_003517725.1 Bryobacterales bacterium | reverse complement strand
GGGACGGTCCGGGGGGACCGTCGGAAGGAGCTGAAACTGGGCGTCGTAGTGGCTCTTTTAGACCATCCGGACGATTTTCGTAAGTTGTGGATTCTACTCGAACTGGAGAGTGTGTTTCTGGAGAAGCCGGCCTGCCCTTCGAGAAGCGTTCACCAGAGTTTTTCGACGCTGCCTAGTGGGGCCAACCGAAATCTACGTGACGCTCATCGGGCCCGGCGGCAAGTGTTGATCCATGGCCGGGTCCTTCGGGACCCGGCTTTTTCTTGCCCGGCCTACAATATGAATATGTTCTGTACTTCGCGGCTCGCCGCCATCGCCGCCTTTTTGTTGCTCTCGGTCAGCCTGGCCGCCGCGCAGGACTGGAAGACCGCCTCGACGTACAACGGCGTCGACCTGAAGGGCCTCACGCCGTCCCAGACCACGGTCGCGTTGAAGGTGTTGCGCGACTACGGCTGCGTCTGCGGCTGCAGCATGAAAGTAGCGGAGTGCCGCGAGAAAGATCCGGCCTGCAGCTACAGCAAAGGTTTGGCGGCGGCCATCGTGGCGGCGGCGCACGAAGGCAAGAGCGAAGCCGAAGTGCGCAACGCCGCGGCCAACTCTCCCACCGCCAAGTCGATCAAGCCCAAGAAACTGCTGGATGACCCGATTCAGATCACGACCCAGGGCGCACCCGTGACCGGTCCCGAGAATGCACGCATCACGCTGGTCGAGTTTTCCGATTTTCAGTGCCCCTATTGCCGTGTCGCCGCGCCGCAACTGCACGAAGTGCTGAAGGCGTTTCCGACGCAGGTCAAGCTGATCTTCAAGCAATTCCCGCTCGACATTCACTCACAAGCGGCTCTAGCCGCGGCGGCTTCGGTGGCGGCGCAAAAGCAAGGCAAGTTCTGGCAGATGCATGACGCGCTCTTCGCGGACCGCGCCAGCATCACGCGAGCCGCGGTGATCTCGCTGGCGCGCAACTTCTCGCTCGATATCCCGCGCTTCACGGCGGATCTCGATTCCAAAGAAACCAACGCCAAAGTGGTGCAGGACGTCACGGACGGCAACAAAGCCGGGGTCGAGGGCACTCCGACGCTGTTCATCGACGGCCAGCGCTTCAATGGCTTAATCAATGCCGATGCCCTGCATCCCATTCTGAGCGGGATGCTGGCCAAGCACTGAGCGTGTGCGGCGTCTACATTTCGTGGCCCTTCTGTTCTCAGAAATGCACTTTCTGTAACTTCGCGTCCGGCGTGCGCCCCGCCGACCTCGAAGCGCGCTACCGCACGGCGCTGCTCGCGGAACTTTCCAGAAACGAGTGGCACGAACTCCCGGACACGCTCTACCTGGGTGGCGGCACGCCGAGCTTGATGCCGCCCGCTGAGCTCGCTACGTTGATGGCCGCGGTGCCGGGCCGTCCCTGGCGCGAGGCCACCATCGAATGCGCGCCCGGCGGCCTGACCGACGCAAAAGTGCAAGCCTGGCGCGATGCCGGCATCAACCGCGTGAGCCTGGGAGTGCAGTCGTTCGTCGACCTGGAGCTGCGCCGCACCGGCCGCCGCCACAATGCCGCTATGGTTGAACGCGAAACACAGATGTTGCGCCGCAACGGCGTCGACAACATCAATGTGGACCTGATAGCTGGACTACCCGGGCAAACCCGCGAGAGCTGGGAGCAGTCGCTCGCGTGGGTCGAGCGTCTGGATCCTCCCCACGTCTCGGTGTACATGTTCGAAGTGGATGCCGATAGCCGCCTGGGCAATGAAATCCTCCTGGGCGGCACGCGCTACGGCGCCGGCGATGTTCCCAGCGAAGAGTTGACCGCCGAACTTTATGAACGTGCGTCGGCCAAACTGGAGAAGCTCGGAATCGCGCGTTACGAGATCTCCAATTTCGCGAAGCCCGGCTGGGAGTCAGCGCACAATCTGAAGTACTGGCGCCGCGAACCCTATCTCGGCTTCGGCGCCGACGCGCATTCCTTCGACGGCGCCAGCCGCTGGCAAAATGCCGAAGATGCCGCTGACTACATCGAGCAGCAGCAGCCGGAGAAGTATCCGTCGCGTGACACGGAGGAGCGCTTCTTCCTCGGCCTGCGCCTAGCCGACGGCGTGGCAGTCGACACCGCCGATTGGCAGCGCAAAGGCGACACCTTCGAGCGTTTTCTGGCCGACGGCCTGCTGCAACAAAGCGGCGACCGGTTGAGCCTGACGCCGCGCGGCATTCTCTATTCGAACGAAGTCTTCCAGGAGTTTCTCGAATCGTGATCGACCTGCGCAGCGACACCGTAACAAAGCCAACGCCGGCGATGCGCCGCGCCATGGCCGAAGCCGAAGTAGGCGACGACGTCTACGGCGAAGATCCCACCGTCAACCAACTGGAGCGGCGCGCGGCCGAGGTCACCGGCAAAGAGGCCGCCATCTTCGTGCCCACCGGCACCATGGGCAACACCATCGCCATCAAGCTGCACACCCAGCACGGTCAGGAGGTGCTGTGCGACTCCCGCGCGCACCTGCTCGATTGGGAACTGGCCATGGTGGCCTGGTTCTCCGGATGCGTGGTTCGGCCCATCGACACCGAAGACGGTATTCTGACGTGGGCGGCGCTATCGAAGCGCATCAAGCCGGTCACGCAGTATGCCGCGCCGACCGGCTGCATCGAGATCGAGAACACGCACAACATGGCGGGCGGCCGCGTCTATCCGCTCGACGGCATCCAGGAGATCTGCGAAGGCGCGCGCAACGCGGGATTAGCAGTCCACATGGACGGTGCCCGTGTCTTCAACGCAGCGGAGGCAGCGGCCGTGCCGGTCAGCCGAGTGGTGCGCGACGTCGACACCGTGATGTTCTGTCTCTCGAAGGCTCTGGGCGCGCCAGTCGGTTCCATGTTGGCGGGCACCCGCGAGCACATCGATCGCGCCCGCTTATATCGCAAGCGCCTGGGCGGCGGCATGCGCCAGGCAGGCGTGCTGGCCGCCGCCGGACTCATCGCCCTGGACCAGCATCCCGCGCGTCTCAAAGAAGACCACGCCAACGCGCGCTACCTCGCCAGCGCCATTGAAGCTATCGATGGCGTGCAAGTGCGTGCCGCAGACGTCAGCACCAACATCGTAATCTTCGACGTCAGCGCCACGCGCAAAGCGCCGGCCGGGATCAGCCGCGAACTGAAAGCACGCGGCGTGCTGTTGAACGCGATCAACGACCGGCAGATGCGCGCCGTGACGCACTACGACGTGAACCGGGCCGACTGCGAGCGCGCGATCCAGGCCCTCGCTGAAGTAGTCACCACATAGTGTATAAACGTAGACAGATTCAAGCACTGGACAGGAGCGCGAGGCCGCAATTAGGGCCCCGGGAGGAAAGCATGGAACCGAATCTCAACCAAGAACGCCAACAGGCCCATGCGTTGCTGGATATGCTGCCAGCCGAGAAACTGAACGCCGTGCGGAGTCTGCTCGAAGTGATGTTGGAACCGCTGGCACGCTCGCTAGCGTTGGCTTCGGTGGAAGAGGAAGAGATCACTCCCGAAACGACTGCGGCGCTGGAGGGCGCCCGTGCATCGCTCGCCCGGGGCGAAGGCATTCCCCACGAAGAGGTCCTGCGCGAGTTTGGGCTGACGAAGTGAGCGAGGGCGCGGCGCCCGAGCCGATCACGATCGTCTGGTCGCCGGAAGGGCGCGGCAATCTGCGGGCCATCGACCGCGAGACCGCGATGCAGATTCTCTATTGCCTCGATCGCTACCTGACAAGCCGCACCGGAGATGTGAAAAAGCTTAAACCTCCGCTCCCTGGCTTCCGGCTCCGCTGTGGCGATTACCGCGTGTTCTTCGATCTCAGGGACGAGAACGCTATCGAAGTCACCGCTGTCCTCAACCGTCGCGACGCTTACCGTTGACGGTCGCCGAAGTAATCACCGCGTTAGGTCGGGATCGCAGCGCCCGCCACAACTGCGATAATGGCGTGCAACTGCCGCAGACCTTCGGTCAGCGACGCAGGCCCCGGCTGCAGAATGTAGGTCGATTTCACTTCATACACATGGCCGTCGCGAACCGCCGCCGTGGCGTGCCAGCCGGGTCGCGATCGAATCACGTCTTTGTTCACCTTCATGCCGCACCACGAAGCGATCACCACCTCGGGATCGCGCGAGGCCACCTCAGCAAGATTGACAATGCGCCCTTTCGCGGCGCGCTGCTCCCGCAGTTCGGGAAAAAGCGGCACGCCTCCGGCAATCTCAACCAACTCTTCGACCCAGCGAATGCCGCTGATCAACGGGTCATTCCACTCTTCGAAAAACACCCGCGGACGCCGACTGAAGCGGCGCGCCGACGCCTCCACCTTCGCGATGCCATCGCGCAAGCCGGCCGCCACCTCGGCGCCCCGTTCCGCCACGCCCAACAGGCTTGACAGCATCGCGATCATCGCAAAGATCTCTTCGATACTGCGCTGGTTGAAGGCCACGACCGTCAGCCCGCGTTTAATGAGCTCGCTCGCAATCTCGGCCTGCAGATCGGAGAACGCCAGTACCAGGTCCGGCTCGAGTGCCATAATCTTGTCGAATTTAGCCGTGGTGAACGCGCATACCCGGGGCTTCAAACGCGCCTCCGGAGGCCGCGTGGTATAGCCCGACACGCCCACAATGCGATGCTCCTGCCCCAGCAGATAGATGGTTTCGGTGGTCTCTTCAGTCAGGCAGACGATGCGCTCCGGATAGCCCGTCATAAACTCGCGTAACGCTGTTCCCGGCGCATCAGCCATAAAAAGAAGGGCCCGCCCAGGACGCCCGTTATCGCGCCCACAGGCAGTTCGTTCTGGCCCAACACGGTGCGCGCCAGCGCATCGGCAATCATTAAAAAAGCCGCGCCCAGTAACAAGGAACACGGCAGAATCACGCGCACGTCCTGGCCGAACAGCAGCCGCGCGATGTGCGGGACAATCAGACCCACGAAGCCGATGCTGCCACCCACCGAAACCGTGACGCCCACCAGCAGCGCCGAAGCCAGGTACACCGCGCGCTCGCAGCGCCGCACATTCACGCCCAGAGTCGCGGCCGCCTCTTCGTCCACCGCCAGCAATTGCAGATCCCGCGAGAAGGCCAACAGCACGGCCCATCCCGGTATCAAGAACAGCAGCATGCGCCAGAT
>DOZZ01000121.1:5564-9277 GCA_003517725.1 Bryobacterales bacterium | reverse complement strand
GCCCCCGGCATCACCACCGAGCCGGTTCGCGCAATGCGATAGACCAGGACCACGGCGATCGCCGCGCCCAGAAATGCCGCCAGAAAGACCAGCGGAATTCCGGAGATGCGCAAGCCCCAGCCCAGCGCGATCGCAATACTCGCGCCCAGTGCGCCGCCGCCCGAAACACCTAACGTGAAGGGATCGGCCAGCGGATTACGAAACATGGCCTGCAGTGCCGTCCCGACCGCCGCCAGTGTAGCGCCAATCATGGCGGCCATCACCACGCGTGGCAGGCGCAGGCGGAAGAAGACGGCGCGCGCGATCGGGTCATCCCGCAGCGACGCAAAATCCAGGTGCCGATAGCCGGCCCAAAGCGCGATGGCCGCACAACCCATCAGCACCACCAGCAGCGTCAAAAAGAGCCCCACTAAACGACCGTGCGGATGCGTCGAGATCAAGGCTGCAGCTCCGACCACACACACGTGCGCCCATCAATGCGCCGTGCACGCACGTGCTCATCGTCGTAGATACCGGCCAGCACCGCTTCGCGCAGCACTTCGGCCGGCGGCCCGCTCGCCGACACCGCCCCGCGACGCATGGCGAACACCGTGTCGAAGCCGGGATCGAGCAAATTCAAATCGTGCGTCACCATCAATATCGTGAGTGATTTTTGATCGCGCAGACGGATCAGGGTTCGAATCAGCGCGGCCCGATGCTTCAGATCGAGCGACGACGAAGGTTCGTCCAGCAACAGGCACGCCGGTTCCTGCGCCAGTGCCCGCGCCACCGAAACCAGCTGCCGCTCGCCGCCGGAAAGTTCGGTCACGCGCCGCTCGGCCAGATGCGGCACGCCCACCGTTTCGAGCGCGTGCATGGCCTTTTCGACATCGCCGCTGCTCTCTAACTGGAAGCGCGTCAGGTACGGGCTGCGTCCGGTCAGCACCACTTCGAGCGCGGTAAATGGAAAGGCCCTCGATGTGGTTTGCGGCACGTATGCCATTTGCCGCGCCAACTGTTTAGGATCGATGCCGGCCAGCAGCCTGCCCCCATAGCGCACCTCGCCGCGCTGCGCCGGCAGCAGTCCGGCCAGCAAGCGGATGAGCGTCGATTTGCCACAGCCGTTCGATCCAACGATCGCCGACATCGACCCTTGTGGCAACGCCAGCGAGACTCCACTGACAGCCGGTCTGCCCGGCGTATACGCAAACTCCACATCGCGAGCTTCCACCAGAATCATGGGCGCCCCGCTGAATACGCTTCAGGATGAATGATGCGCGCGAACACTTTGGCAGTCTCGGCGATGAACTGCGACGGGTGCCCCACGAACTCCTCGTGGATCGCATAAACGCGTCCGTTCCGCACCGCGCGCAACTCCGGCAAATCGCTCCAGGCCTGCTTGACGTCTTCTCCTAGAGGGCTGGTTAGCCCGGGCAGCAAATCCAGAATCAGTTCGGGGTCGAGCGCAACAATCGCTTCTTTAGAGATCCTGGCATAGCCGTTGCGGCCCGGCTCAGTGACGGAGCGCCCGCCCGCGATCTCAACCAGGTCTATCAGAAAACTGCCCTGCGTGGCCACATATAGATCACGCAGCGCGCCCGGCGTCCGGCTTACCGCAAGCAGCACCGTCCGAGGCGCTAAACCGCGAGTGCGCGCGCGCACGTCATCAAGCGTCGCCCGCGTCTTGCGACTCAGCTCAGCCGCCTCGCGTTCATTCCCAGTCGCCGCGCCCAGCACCTGTATCGCACTAAAAACGTCCGCCAGCGATTGCGATGGCGCGACCGCGGTCTTTAAACCAAACGCCTTCAGCTGGTCCGCGATGAACGGGACCTGCGCCTGGGTTAGCACCACCAGATCAGGGTGCAGTTCCACGATTTTTTCGATGTTACTGTTCTGCCAGCCACCCACGCGCGGCAGCTTGCTGACAGCCGGCGGGTACTTATCATAGACGGTGACGCCCACCACACGATCGAATGCCCCGATGCCATAGAGTATCTCGGTCGTGTTGGGCGAAAGGGAAACAATGCGCTGCGGCCCGGGCGCCGCCGCCGCGCTGACGACAGCTAGCCAAATGACAAGTGCTGCCCGCCAGATCCGCCGCATGCTCAAAACTCGAAGCTCATGCCGCCGCGGGCCGTAGTTCCGGCCGTGCGGAAGCCAACCTCATAGTAGTCTTGATGGAAGATATTATCGACTTTCGCGAACCATCGAATGGCGCGAAATTCACCTAGCGGCTGACGATAGCTGAGGCCGATATCCGCCTTCTTCAGCCCCGCGAACTGAAACACCCGGCTGCCGAGGTCGCCATACACCGGCGCCAGATAGTTGCTCGACGCGGTCATGCTGAAGCTAGCCAGCCAGCGCTGCCCGATGCGCTGCCCGGCGACTACGGAGAATTGGTGCCGCGGGCTAATGAAACTGCGCAACACATCGCCCACCAGCGGAGTACGTTCCACCGCGTTGGTGAAGGTGTAAGCTGCCGAGATGGTTGAGGAGCGCGTCACCGATAAATCCGCGCTGGTTTCCACGCCACGCGCCAGGCCGCCTTTACTATTCGCATATCCCAGAAAGCGCCCAAACGGATCGGTCGCGGGATTCACCAGCCCCGAGAAGTCGAAGATGATCACGTTCTGCAGGCGCGTATAGAAATAGGTGGCCGAGGTGCGCACGCGGCCGCCCCAAAACGCCTGATCGACGCCGCCGTCGATGGCGAACGAATGCTCCGGTTGCAGCCGAGGGTCACCATACACCGAGTAGCCGTAGTATTGATCGAAGCCCGATCCGAAGCGCTCATAGAGTGATGGCGCGCGATATCCGCGGCCCGCATGGACCCGTACTTTGGTTCCCGAGCTTCGAATAAAATATGCACCCGATACATCGCCCGTGTACGCGCGGGGCGGCGCCGTAAACGTCACGCCGGTATAGGGCGCGGCATCGGTGGGCGTAAAGCTGGGCCGCTCCAGTCCGAAGAACTGCGCCCTGATTGCTCCCGACAGTAGCAGCCGGTCGCTCCATAGATGCACTTGATCCTGCACAAAAACGCTGTTGCTGAGTTGCGACACGCGAGCGGTTGAATTCGACCCGGGCGCCAGCTGGTCCACCGAGCGCGTGCTGAAACTTTCGTTCTCAAATTCGTATCCGGCCGTGATCAGGTTCATCGATACCGGCTGATAGTTCACCTGCGCGTTCACCGTTTGAGTGCGGCCATTATACTCGGACGCGGTACTGCCCATCGGCTGATAACCCACGCCGCCGGGACCATCGCCGAACGTGTGGTCCGTGCGCAATCCCTGGTACGTAACGGAATAGCCGAGTTGCGAGGAAGGATTTCCCACCAGGCTCACCGCGCCCGCCACAAAATCACCCGAACGCCTGGCATCCGGGTCGTTGGCCGAAGGGATGAAGGTCGCGCCGCCCGCCGCTAGTTGTGAGGCCGGGGTGCCCTGTTCGTAAGCATGCAGTTGTTGGAGCGGCAGCGGAACGGCGTTCACGATTCCGGTCGCGGGCAATCCACTCAGCGCCGAGGGGCTGGTGTTCAGCTTGGCAAAACTATCGGCGGCATACAGACGCCCGGTCAGCACCAGGCTGGGCGCCAGATGGATCGAAAGGCTTCCCTGCCCGCTGGTATTGCGCGCCGGGTCGTCGCCGTCCACGCCCTCGGTCACGTTCAGGTGCGAGACGCCGGCGCTGTATTGCAGCCGGTCGTGATCGGCGCCGCCCGAAACCTGTGCGCG
>DOZZ01000121.1:4004-5372 GCA_003517725.1 Bryobacterales bacterium | reverse complement strand
CCGCCCTGTGCCGTGATCACGTTGATTACACCGCCGATAGCGTTCGTGCCGTATAGCGACGATCCCGATCCTCGCAAAATTTCGACTCGATCGATCGACGTCACCATCAGATCCTGCAGCAGACCCGAAGCGTCGGATTGCGGGGCCGAAGCATCACGAAATCGCATCCCATCGATCAGCACGGAGGTGTCCTGGTTGCGCAGTCCGCGCAGCCGGATGGCCGTGAAGGAACCCGGGCCGCCCGACTGCTCCACGCGCAAACCGGGCGTTGGCCGCAGCGCTTCGGATAAGGAATACTCGTCGCGCATATCGATGGTCCGGTTGTCCACCACCGTGACGGCCTTGGATACCTGATCCACGGTTTGCGGCGTTCCCGAAGCCGTCACCACGACTTGCTGCGCGATGGCCGCGAGCTCCAGCGCCAGGTCCACGTGCGTGTCCGCGCCCTGCTCCACGTGAATATTCTCGACGCGTCCCGCCGAGAAGCCAGGCGCGCTGCCTTCGATCAAATAGCGGCCCGGCGCCACATGTTCCAGCCGGTAGGCGCCCGCGGCATCGGACGTCGTGCGCGACTTCGCATCCGCGCCGGACGCGAACAGCGTCACCGCAGCGCCCGCCACCGGCCGCCCTTGCGGATCGGTCACCGTGCCGCTGAGCGCCGCGCCTTTCTGGGCCGAAGCAACCGCTAGTCCCGCGAGAAACGTGAAGGTCAAAAAACGAAAAATCTGGATAGTTCTCATAAACTTGGATTGAGTCTTTTCTGCGCGCGCTCCGCACAGCTTTCAACAAAGCGCCGCGCGAAGTTCGGGCACGAGCCAAAGTGTAAATGGACGTAGCTTCCCAGTACGCTGCCCCACGCGTAGCCTTCCGGCTCGTAAGCCCGGTCAATGGACGCAGGCATTGGATCGAGCGTGGAATAGCGGAACTGATGCCCGCGCAAACGTTCGCCGCGTCGCAGCCAGAGCCGGTCCTCCGCGGCTTCGATTTCGGTATAGCCGAGCGCCGCGATTTTCGCGTGCATCCTGACGCGCGTGGGAAAAATTCCGGCCATTGGGAAGCTGCGCCCGTCCAGGTTCACAATGGCGTCGGTCAGGTACATCAGACCGCCGCACTCAGCGTACACCGGGTTTCCGGCCGCCGCAAACTCGCGCACGCTGGCGCGCATAGCTGCGTTTTCAGCCAGCCGCTCCGCATGCAGCTCCGGATAGCCGCCGCCCAGATACACCCCGTCCAGCTTTGCCGGAAGCCGCTCGTCCGCGATCGGGCTGAACTCCACGAGCTCTGCCCCGCCGCGCTTCAGCCAGTTCAGATTCTCTTCGTAGTAGAAGCAAAACGCGCGATCCCGGGCAACGCCAATGCGCGCCTTCG
>DOZZ01000121.1:0-3839 GCA_003517725.1 Bryobacterales bacterium | reverse complement strand
TGATCCATCGAACCAGTTCGCTTAAAAAATTTGGGCTCGCGACTTCCTGCGCCAGTGTCAGCCCCAGATGCCGTTCCGGCAGCCGAATGGCGTCTTCGGATGTCAGATAGCCGAGCGCTTCCGCCTCGCCTGCCGCCTCCACCGCCTCGCGCAAATAGCGATAGTGACCGGCGCCGTTAACGCGATTGAAAATCACTCCGCCCAAATCGAGCTTCGGGTCGAACGTGGCATACCCGTGGACCATCGCCGCGCCGCTGCGTGCCATCGCCGCCGCATCCACCACCAGCAGCACCGGCGCATCCAGCCACTTGGCCATCTCGGCGCTCGATCCCGTCTCTTTCGTTCCCGACTCGCCATCGAAGAGGCCCATCACGCCCTCGACGATCACCAGGTCGGCATCCCCGACGGCTCGCGCGTAGATCTCTTCATTCGCCGCGCGCGAGAGCATCCAGCCGTCCAGATTATGGCTGGGGCGACCTGTAGCGGCCCGATGAAAACCAGGATCGATGAAGTCGGGCCCGATCTTGAAGGCCTGCACCCTCAAGCCGCGCCGTGTAAACGCAGCCATCAGAGCGGTCGCGACCGTGGTCTTGCCGACACCGCTGTGGGTGCCGGCGACCACGATGCGTGGAATCGCGGTGCGTTCGCCGGTGATCGGAATAAGCATGAACGAGGAGCCTGCGCCTTCATTTCAGGTTGCAGGTTCGCCAGCTCAGGATGTGCGGGGATACAACGAATGTGAGGTGCTACTCAATCGCTATACCGGCCACTTTCTCGCGAAGCGGGCGTACGCTGCAGCTCCAAGGCAGGTCTCCTGACTGACAGGTCATCACGAAACCGGCAACCTTCCCATCCCTTTCGGAACAGTGGCTCAACGCCGGTCCGCTCGCTGCTCACAGTGGCGCGACCGTGCGGGATTTTCACCCGCTTCCCTTTTCACTCACCGATTTAAGGCAAGCACCTTGAAACAGTTTTAATGGATACCACGCCGCGGCGGTTCAGTCAATGCTAGAACAGCGCCGACAGCCCGGTCTTGAGCAGAACGTACACGGCCCATAGCGCGGCCACGACTCCGACACACTGCGCGAAAGATTTTCCCGATACCTTTGAGTACCCGAAGCCGATCAATCCAATCTGCCCGAAACTCAGCAGGTCCATCGATGACGCCAGGGCGTAGAGCGGCTTGCTGGCGGTCGCGGCATCCATGAACGCGGCCGGATTAAACGGAATCAGATTCTGAAGATTCAACTCCGCGCGGTCCGCCGCCAGCAGCAGTATCAGTCCCGACATGAAGGCCGTGATCAGCGAAAACGGAAACGCCGAATAGGCCAGTGTCCCGAGCGATTGCGTGTAGCTCAGCTTAGCGTCCATCACATTCATGAGTCCCATGAAGATGGCCGAGACGACCAGCAGGTACAAGCTGATGCCGATCACGGCGACGCAATAGCCGATGGCTTTTCTGACGGGCGTGTCCGACTTCTCCACCGCTTCATCGATTTTTTCCTGGCCCATTTGCCTGGCGACTCGCTGGTTCGATTCCAGCTGCTTCCGCGTGATGGTCTGCATTCCGACCAGATTGATGATGAGGATCGATGAAATGAGAGTCAGCAGCGCCACGGCCACGAACGCCGGCAGCCAGATTTTTCGCTCGCGGATCGCCGCGTAAACCTTGGGCGGATCGTAAAACATCTGCGCCAGTTCAGTCATCGTGACTGTGCAGTCTACCACAGACGTTTTCGAAAACAAGGCTGCAAGTTGACTGGCTGCAAGTTGACTAGTGTCATTCGCACGAAGTTAATAGGTGGCTATCCCGATCCGTCCCGACCTGCTTTTCGAAAGCAGATGTCCTGGTCACTCATAAACCTCGCGCCGGTGCGCTACCCGCGTGATACTAACGAGCTTCGCCGCATCTTCGATGATGTACAGCACGCGCCAGTCACCTACCCGGACGCGCCACTGGTCCTTGTAGCCTTTCAGTTTTTTGGATCCCGGGGGCCGGGGATCGTCGGCGAGCGCGAGAAGTTTCCGGTCTATTCGGATGAACAGCGCATCGTCGAGCGCATCCAATTCCTTTTGCGCGGACCGCTTAATTTCCAAAGAGTACTTAGCCACGCGGGCGGGTGCGTTTTGGGCGCGTTGCGCGGTATTGCTCGTAAGGAATGCCCTTTTCCTTGCGCCGCGATTCAGACACCAGGCCGTCCCAGAAATCTTCCCAGATGGCCCCGTGTTTTTTCAGATCGATCAGAACGCCCACCTTCCGGCCCTTCTCATCCGTGACGAACTGGATTCCGCTCATGGTTCATTGTCCTTCAGGAAAGCGGGAAATTGCTGGACTGCCCAGGCCTCTAATAAAAAACGCGGCGCTGAGGAGCTCCCCACCGCCGCGCCTGTCTTAATCGATCGCCCGACCTATTCGGCCAGCGAACCTTCGCCCGTGTCTTCGCTCAAACCGCCCGTATACAGCGCGCGGGCGTCTTCGTCGTAGCCCGGAATCGATTCGAGCGGTTGATCCTGCGGCGGCTCCTCCACCACATCTTCGCCCGCGATCTTCACGTTCCGGTAGTACTCCATGCCAGTTCCGGCGGGAACCAGCCGGCCCATGATCACGTTCTCCTTCAGGCCCCGCAGGTAATCCACCTTGCCGTTGATCGCGGCTTCGGTCAGTACGCGCGTGGTCTCCTGGAACGACGCCGCCGAGATGAACGAGTCGGTCGAGAGCGAAGCCTTGGTGATGCCCAGCAGAATCGGTTTGCCTTCCGCCGGACGCCCGCCCTGGTCGATTACCCGCTGGTTTTCGAGGCGGAACTTGAACTTGTCCACCACTTCTTCCGGCAGGAACTCGCTGTCGCCGATGTCCTCCACCTTGATCCAGCGCATCATCTGCCGCGAGATCACCTCCAGGTGCTTGTCGTTAATGTTGACGCCCTGCAGACGGTAGACTTCCTGAATCTCATCCACCAGATATTTCTGCAGCGCCTTCTCGCCGCGAATGGCCAGAATGTCGTGCGGGTTGATCGGGCCATCCATCAGCGGCTCGCCGGCTCTCAGGCGCTCGCCCTCCTGCACGTTGATATGCACGCCGCGCGGAATCGAGTACTCGCGCTGGTCGCCCTCATCGCTGACGATGTAGAGCTTGCGCTGCCCCTTGCTGACTTCGCCGAACTTCACGACGCCATCGATTTCGGCCATGATCGCCGTCTCGCGCGGCTTGCGCGCTTCGAACAGCTCCACCACGCGCGGCAGACCGCCCGTGATGTCCTTGGTCTTCGTGGTTTCGCGCGGAATCTTCGCGATTACGTCCGCCGAGTGCACCACGTCGCCGTCCCGTACCATTAAGTGCGCGTGGGTCGGCATCAGGTACTTCTTGGTATCGCCGCGATGACCCTGCGCCGTATCCGGCTTGATGACGATCATCGGCTGGCGCTTCTCGTCCGGAGCGTCAGTCACCACCAATTGCGACAGGCCGGTGACTTCATCCACCTGCTCGGTCATGGTCATTTGCTCGATCAGGTCTTTGAAGTGCACCACGCCCGAGACTTCGGTCAGAATCGAGAACGTATACGGATCCCACTCGAGCAGGATCTGGTTGTTCTTCACCGCGTCGCCGTCGTTGACCGAGATGCGCGCGCCGTAAACCACCGGGTAGCGTTCCTTCTCGCGCCCCTTGTCGTCGACGATCGCGATGATGCCGTTGCGGTTCATCGCAATCAGCTCACCCTTCTCGTTCTTGACCGACTGGATGCCTAGGAACTTCGCGAATCCATCCGTCTTGGCATCCTGCGTCGACTGCTCGGAGACTCGCGTCGCCGTGCCGCCGATGTGGAAGGTACGCATGGTCA
>DOZZ01000257.1:3245-19242 GCA_003517725.1 Bryobacterales bacterium | reverse complement strand
GCCGAAAATACGGTTTGCCGCAACAGGTACGGCAGGTGTCTCAGGAGTGCCCTCATGGCGACGGGGCGTGCGCCCAAGAATCAGGCGCTGGGCGCCGCCTCGCGGCGCGACTTCCAGACTTGCAGAATCGCCGGTAGCAGCGAAAGCACGATGATCAGCAGAATCACTTTCTCCAGATTATCCTGCACAAACCGGATACTGCCAAGCTCAAAACCGAGAACAATCATGGCCGTGATCCAGCCGATGGCGCCCAACACGCTGAAGGTAATGAAGCGGGCGAAACGCATGCCCGCGACTCCGGCGATGAAGGGTGTGAAGGTGCGGACCACCGGCACGAAGCGCGCATAGATGATGGCGCGCGAGCCGTGCCGGTCATAAAAATCGCGCGTACGCTGCACGTGGGCTGGGTTGAAGAAGCGCGATTTGGGGCGGCTGAAGATGCGCGGCCCGGTGGCCTGGCCCAGATGGTAGCCTACGTTGTCGCCGCAAAAAGCCGCGATCACCAGCACCGGAATAATCCACGCGACGTTGATATAGCCGAGGCCGCACATCACGCCGACGGCAAACAGCAGCGAATCGCCAGGCAGAAAAAAACCGACCAGCAGCCCGGTCTCTGAAAACAGAATGGCGCCCAGCACCGCGTACAGCGGCCAGCCGTGGAAGCGCTCCATCAGCGCGTGGATCAGCTGGTTGCCGTTCAGTACGGTCTTGAGCGCCTCGACGACGTCGTGCATCGCCTAGCCGCGGTAGCTCTGCAGCAGCCGGCTCAAGGCGTCTTTGTTGATCTTGATCTTGCCTTCCTTCTCGAGCCGCGCGCGGATGCCCTCTTCGAACAGGGCGGTGCGCTGCTGCACGATTTTGCTCTTCAGCTCTTCACGCAAGCCCGCGCTTTGGGCCGCCAGACCGGCCGTGTCGGCGGGCGTATGCGATACCACTTTGACCACCGCGCGGCCATCGGCGGCCGTGATGGGGCCCAGCAGCGAGCCCACCGGGCGCACGAAGGCGTCGGCCACCAGACTGGCGCTGCCCAGTCCTTCCACGGCGGCGGAGCGGTCAAAATCGGAAGACGTCTTGACCGTCAGCCCCATCGATTGCGCGGCTTTGGCCAGGTCGCCATTCATCGAGCGGGCTTTGGCCAGCAGGTCGGCGGACTTCTCGTTCAGCAGGCGATCGGTGTTCTGGCGGAGCAGCGTTTCGCGGATCTGGCCGGACACCTCGGCCAGCGAGGCCGGGTGCGGCGCCACCACATCGGTCACCACGGCCATCGCGATCTTCGACCCCGGCAGCGCCACCGGCGCGGTCACTTGGCCTTTGCGCAGTCCGGCCAGGGCCGTATCGATTTCGGCGCTCACGCCCAGGCCGGGAATGGGTTCGCCGGAAGCGTAGTTGTCGACCCGGGTGACCTGTTCCGATGGATCGGTAGCGGCGTTCTCGGGATGCAGCGGATCTTTCTTCAGAGCGGCGGCCGCCTTATCGGCGAGCTGCTGCTCAAGGCGCGTGGTCTGCTGGCTGCGATAGTCGGCGGCCACCTGGTCCTTTACTTCGGCAAACGGCTTCAAGTGGGCGTCTTCGCGGGCTTCGCATTGCAGAATGTGGTAGCCGTACGTGGTCTTAACAAGATTGCTGGTTTCGTTGGGCTTCAGCGCGAAGGCAGCCTTCTCAAATTCGGGCACGGTCTGGCCCTTGACGATCCAGTCGAGTTCCCCGCCCTTAACGGCGCTGCCGGGATCCTGCGAATTGGCTTTGGCCAGCGCGGCAAAATCGCCGCCCTTTTTGATCTGGTTCAGCAGGTCGGTGGCTTTGGCCTCCACTGCGGCATCGTCCTTTTTCTGCGGGTCGGTCTTCAACAGAATGTGGCGAATCTTGACGCGCGCGGGCACCCGAAAGCGATCTTTCTGACTGTTGTAGAGAGCCAGCAGATCGTTCTCCGTGGGATTGATCGGGAGCTTGGCCGGGTCAATGGTCAGCAGCGCCATGCTGCGCTTCTCGGCAGTCTTGAAGGAAGCTTTGTTTTGGTCGTAGTAGTTCTGGATGTCGGAGTCTTTGGGCTGCGCGGCGGCCTGCAGCGAGGCCGGCGAGATCAGCACGTAATCGATTTTGGCTTTCTCGTTGCGGCGGCGATACTCCTGCTCGATCTCGGCGGGCGCCACCACGATGCCCTCCTGCTCCAGGCGTTGCAGACGGCCCACCATCAGCTGGTCGCGGAAGTCCGCTTCGAACTGCGGCACGCTCAAGCCCTGATCGGCAAGGACGCGGGAGTAGAGCTCTTTATCCACCACGCCGTCTTTGATGAGCTGCGCCGGCATCTGCAGCCGAATGGCGTAGGCCAAGTCAGCGTCGGTGACGTCCAGGCCCAGGCGGTGCGCCTCGTACGCCATGGCCCGCTGCGTGATGAGGCTCTGCAGAATCTGGGGCGCGAACAGCTTCATCATCTCGGGCGGCAGATTGCGCGTGCGCACCACATTGGCGATCTGCTGCTGCGCCCCCAGAACCGTGATCTTCTCTCCGGCGACGGTGGCCAGAGTATCGGAAGACGTGCTGGCCTGGTCGCCCAGCCAGCCGCCGGGGATCAGGTAGCCCACCATCGAAATGGCGACTACGCCCAGGATTACGCCCAACAAAATACGCACCGCCTTATCGCGGCTACGAAACAGATCAAACATGTAGAAGGAAACTCCGTGGTGAGGCTTAGATCGAAACCTCTAATTGTATCAGGACCGCCGAATCAAGGCTTGATGGGCGGCGGGGCGCCTGGCTGGGGGAAGTTGCCGAAACTGGAGTTGCCGAAACCGGAGCCGGGAATGTTACCTGTCATGCCGCCGGCCGTGGGGCCCGTGGCGTTGGTCCCTGCACCGGCGCCGGGAGTGACCGGGAGCGCCTGGCCCGCGCCGGCTTCCTTGGCGTAGTCGTAGATGAACTCCCATTCGTTGTACTTGGTCTTTTCGTTGTAGACCTTGATGCCCTCGCGCTCGACAGTACTGGCGACCCCGGCAATGCCTCCGGAAAACGCGGAGGTTCCGACGCCAGGGCCGCTCGCCGTGCCCGTCGCCTGGCCGGACGGCGCCGCAAGTCCGGTGTAAAACCCAGGTCCGCCCGGAGCCGGAGCCGGCGGAACCGGCCCGTTGGGAGCCGCCGCGTTGCCGAACTGATCGGGTGAAATGGGCGGCTGTCCGGGGAAACCGCCAGGGCGCGGGCTAGTCAAAAGACGTTGGATCATCTGCGCCGCCTGATTGTTGCCAGGCGCCCCAGGGGGCACCGAAGGCTGGCCCGGCGGAACAGGCGACGGAGCCCCCGGGGTGACGGCCGAGTAAGCTCCGGTGGGATTGGGATAGCCGCCCACCGGCGTACTGTTGGGGTTCGCAGGCACGCCGTAATAACCGCCGTTGGGCTGTATCGGCCTGCCGTCCGGGCCAATGGGCGCCGGGATATTTGGCGGCACTGTGCCGGGCGGGAGCGACGAAGCCACACCATTTGCGGCGGCATCGGCAATCGCGTTGGGATCGAGGGGCGCCCCGTTCCCCGCCGCGCCCGGCTGGTCGCTGGGCCGGCGACGCAGCCCGGGGCCTTCCGCCGAGCCAGTAGCCGGGGGCGGAGCGCCGATGCCCTGCAGCTCGGTGATGAAGTTGTTGACGCTACCCTCGTGCCCCGGCTTTGGCGGCGGCTTATTGACGGAGTCCACCAGAACTCCGCCCGGCCCCACGTGGACCAGGCGCCACTCGGGCTTGCCGCTGATGGGGTCGTCATAACGGCGCCGCAGAAAGCGCTGGTTGGCCGTGTTCTCCAGATCCTCCATTCGGGCGGGATAGCGGTGGAACGCCCGGTAATAGAGTTGAATAGCGCGCTTGTACTGCTCGCCGCGATCGATCAGCAACTGCTCCTGGTCGCGCTGCGCTTCGAACGCCACGCGCGGCGCGGCCGCGTAAAGCATGATGCCGATGATGGCCGCCATGCAGAAGATCAGCAGCAGCGCGAAGCCGGATTCAGGCTCTCTTCTCTTAGCCATTGGCTTCGGGCTGCAGCGGCAGAGTCTGGGTGTTCTTGAACTGCGTGTCCTCCATGGTGACGGAGGTGGCGTTGATTTTGACGACTTTGTAGCGCTTCTTCACCGTCTCGCCCTCAAAAGCCATGATGATGTCCTCGCCATCTAACAGGAACGCCTTGCGCCGGGTTTCACCCTTCAAGGTTGAGTAGCCGTAATACTTCAGATCGATGGGCGGCGCGGTAGGCGTCACGGGACCCGTGGGCGTGGGAGGCGCGGTGGCCACCGGACCCGGAATAATCTTGGGCGGATTCTTGATAGGCGCTCCAGCCGGCCCGGCTGCCGGTCCAACCTGGAATAGGTTGCGGATGGCCGTGCCGGGTTCCACGCTCTGCAGCTTGGCCAGCAGGTCGAGCCGCAGCGTAGGATCGATCTCCGAGGGATCGGTGTGGCCGCCTTTGGGTGGACCGAGCTTGACGGTCCAGGTTTTCAGATCGCCCCGGGAAGCATTGCGGCGGCGCGTGGGCAGGCTCGAGTCGGGATGCGCGTCAGACAATGCGGGATCGGTCAACACGGGATGGGCGGCGCGCGGAGCAGGCGATGGAGCAGTGTCGCCACCCATGAAGTTGAACGCCAGCACGGCCACGGCCACCACGCCCAGGCCCGCGAGGATGTAGACCTGCTTCTTATTTTCAGTGCCCAGCTTGAAACCGGGAGCCGGCTTCTTCATGCCGCGCCTCCCGAATCGCCGCGCACGAAAGTGTTGACGCGGATCGAAATATTCAACGTGTTAGCGCCCTGCTGCGGCGCGGCCTGCAGGCTTTCGATGATGATGAAGCGCTGCGATTTATCGAGCAGGTTGACGAACTTCACCAACTGCGGATAGGTGCCCTCGTAGTTCGCCGTCACCGTCATGATGCTGAGGTTGTCGCTGCCCTCGATGGGATCGAGCGGCGGCAGCGCCTTTTCTTTGCTCTTCATGCCGGCCTCGACCGCGATGCGATTCAGCTCCGCCAGCACCGTGGAATAGGTGTTGCGGCGGTCGGTCATGTAGGTGGTCAGGAACTGATCGCCCGCGGAACGCGCCTGCACCACTTTGCTCGAAAGCGAACGCGCGGTGGTCAGATGGCTCTGCACGGCGGCGAGCTGGCGCTGCGTGTTGCGAACCTCCGCCTGCGTCTCTTCCGCGGGATTGCCGAACCAGTGGAAGGCGAACGCGGCGGCCAGCAGATTGGCCGCGATCAGCACCACGATGCCGAGCCGCAACAGGTTCTGGGTGCTCTTCCAGCCGCCCGCCGGCGGGTTAAAGTTTTTGAACATAGTTCACGCTGAGCCGGTAGCGGTAAAGCGGATCGGTTTGGGACGGCGGCAGCACGCCGGAGACTTCCGTGGCGCCGAAAAATTCGGAAGACTCCAGTTTGATCAGCATGTTGACCACGTTCTCCTGCGAATCCGAGCCCACCGTCATGTCGAGAAAGATGTGGTTCTGCGCATCCACCTGGGGCCGCACGGAGATAATGCGGACATTGGCTGGCGTAACGCGTTCCAGGTCGGCGAAGAGGCGCGTCCAGCTGATGGCTTTGCGGTAAATCAGGGTGTTCAGCAGAATACTGCGGTCCAGCACCTGCGCGTTATCGGGCTGTCGCAATGTCACGTTGATGCGATTCTGCTCTTTGGTGGCGGCATCCAGGCGGCGCTGCAACTGGGCCAGCAGCGCGCGTTCGTCGGCAGTGGTGTTGCGATCGGTGATCCACAGCGAAGCCAGCACGATCAGCGACAGCGAAAGCAGTGCTACCAGCGCGCTCGACGCCACCAGCGCGGCGCGATCGCGGCGGAACGGCTCGCTGGCCAGATTGATGACGTTGCTCATGCCGCGGCTGCCTTGTGGCCCGCCGCGCTAAGGTAACCGGCGAGGCCCGCATCGCGCGTCGAGAGTGCCCGCACTTTAATTTCAAGGCTGGATTCGAAGTAGGCGATGGCCTCGCGTTCCATGCCGCCGAAGCCGCAGATCAGCAGTTCGGCGGCGCGCGATCCGAAATGATCTTCGGTGTAGACCACCGTGGGAAACAGATCGTTGGCGATTTCGGCGAGGCTCAAAGCTTCGATTTCGATCGAGCGAATCAACTGTATCTGTCCATTCTGAAGCACCACGACGGTGAGGGCGCGGCCGCTGAGCTTGGCGAACACGGTGATAGCGGACGAGACCGGCGCCAGGGCCAGCGCCGCAAGAAATGAAATCGTGACGATGCCGGGATGCAGATTCAACGCGCGGAACGGAGCCTCATAGCGCGCGACGATTTCGATCGGCGACACGGCTGCCACCACGCTCGTGCCGGGACCGCTTTGCACACGGTAACTCAACGCGGCCGACTCCATGTCGAATGGGACGCTCTTTTTCATACGGAAGCGCACCAGTGCCTGCCGTTCCTCGGCATCTTCCGGCAACTTGTCGAAATCCAGCACCGAGACGCGCGCCGAGTAATCCGGCAGCAGCAGCACCACGCGCCGCCGGCGGCTGTTGCCGGTGGGCGTGACGGCGCGAACGCCGTCCGCCACAACGTCGGGCAGCAACACGTTGTCGCGTACCGGCGAGGCAGAAATTACGCCGGGCTCGAAGGCGTGAAACTGGACGTGCGCGGGTTGCGAGAGCCGCACCATGGCGATGCCATTCTCGGAGATTTCGTATAACAGTTCCGGCGGCGGTTCGCTCACCAGGCGCGAGAAAAAGGAAGACATAAGCTTAGTCGATGAACGTGACCTTGTTGATCTCCTTCAGCGTGGTGACGCCTTCGCGCACTTTGGCCACCGCCGAATCGCGCAGAAAGGTCATGCCGGAATCGCGCGCCACGCGTTTGATTTCGGCTGTGGAGCGGCGGTCCATAATCATCTCGCGAATCTGATCGCTCAGATCGAGCAGTTCGTGAATGGCGGAGCGGCCGCGGAAGCCCGTGCCGCCGCATTCGAAGCAGCCGGCGCCTTCGTAGGTCGGCACGTTACGCCACTCCGCGACGTCGAGCCCGGACTCCAGTAGCAACGAATCCGGATGCTGCACGCGGCGTTTGCAATGCTCGCAGATCACGCGGACCAGGCGCTGCGCCAGAATGCAGTTGAGCGCCGAGACAAAGTTGTAAGGCTCGACGCCGATGTTCAGGAAGCGGCCCAGCACGTCCAGCACATTGTTAGCGTGGACGGTGGTGAACACCAGGTGGCCCGTGAGCGCCGAGTTGATGGCGATATCGGCCGTCTCTTTGTCGCGGATTTCGCCGACCATGATCTTGTCGGGGTCGTGGCGCAGAATGGAGCGCAGCCCGCGCGCAAAGGTGAGCCCCTTCTTCTCGTTCACCGGAATCTGCGTGATGCCCTTGACCTGATACTCCACCGGGTCTTCGATCGTAATGATCTTGTCTTCGTCGTTCTTGATCTCGCTCAACGCGGCATAGAGCGTGGTGGTTTTGCCGGAGCCCGTGGGTCCCGTCACCAGCACCATACCGTAGGGCTCGCTGATGTAGCGCCGGAATTTGGTGAGATCGGCGGGCGAGAAGCCCACCACGTCGAGCGACAGCTTGGCGAACTTTTCGCTCATCGACTCTTTATCGAGCACGCGCAGCACGGCGTCTTCGCCATGAATCGTCGGCATAATCGAAACGCGGAAATCGATGAGACGGCCTTTGTAGCGCACGCGGAAGCGGCCGTCCTGCGGCACGCGGCGCTCGGCGATATCGAGCTCGCTCATCACCTTGATGCGCGACAGGATGGTGGTGTGCCAGTCCTTGGCGATGGGCGGCATGGCATAGTGCAGCACGCCGTCGATGCGGTACTTGATGGCGACTTCCTGGTCGCGCGATTCGATGTGAATGTCGCTGGCGCGGCGCTCGAGGGCGTTGAAGATGGTGGTGTCGACCAGCTTGATGACCGGCGCGATGTCGCTGTCTTCGGAGCTGAGCTTGTCAATCGAAAGCGTTTCGTCCGGAGTATCCTCATCGCCCACGACGTCGAGCGTGAAGCCTTCGGTGACCTCTTCGAGCACGCGCTGCGACTGCTCGGTCTTCTTGAGAAGGTCGGAAATTTGCGAGAGCGTCGCCACCTTGACTCGCAGCTTTTTGCCGAGCAGCAGCCCCAGTTCATCGACCGTCTGCAGGTTGCGTGGGTCGGAGAGCGCAATGTCGAGCGTGCCGTTATGGGCGCTGAGCGGCACGAAGTTGTAGCGGAACATCAGGTCCACCGGAATGGTCCGGAAAAGTTCGTGGTCGATGATGCCTTCGCGCAGGTCCACATAATCGCAGCGATAGCGCGCGGCGATGGCCTGGGCTTGAGCCGTCTCGGCGGCCAGTTCCTGCAGCTTATTGCGTTCCGTAGCCATGGTTATCGAATGGAGTCCGCCAGCGAAAAGATCGGCAGGTAGAGCGCGATCAGCACGAAGGCCACGAAGATGCCCATAAAGATCATGATCGCCGGTTCCACCAGCGAGAGCGATGCGGCCATCGTGGTATTGACGTCTTCCTCATAAAACTCCGCGACGCTCGACAGCATCACGGGCAGCGCGCCGGTGGATTCGCCGACCTCGATCATGTCGATCGAAAGCGGCGGGAAGATTTTAGTGGAAGCCAGCGAGCCCGAAAGCGACTGCCCTTCGCGCACCAGTTGCGACACACGCTCGATGGTCTTGCGCAGCAGCGCCGTGCCGAGCGAATCGGCGGCAGTATGCAGCGCCTGCACCAGCGGGATGCCGCCAGTCAGCAGCGTGCCGAGCACGCGTGAAAACTGGGCCACCTGATACTTGAGCCAGACCTGGCCGAACAGCGGCATGCGCATTTTCACCTGGTCCAGGCGATTGCGGCCGGAGGGCGTGCGGGCCCACATGACGAACGCGGTCACGACCGTCGCGACCACCGCGAGGTAGATCAAAAAGTAAGCTTTGGCCTGTGTGCCGATGGTGATCAGTAGCACCGTAGCGGCCGGCAATTTGGCCGACATGCTGCTGTAGAGTTCGGCGAAATTGGGCACCACGTAGGTGATCAGAAAGACCACCAGAATCAGCGTCAGCACCAGCAGCACCGCCGGATACATCAACGAGACCAGCAGCTTTTTGCGCAGCGACATGGCCAGCTTCTGGTAAACGATGTAGCGCTCCAGCACCTCCACCAGGCTGCCGCTTTTCTCGCCGGCCATTACGGTAGTGACATAGATCAGCGGGAAAACGCCCTCCGAGCGGAACGCTTCCGATAGCAGCGAACCCTTGCGCACCTCATCGCGCACCGATTGTATGTACGGGCCGAGCTTGGGATCGGCCAGGCGGTCGGCCAGCAGATCGAGCGCCTTGAGGATGGGCAGGCCGGCGCGCACCAGCGTTACGAACTGCTGGTTGAAGATGATGAACTTTTCGAGGTTCAGCTTGGAGCGGCGCGGCGTGCCGGAGGTGAGCACGCGCGAGGTTAGCGCGCCGGCGCCGCGGGCGCGCACCGAATACACCAGGAAGCCCTGGCGCGTGTATCGATCGCGCAATTCCTGCTCGGAGGTGGCCTGCGCCGACTGCTGGTGAATCTCGCCGCGCGCGTCGGAGTACTTCAAGACGTACTCGGGCATTTAGCGCTCGGCCTCCACCAACTGGCTTCCGGCGGGCAGGCGAAACGCAAACAGCGCGGGCGCCAGCGGCGGGTTGAGCTTCTCCTGGTCGAAAGCGTAGTCGATGACGGAGTGGTCCGGAGCGGTAACGCGCACGCGCCGGATCTGGGCCTGCGGCGTGACCAGAAACTCCACCTGGGAATACGGCAGGGCATCGGAATTGGGCTCGGCCGTGATCCAGGTATTGGCGCCCTCGGGCCGGAGAGTGAAACGCTTGAATTCTTTATAGAAATTCAATTTACCCAGCAAAAACGCTAGTGGCGCGCGGGTATCTTCGGTCTCCTTCAGACTCGACTTCTCGACCTTGCGCTCGTCGGGGCTGAACAGGTAGACGGCTTTGCCGTCGGAGAGAAAGAACTTGCCTGAAGGGGTGGAGTAATCCCAGCGCATACGCCCCGGCTTGCGCAGGGCCAGGACCCCGGATTCGGTCTGGGACGGACGCCGAGAGGCAGTGTAAGTCTCGGTAAAAGAAAGCGTTAATGTCTGGGCCTTGTTGTAGCGCTGCTCCACGGCGTGCAGCAGTTGATCGAGATTGGGACTAGCGTTGCGATCGGCGGCGGCGGCCGGGGCGAGACACACGAGACACAGGGCAAACCAACGCTTCACAAGAGGTTTGACGTCCCGGTTAGCCATTCCGTGTATACGGGAGTGCAGTTTGACCGGGATGCCGCGGATACGCTATTCTTTGACTGCGGGGTGGAGCAGTCTGGTAGCTCGTTGGGCTCATAACCCAAAGGTCGCAGGTTCAAATCCTGCCCCCGCAACCAAGCGCTTGCTTGGTTTAGTTTCAACATTTTAGGTCGTTATCCCCCCAAAAAGCTTCCTTTCGCCGCATTCGATTACCCGCGGAGTCGGTGCGTTCGCCCACCAGAGCCTCGAGATCGGGAAAGCTGGCGTTGCTTTTCGCGCGGGTGGCAATGGCAAAGACATAGATGCCGCCGACGCGCTGGCGACACATTGGTTTCAAGCCTTCAACACGGCCGCCGATGCTGCGAAATTTGGTAACACCGCAAGTGGCGTATTTGTCAATCAGGTCAAGGCGGGCATGTCGTTTGCAGAGGTGGAAGCGGCCTTGGGCGTTCCGGGAACGCGCGTGGATTTGGGCGAAAAGATTCTGTACAAATACAAGGATATGACCGTCGAGTTCCACGACGGAAAGGTAACTGACGTTCGTTAAAATGGCTTTAAGATAATTAAAGCTTCGGTTTTCCGGAGGTAATCCCTGCGAACGTTCTCAGACTGCGGAAGATCGGCCGATCTCCTTTCCAGTCGTACCTGAGGATTTGGATTCCAAGCCCCTTCATCCGCCTTGAGGTATCTGCCGAGACCTCGCCGGGGAGTACGAGGATACGCTGTGGATCACTGCTCCGCAAAGCGCTGTGTAGCATTACTTGACCGACAGCTTGATAAAGACTCGTCGTGGTCTGGTCTGTTTTAACCTCGAACAAATGCGTGATGTTGCTCTTTCGGTCAGCGAAGAAAAGGTCGATCTTACGAGTCCTGTACGCGTGGACTCCCAACGCCTTCAATTCGGTCTGCAGCGTGTTCACAACCGTTCCATGACGGCATTCGCTCTCGATGGCCCCGGTCAATTTATATTTCTTCCTCGGCCCCTCGAATTCCGGCGTAAAGCTTAGGTCGGGGTTCTTCTCGAGTATTGCCGCTGGCACGGGATCCGTTGCGTTGGACTTGAACGCTTCCACCTCCCGAATATAGGCGGCCACGTTGCCGACGAAAGACCTACCGCCGATCTTTCCCAACAGCACGAGTTCCGCCGTGACGCCGTCGGACCATTCGACTTCCTGAAGGTTGCCACTGTACCCTTCAAGGAAGTTTTTCTTGCCGATTCCCTTTCGGCCTCCACCAACTCTTCCGCTGTGCGCCAAGTACAACCCGTTCCCCGAGTCCTTTAGCAAGATTCCGCCGCAGCGACGGTCAATCCCTTCCGTGGGTGGGTTGATTTCACAAGTGATGTCCACCGAACGGTGAAAGCGCGGGTCCATCGTGCCGTAGGCGCACCAGAACCGAGAAAGCTCAGCAAAACTGAAGACGACCCAGAATTCGGCGTCTTCATGCCAATAGAGGGTAAACTCGCCGTGGTTACTCGGCCAGCCGACCGTCCGCTTGAACTTTTTCGCGCCTGCCATGAGACACGTGCGCAACGCATTGAATGCGAGCCTGCTCTCTTTTCTGTTCGTAATCGGGCTAAGATTCATCGCTCTCTCCGCTTTCGTGTTTCAGGACCATCCAGTGGTATCGGCCAGCGTTCGTCTTGATGTCGCAAGCACCGGATTATCCGGTCCACCCACGACCCATCAGCGAGCTACTGAGCCTCCTCTTCTTCCGTGACTGACCCCAATTCACTCTCCAGTTCCTCAATCGTCGGCAAACTTCCCTTCAGCTTTTCAGGAAGACTTTCAGCGAGCCGGTATTCGGATATGCCAATGGGCTTGTTGATGTCACGGAGCGCGTATTCAGCGACAAACCGGTCATTCGTCTTGCAAAGGATGAGACCGATGCTGGGCTGGTCGTCGGGATGCCGCAGGAGATCGTTGACCGCCGAGAGATAAAAGTTCATCTTGCCGGCGAACTCCGGCTCGAACGATCTCATCTTCAGGTCGATCACCACGTAAGCACGGAGCTTCAGGTGGTAAAAAAGAAGATCGATGTAGAATTCCTGGTCGCCCACGGCGAGCCGGTACTGGCTGCCCACAAAGGCAAATCCGACGCCGAGCTCGAGAAGGAACTGGCGCAGGTGGTCGAGCAGGCCGCGCTCCAGATCGCGCTCGTGGGCATCGTCGCCGAGGGTGAGAAAATCGAAGTTGTACGGATCTTTGATGATGTCCCGCGCGAGGTCGGATTGCGGCGCGGGCAGAGTGCGGTCGAAGTTGGCGACGGCTTTCCCCTGCCGGTGCAGCCGCCCGGACTCGATCTGGTGAACCAGAACGTCGCGACTCCAGCCGTGTTGAATGGTCGCTTTGGCGTACCAGATGCGGTCTTCGGGAGCCTTGACGCGGTCCAGGATGCGGACGTTGTGGCCCCACGGAATTTGTGCAACAAGCTGTTGCACAATTGCTTCGTCCCGCCAGGCCTCCGCGAATGCGCGCATGTATTTCAGGTTGCGCGGGGAGAATCCTTTCATGTCCGGGAACGCCCGCTTGAGGTCCGCCGCCAGACGGTCGATCACTTTCGCGCCCCAGTTTTCTCGTTCCTGCCGGTCGAGGATGTCGCGGCCGATCTGCCAGTAGAGCAGGACCAGTTCCCGATTGACGGCCATCGACGCGCGAAGTTGCGCCGCCCGAATCCGCCCCTTCAGGTCGGCGAGAAACTGTCCATAGCTGTCGGGAATGAGTGGTTCCGTCATGGTTTCCCGGTGACTCTTCATTGTCGTTTACGGGCTGCCGAGCGAGCCAACTCCCATCCCGTGGGGAGAAAACCCAAAGGTCGATTTCGACTCCCGATCAACTCCCATTACCCGTTTCCGAGGGTTACTTAAGGCTCTTTCGAGTGCCACTCGTGCCTTGTTATGAACTACATAGCCAATGCCCGGCACGCTCATAACCCAAAGGTCGCAGGTTCAAATCCTGCCCCCGCAACCAAGCACCGCTTGGGACCATCCCTTCGGCTTCACGGCTTTTCCAAATCGCCAGGTTCCCTGCTGAAATGGTTTCGCCGATTCCTGGTAGCCGCCGATCGATCCGCTTTTTGATATCGATGATGAAGGGTCCAGAACTCCATGTACAACTGGTGAAGGTCCTCATCGATAACCGAATTCTTAAAATTTGGATAGTCGATGGCGTCGATTCTCTGATCCACAATCTTCTTGAAATCCGGGCGTCCGACAAAGCAGCGCCAGCGGTAGTCTGCGGCGGGATCTTCAAAGATTTCAGAATCTTTGCCCAGGATCTTTTCCAGGTCACGTTTTCGTCTTGCCCGCACCAGTAGTCGCTCGGAGTCGTCCCGGTCGACCACTACGCTGACGAATCCATTGTTAAGGCAAATCCACATTTCAGAAGTCCCTTCACGCTCCTACGTGATTCCCCTGCTTTTCGCGCTCTTAACCAGGCGCGATACTGTTTTTTGATAGCTGGATCTTTTAACTCATCCGGTGTCACTTGCACATACAGCTTCATGCACTATAGCAGTTGACGGCAGTTTATCGGTATAATAACAGCATCATAA
Organism: Bryobacterales bacterium; assembly: GCA_003517725.1. GTDB lineage: Bacteria > Acidobacteriota > Terriglobia > Bryobacterales > Bryobacteraceae > DOZZ01. Next base: position 5,459 of record DOZZ01000257.1, on the reverse strand, counting down.
ACGCAGAATATCAGCAGTTCAATCCGACCTTCACCATCACCCCGACGATAGCGAATGCTCTGATGCGCATCGAGGGCGTCAAGCAGTCCATCCAGACGCTGCCCATCACGCCACGAGTGCTGGCGAACCTGCGCGAGACCGCGCGCTTGTTTTCCACGTATTACTCCACCTTCATCGAAGGCAATCGCCTGACCCAGGAACAGGTGGAGCAGGTCATCGTCGAGAGCCAGCATTTTCCCGGCCGCGAGCGAGATCAGGATGAGGTTAAAGGCTACTACGCCGCGCTCGACGAGGCCGAACGTTTGGCGACCAACAACGATAGAGTTTCCGAGGCGGCGGTGCGACGCCTGCACGCTCTGGTCATGGGGGGCGGCAGGACGCGCGTGAAGTCCACGCCTTATCGCGATGGGCAAAACGTCATCCGTGACGCGAATTCCAAGCGCATTGTTTATATGCCGCCGGAGGCCGGGGATGTCCCGGGGTTGATGCAGCAGCTGGTTACCTGGATTAACCAGAAAGATGACTTGCCGGTGCCGCTCAAGGCTGGGCTTGCTCATTACCAATACGCCACGATCCATCCTTATTACGACGGCAATGGACGGACGGCGCGCTTGCTTACCACACTCATCCTGCACCTGGGAAAGTACGATCTGAAGGGGCTGTACGCGCTGGAAGAATATTATGCCCGCGATCTGAAGGCCTATTACGCGGCCCTGACCGTCGGCCCGTCACACAACTACTATATGGGCCGCGCAGAGGCCGATATCACTCAGTGGATCGGCTATTTCATCGACGGAATGGCTGCCTCCTTCGAGAAGGTGCGCGACCAGGCGCTACGCGAGGCGGAAAAAGGCGGCAAGGACCACTCCAGGTTGCTGCGCGGTCTGGAGTCTAAGCAGCGGAGGGCCCTGACGTTGTTCCAGAAATCGCGAGAGATTGCGGCCCGCGATGTTGCCGCTCTCTTCGGCTATCGGCCGCGGACCGCGTCGTTGCTGTGCCAGCGCTGGGTCGAGCAAGGATTTCTCGAAACCACCGACCCCGCCAAGAAATCGCGACGCTACAAACTGAGCGATGCCTATGCCTCCATTGTCGATGAAATTGACTGACTCTATGCCGCTGCATCCGGCCGCTTCAGCGCGAACGTGACCGGCGGAGCCTGGGCGTCTTTGCTGACCTCGAAGGCCAAGCGCAGAAAGCCCCGGGGCTGGTACTCGAAGCGCAGGGGCGGGCCTCCCGAACCGGCCTCGTACCACAACTGAAATAGCGTTTTTTGACCCGTCGAACGGTCCTGAAGGGTGGCTTTCAGCCGCATCACGCTTTCAGCCGCGGCGACTAATTTGCGATTGGCCAGCCGATGCCCGGTCGACGGGTCGCGCTCTTTTTCGGTCGCCAGCGTGAAGCGTTTCGTGTTGAAAAACAGGTTCGCCGCGGTGCGCTGTTGCGGATCGAGCATGGCCCGCCGGACGGCATACAGAAATGTAGCCGCTTCTCCGCGAAAACCGTCTGAGGGCACGGGCCAGCCGGCCAGCTGCGCGCGAAGCCGCCGCAGTAGGGTGTCCGCGTTGCGCCAGGTGTAGTGTGAAGGCAATTGCATGCGCTCCACGCGCGCCGCGCACACGCCGCCGGTAGCGCGCCCTTGCGCCGCCACGTAGGGCACTGACGCGCCCTGGTTTTCGACCGCTTTTTTGGCCTGGCTCAGGCTGGTTTCCTGCGAGGTCGTCATGAATGCGTAGTAAGCGCATTCCCGCGGCGCGCCGCCGGGCGGTTCGAGAACCACCTCGTGAATCAGGCCCAGGCGGTTCAGCCCGTGCGCGGTTTCCGGATAGGAACCGGCGCCGAACTGTATCGAAACGAGGGCGCCGCCGGGTGTTGTCGCCTGTTCGATCAAGGTATAGCCACTGCCGACCCCCGACCGGGAAACCAGAGGAACAGAAAACAGCATCACGGTGGCGCTGGCCGTGTAGGTGCGGCGTTGAGCCTCGACCACCACTGACGACCCTGTATTAGAGTCGATCAAAGCATCCACCAGAGTTTGCCCGGGGACGGCGCCGCGCTGGCCATCGGCTTCCGGCCGGAATGCGGCTAAGGTCCCGGAAACAAACCCTGCGGAAATCAAGCCCATGAAGTAGCGCCGCGATATGAGCATGCCATCCAAACATATCGGGTTCCCTTTATAAACGGAACAGGCACACACAAATTCTTCGCGCGAACCAC
>DOZZ01000257.1:2151-3113 GCA_003517725.1 Bryobacterales bacterium | reverse complement strand
TCGGTATCTTGTACCTGCTGGCGATCGCCTCGCCCACGCACCTGATTGCGCCGGAATCCTGGTACGCCTGGCGGCGTCCGCGGATCACCTACGAAAAATATTCTTTCATCTACGGTGACCGCCCTTTGTTCGTGCACCAATATTCGCATGCCTGGATCGATTTCCGGGGCCGGCGGGAGCGCGATTCGAACATCGCTTGGTTTGAAAATTCGGTGACCGCGACGCTGGTAGAGGCCGGGAACTTGCCCGGCCTCCTCTTAGAACTACTTGACCGCGATGGTGGCGGTGGTCTGGCTGGCGTCGGCGCCCACCGCGAACGTGATCGGGATGGCGCTGCCGGCCGGGGTCCCGGGCGGGATCGTCACGTTAATTTGAACCACGCCGGCGATCAGGCCGGGCGCGGCTCCGGCGTAGACCACGGTGGCTGGTTGGCCCCCGACGGTCACGGTCAGGCCCGCGATGTTCGATGTCGAGGCCGCCGTCGGCACCTGCCCATCGGTCATCGGTGGCGTGGTTTGCCCCGCGCCGGTAGCGTAGATCGCAACTTCGGAACCGCGCGCGGACGGGTTATCGGGCGCGTTGACCGAAGCGTCGGCGTTCAAGACCGCCGCCTGTGTCCCGCCGATGGTGAAGATACCGGGAACGGCGCCCTGGACGATGACGGGCACCACGGCCGACGGCTGGCCCTGGTAGGTCGCGGTGAGGGTGGTGTTCGGATGGATCGCGCCATACGGAACCACCAGGTTGATCTGGTTGCTGCTGACATACAGCAGCGGGGCGGCGATGCCGTCAATCAGAACCTGGACGCCGGCCAGTGAAGTGGCGACCTTACCGGTAGTTGCGTCGACGCTCAGGCTGGTGGGCGTAGTGGGGCCGAGATTGGCGCCGAACAGGCTGATGATTTCGCCCGGCGCGATGGAACCGCCGAGGAACGATGCGCCGTTAGCGACGCCGGCGACTAC
>DOZZ01000257.1:1294-1992 GCA_003517725.1 Bryobacterales bacterium | reverse complement strand
GGCGGCGCGCCGTCGAACTTGAACGAGTAAGGCGGCACGCCGCCCGTGGCCAGCAGCGTCTGCGAATAAGGCATACCGGTTACCGCGGCCGGCAACACCGAAGGCGTGGCTATCGCCAGTGTGCCGCCCGAAATCGAGAGCGTGAATTGGGCCGTGACAGTTTGGAGCAAGGCGTCCGTGACCGTCACGGAAACCATGCTCTGGCCGCCGCTGAGAGGCGTTCCGGAGATGACTCCGGCAGGCGAAAGCGACAGGCCCGCGGGCAGGCTGCTTCCCGCGGCGGGCATGCTGCTGCCCGGGGCGAGGCTAAAGGTAAAGGGCGCCTTGCCCCCAGAAGCCTGCAGCGTGGCGGTATAAGGCTGGCCCACGCTACCGAGCGGCAGCGTGGCGGACGCGAAGACCAGCGGCGATGCCACCGTGATGGTCACGGGCGCGCCCGGCGAAACGTTGCCCAGACTGTCACTGGCCACTACGGACAGGTTGAAAACGCCAGCCGCGGGGAACACGCCTTTGAGCTCATAGGTGTCGCCGGTCGCCGTAGTCTTAAGGAACGTGACGCCGGGAGGCAGCGTGGCGCCGGTCAGTGTCATGGTGTAGGGCGGGACGCCGCCGCTGACGTGGAACAGCAGGTCCACCGAGCCGTTGGGGGCGATGACTGGCGAGGGCGGCGCGGTGACGAGCAACGGTCCGCCGGAAAT
>DOZZ01000257.1:0-1214 GCA_003517725.1 Bryobacterales bacterium | reverse complement strand
TGCAGAGTTGCCGAAAACGTTTGGCCGATGGTGCCGAACGGCAGCGTCACCGGGTTGAAGTTCAAGGGCGCCACCACCGTGAGGATGAACGACGTCACGGCCGAGACGGAGCCGACGGCATCGGACGCGGACACGCCGATGGTATAGGTGCCGGGCGCCGCAATCGAACCTTTCAAGTCGTAGGTGTCGCCCACGCTGTCGCTCTTGGTGAACGTTACGCCGGCGGGCAGCACGGTCGTCACGCTCATGGTGTAAGGCGGTACGCCGCCGCTGACCCGAACCGTGATATCGAAGCTCCCGCCGGTCGGCACTACGGGTGCAGCCGGCACAATTACCTGCAGCGGGCCGCCCGAAACGGCCAGCGTCATATTGGTGCTGGTGACCGTCCCCAGCTTGTCGCTCACTTGCACCGTGAAGCTATACAGTGCGGGTGTACTGGGAGTGCCCGATATGACTCCCGCGGGCGAGAGAGATAGGCCGGGAGGCAGCGGGGTGGAGCCGGGCGCCAGGCTGAACGTGTACGGTGCGACGCCGCCGTTGGCGCTTAAGGAGAGGGAAAATGGCTGGTTCGAGAAAATTAGCCGGGTGCCCGGATTGGTCAGTACCAGCGGCGCCGGGACGATGTTGTAAGCGAAGGGACCGAAATTATTGAAATCGCCCACCGAGACCATAAAGGTTTCAAAATCCACCGCGGGGTTCAGAGCGGCATTCGGCAAAGTGAATACCGGGGTGCACGTGGCAATTCCGGAAGAGTTCGTCAAAACCAGATGCTCGGCGCCCTGGCCTTCCGCGCAATAAGCCGTCTGCACGGGCGAGCCAGCGGTATTAGCCGCAAGATTCTGGTTCAAGGTCACGTGGACACCCACATTGGGGATGGGCTGGCCGGACTGCGAGCCCGCCGTCGCCAAGACCTGGACGGTGAAAGGTACGGTGGGGACTCCGGCCGTGCCATTCAGCGGATTCAGTAGCGAGGGATCCGGTGCGAGGCGGTAGACGCCGGCGCCCTGCTGCAGGGTCGGTGAAACATAATAAGCGGTCTCGACAAAATTGGTGGAAGCGCCGGTATTGGTAGTAGCGGTAAAGAAATAGGTCGTGAAATCCGAGGAGGTAGTAAGAGTACCGGGCAGGAATTGGGTGACAGCCTGGCCGTTGCTGTCGGTGACCAAACTGGTCGAGCTGAGCGGGGAAAATACAAGACCGAGGCTGTTGGTGAT
>DOZZ01000064.1:43596-43916 GCA_003517725.1 Bryobacterales bacterium | reverse complement strand
TACCAGGTATTATTTCCCGTGCCGGCCGGCGATGGATCGCTCGAGGTGCTGAAGTCGCACTTGTTCGACCTGCGCAAGAAAGGCTTCACGCGGCTCTTTCAGAACTCGAACGTCTTCGAATTTTCGACGCCGGAATCGCTGCTCGACATCGACTTCGCGCAGCCGGTCTACGTGCTGGTGGACCGCGTGGCGCTGGGGCCGGACATGCGGCAGCGGCTGGTCGATACGGTCGAGATCTGTTACCGCGAGTCGGGCGAAGTGGTGTTCCGCGCGGCCGCCGGCCAGCAGTTGCGCTTCAGCGAGAAGTTCGTGTGCAAGAC
>DOZZ01000064.1:38462-43436 GCA_003517725.1 Bryobacterales bacterium | reverse complement strand
TGCCCGCGCTGCCAGGGCTTCGGCAACACGATCGACATCAGCCCGGACCTGGTGATTCCCAATCGCGGGCTCTCGATCGAGGAGGGCGCGGTGGACCCGTGGACGCGCCCACGCGGTCGCGAATGGTACGAGCGCTACAAGAAAAACCTGGTGGGGCGCGTGCGGCTGCATGTGCCGTTTTGCGAACTGAGCGAAGAGGAGCAGACGGTGGCTTGGGCCGCGGTGCGCCAGTTTTTCGATCTGCTTGAAACCAAGAAGTACAAGCTGTACATTCGCGTGTTCCTGAGCCGCTACCGCGGCTACGCGCGCTGTCCGGTGTGCCAGGGGGCGCGCCTGCGGGCCGAGGCGCTGTGGATCTTCGTGGGCGGCAAGAATATTGCCCAGCTCACGGCATTGAATATTCAGGAGGCGCGCGACTTCTTCGACCAGCTGGAACTGACCCCGGAGGAAGGGGCCATCGCCGATAAGGTGCTGACCGAGGTGCGCCAGCGGCTGAAGTTTCTGAACGACGTGGGCCTGGAGTATCTGACGCTGGACCGCCTCTCGTCCACGCTGTCGGGCGGCGAAGCGCAGCGCATCCAACTGGCCACCTGCCTGGGCTCGCGCCTGGTCGGCTCCTGTTATGTGCTGGACGAGCCGTCAATTGGTCTGCATAGCCGCGACACCGGGCGGCTGATCCACATCCTGCATGAGCTGCGCGATATCGGCAATACGATCCTGGTAGTCGAGCACGACCCCGATGTGATGCGCGCGTCCGATCACATTGTGGACCTGGGGCCGGGCGCCGGTGAGTTGGGCGGCAGAGTTGTATTCGAGGGCTCCTACGCGGAAATGGTGGCGGACAAGAGTTCGCTCACGGGGCGCTATCTGCGAGGCGAATCGCGGGTGTCGGTGGAACGCGAGCGGCGCGAGCCGAACCGCGCGCGCATGCTGCGCATACAGGGCGCGCATCTGCATAATCTGCGCAACATCGATGTCGAGATTCCGCTCGATCGGATGGTGGTGGTGACCGGCGTTTCGGGATCGGGCAAGTCCACGCTGGTGCACGACGTGGTGTACCGGGCGCTCAGCCGGCAACCGGAAGACGACGATGAGAGCACGCGTGAAAGCGGCGTGAAGATGAATTGCCGCAGCGTGGAAGGCGCGCGGCTGGTGAGCGAGACGGTCATGATCGATCAGTCGCCCATCGGCCGTACGCCGCGCTCGAACCCCGTGACTTACGTCAAGGCCTTCGATATTATTCGCGGGCTGCTGGCCTCCACCAAAGAAGCCGAGCGGCGCGGCTACACGGCGGGCCATTTTTCGTTCAACATTCCGGGCGGGCGCTGCGAGACCTGCCAGGGCGACGGCACGGTCACGGTGGAGATGCAGTTTCTGGCCGATGTGGAACTGGTCTGCGATGAGTGCAAAGGCACGCGCTTCAAGGCCGGCGTGCTGGAGATTCGCTACAGGAACCGCAACGTGCACGAGATTCTGCAGCTGACAATTCGCGAGGCGTTGGAATTATTTCGCGATACGCCGCGCCTGGTGAATAAGCTCAAGGTGCTGGACGATGTGGGCCTGGGCTATCTGCGGCTGGGGCAGTCCGCGACCACCTTGTCGGGCGGAGAAGCGCAGCGCGTCAAGCTGGCCGCGCGGCTGGCGGACTCCGCCACGCGCAACACGCTGTTCATCTTCGACGAACCCACCACGGGGCTGCACTTCGACGACATCGCCAAGCTGCTGGCCGCCTTCGACCGGCTGCTGGCCGGCGGCGCGAGCCTGCTGATCATCGAACACAATCTGGAAGTGGTGCGCGCCGCGGATTGGGTCATCGATCTGGGGCCCGAAGGCGGCGCCAAGGGCGGCAAGGTAGTCGCGGTGGGCCCGCCCGAGGACATCGCTCGCGCGCCCGGCTCCTACACCGGCCACTATCTGGCCCAGGTTTTGAATGGAGACGCCTTGGCTGCCGCGCCCGTGCTGCTTCCGATAGACTGAATTCCGGACATGAAAACGGTATTCGTTTTTCCGGGCCAGGGCTCGCAGTTCGCGGGCATGGGCAAATCGCTGGCCGAGGCGTTTCCGGTGGCGCGGCAAATTTTTGAGCGCGCCGACGCCGCGTTGGGCTACTCGCTCTCGAAGCTGTGCTTTGAAGGCCCGGAAGAGCAACTGAAGCAGACCGAATACACGCAGCCGGCGCTGGTGACGGTGTCCGTGGCAGCCTTCGAAGTCCTGCGCCAGGCGGGCCTCAAGCCGGATGCGGTGGCGGGCCACAGCCTGGGCGAATACTCCGCGCTGGTGGCCGCCGGCTCAATCGACCTGGAACCCGCATTGCGTTTAGTGCGCCATCGCGGACGCTTCATGCAGGAGGCGGTGCCGCAAGGAGTCGGCGCCATGGCGGCGTTGTTGAAGCTGCCGGAAGACGCGCTGGCGGGCGTGTTGGAAGCCGCGGCGCAAGGCGAAATCGTCAGCGCGGCAAATCTGAATTCCCCGGAACAGGTAGTGATCGCGGGCCACGCCGGCGCGGTCGAACGCGCCATGGAACTGGCCAAAGCGGCAGGCGCGCGACGAGTGGTCTTGTTGCCCGTAAGCGCGCCCTTCCACTGCGAGTTAATGCGTCCGGCGCAGCGCCAACTGGAACCTAAGCTGCGCGACGCCGAGTTCCAGCGGCTGCGTTTTCCGCTAGTCAATAACTGGGCCGCCCGCCGAATCACGCAAGGCGACGACGCCCGCACGGGCCTGCTGGAGCAAATTCCGAACCCGGTACGCTGGACCGAATCGGTGCGCGCACTAGCCGCCGATCGCTGGGTGGAAGTGGGACCGGGAGCGGTGTTAGGCGGGTTGATCAAACAAATTCTGCCGGGAGCGAACGTGCAGAAATTTGGGGAAGCCGGGGATCTGCAGGCGGTCAGGGAGTTTCTGGGCGCGCGCGCTATATAGCGAAGTACTCTGCATCCCGATCGACAGCAACGGCCATATATGGGCTTGCGCTGCCACACGACCAAGCCGACGATGGATAATCATTTTGCGTGCGCGTTGAGACTATGATCCCATGGGTTCATTGGACTAAAATCCAAGGAGGAACGTATGAAGCCGGTTCAGTTAACTCTTGCATTCCTCGACAAAGGTTATCTTCCTGACCATCTAACACCGCCCTTTGTGTCCGTAACCTTTACCAAGGCATACGTAGACATCATAATCCACATCAAGAAAACATATCCCTTCAAGAAAGGCAAACGACCAGACTTCCCCCGTGCAAGAACGGCGCGCCACTCTGTTCCGAAACGAAAACTTTCACGCCGACTCCTGGCGATTCCTAATCCTCTTCATCACGTCCTTGTGGCGCGTGAATTGGCACGGCATTGGAAAAGACTCGATCAGTTTTGTGCTACGTCATCGATATCGCTGAGCCGTCCTCAATTTGGAATAAATCGAGCTCTTGATAGCACGTATACCAAGGGTCAAGAGCCGCGAGAACGGGCGCTCCGTTCGGTTGGTGCTAGATATTTGCTTCAGGCTGACTTCAGCCGATTCTATCCATCTATCTATACGCACGCCATCCCGTGGGCGATCCACGGAAAAGAAATAGCTAGAAATAATCCGGCGCTCTTCGGCAATAGAATTGACAAGCGTGTTCGCGAGAGTCAGGACAAACAGACTGGCGGCATTCCGATAGGCCCGGATACTTCGTTTCTAATCGGAGAAATCATGGGAAGCGCAGTAGATTGTGCTCTTGAGAAACGCATCGGAAAGCTCAGGGGCACGAGGTTTGTAGACGATTATCACTTGTATTTTGATTCTTATCATGACGCCGAGAAAGCACTCGCCGCTCTTCACGCCATCGCCATCTCGCTGGAATTGGAGGTGAACGACTTCAAAACCGAAATCGTTCAATTGCCGGAGGCGCTCGAGCCCAGGTGGAAACAAGAATTGCGGTCGCGGGATCTGAAGTCGACAAGTTCCAAGTAAGACGTTCAACTGATTGAGCTATTTAGCCGGGCCTCAGAACTCTCCCAACAGTTTCCGCACGATAATGTTCTAACATACGCGGCTAAAATCGTGAGCAGTGCTTCGATCGATAAAGAGAATTGGCCCATTTGTGAATCGTTGCTGCTTAGGTCGGCAATTGCGGAACCGTCATGTTTGCGAGTCCTTTACGACATACTGGCTTCAAACACGTTAAATCCGATCAATAAGGCGGCTGTCACTACGACTCTCAATGCGATCTGCGTTCATCACGCACCACTCCAACAAGGGAATGAACTGCTTTGGGCTTTATGGATCGCTAAAAGTCAATTGATTGTTCTCAATACGGACGCAGTAGCCGCGATTTCCCAAGTTGATGACGATCTTGTGGCGTTAACGGCGCTCCACTTGCAGTCTGAAGGGCTAATGCCAGACCTAGTCACCAATTTATGGGGTACGTACGCCGCGAAAGAGCACTTATATTCTGAACATTGGCTTCTCGCTTACGAAGGCGTCAGGAAAGGATGGTTGAAGCCAGTGGACGGCATAAATTATATAGATACCGATCTGTTTTTTAGCATCTTACAAAAGCATGACGTAACCTTCTATGATATCGGCGCGACAGTTCAAGCAGAGGGATCGGTCTACAAAGAAGATGAGAATGAGTATCCGCTTAGCAACAGTTTCGGCGAATCACCCGACGAATTACCTTACTGAGCAGCGAGCGCGATGGGGAAGCCTCAGGACCTCGGGCGTAGGGCTGATTGTAGAAGTGTGATCGCCCCGCCACTCCAGATTAAACTACCTTCAGGAGCCTTCCCATGGATCGCCGCGAATTTCTGACCGCTACAGCCGCTTTGACGGCGACGGCTGCACTCGGTTCGAAAGCTTCCCTGGCCAAGCGCCCCTACAAGGACGGCATTTCGCTCTCCGTCATCGGGTTGGGCGGCATCGTCGTCTGCGGCATGCCGCAGGACGAGGCCTCGCGCCGGGTGGCGGCAGCCTACGATCGCGGCGTGAACTATTTCG
>DOZZ01000064.1:32992-38336 GCA_003517725.1 Bryobacterales bacterium | reverse complement strand
TTACAGCGCTTCCACACCGACCACGTGGACCTCTATCAATTTCACGCCGTCAGCTCGATGCAGGATGTCGACCGGATCCTCGCCCCCGGCGGCGCGGCCGAAACGTTCCTAGCAGCCAAAAAAGAGGGCAAGATTCGGCACCTCGGATTTTCTGCCCATCATGCCCCTTCGGCTCTGCGCTTGATGGATGCGCTCGACCTGGACAGCGTGCTCTTTCCGGTGAATGCGAACGCGTGGGAAAACGGCGGCTTCGGCCCGCAAATCCTGGCCAAAGCCAAGTCCAAGGGCATGGCCCGCATGGCGCTCAAGGCGCTGGCGTTCGGCAAGTGGCCCGCCGCGCTGCCCGAAAGCGGGCGCAAGTATCCGAAGTGCTGGTACCAACCCATCGACGACCGCGACATGGCCCGCCTGGCGCTGCGCTTCACGCTGAACCAGGAAGTCACCGCGGCGCTGCCCCCGGGCGACGAACGCATCTTCGACCTGGCCATGGACCTGGCGTCCGCGCCGCTGCCGGCGCTGAGCACCTCCGAACTGGCCAGTTTCAAAACGGCCATCGGTACGCTGGAACCAGTGTTCAGGGTGTGAAGCGATCAGCTCCATGACATTAGATTACTGAACGGCCGGCCTGTGGCATCCCGGCCTCGCATGACGCGTGAAACCTGCTGCCCCCTAGAACCCCTGGTCCGCAAGCCAATCGTGAAACTGGTCAATCCAGTGGTCGGCTGCAAAACCGCGTTTGCGCATTCCGAAGCCGTGGCCGCCCTTGTTGTAAATGTGAATTTCGGCTGATCGCCCGGCTGTTTTCCAGGCCGAGTATACTTCCAGATTGCCACTCACGGGTAAGATGTGGTCGTCGGATGCGCACGCTATGAAGATCGGTGGGGCATCCCCTGGAACGCGCGAAGATCGGAGTGACGGTCCATAGATTGACGCCACGAAATTGGGTTTCGAGACGAGCTCATTTTGTGTGCCTGCGTCCATGGCGACCGCCGCGCCCGCGGAAAAACCGAGGATACCGATTCGATCCGGAGCGATTCCCCATTTAGCGGCGTTTTCTCTTACCAGCTGGATGGCTCGCCGTCCGTCCGCCGCTGCCAGGGCAGCCTCAGGAGCTAGCGCCGCGACTTCCTGGGCGGAATCTGCTACGAGCTTCCTGAAAACGGTTCCCATGATGGACCGGAACTCGGCGTCCGTCGCGCCGGTGTCGGCCAGCCGGTATTTAAGGACGAAGGCCGCTACACCCTGCTGATTTAGCCACGAGGCGATTTCCATGCCTTCCTTCTGCCATGAAAGCACCTGAAATGCGCCTCCGGGACATACGATAATCGCGGTTCTGTTAGCAGCTAACTTAGCCGGTAGAGAGACGGTGAGGGTGGGCTCAACCACGTTTCGGATCGTCTCCCCGCCAGACCGGGGATCGATAAAATCCACTTCCTTCTGTTTCCAGTTCTCGGAGCCGGGTGCGGGTCCGGCCCACAGTCGGATTACTTCCTGCTGAGCTGACGCGAGGGACCCGCAACTTACCAGGCCGGCGACGATAATCGCGCACCGCAGAAGCCGAACACCGGGCCTGCGGCGCATTAGACGGTTGTGGGGCATTTCGGCATTAATACAGCACGGACGGCAGGTACGCGCCCGCCGGCTCATTGTACAGACCCATGGTCATGAGCGTCATGGGATACAGCACGCGCATGCCGTTTTCAAGGCACCACCGGAATAAGTCCGCGTTGCGCGTCGGGACGATGATGCCGGGTCCGCTGATACCTTCGGCGGCTCCGAGCAAGGCCTTCACATCGAGGTTGGATTCACCCACGGCGTGCCTGAAGTAACCGAAGCCGGACGCGTAGCCGGTGATGCGGCCATGCCGCGAGACGACTAGTGCCGAGCCCTGGCCGATGCCATCGCGCAGTTCGCCGGCGCGGTTGTGGCCATGCACGCGTTCGCAAAGACGGCTGGCCTCCTCCACGTCTTCCGCCGTGGCCGCGCGCACCTGGCAGCCCTCAAAGGTTAGGCGCGGCGGCGCCTGCATCACGGACATCGGCTCTCGCGGGTCGAAGCCGAGTTTGGTGTAGAGCGACAGCGAGCGGTTGTGAAACGCCGCCTGCAACAGCCGCACGCCGGCGAACCCGCGCTCCCGCCCGCGGTCCAACACACTTTGCATCAGCATGCGGCCGATGCCGCGATTCTGAACGTCAGGGTCCACCGTGATGGGGCCGACGCCGGCGATGATGGAGCGCTCATCCAGACCGTTGCTGCCCACAATACGGCCGTCTAATTCGGCCACCACGCAGTAGAAGCCCGGATGAGAAAACAGCATTGTCAGCAGACCGGTGGCAACTTCGGCCGACGGGAAATCAGGCGGGAAGTTATGGCTTCGGTTGATTGCGGCGAACGCCTGGTAGCAAATGCGGCCGCAGGTTTCGGCATCGCCAGGCGTGGCGCGGCGAATGTGCACGGCTGAAGTGTGAGCTGGGCTGGACATGAGCAAGGCTCCTCCAACAGGAAAATTTTAGGATCAGTATATCCCGGCCGAGCGCTTGGACTGCCAGTCAGGGGTCTGCGGCCCAAGCCAGTTCATGAAAAATACTGGCCCGCCGTGATCTGTTTTTTTTTGTGGGGCGCGCTTTAGCCCGACAATCCTCAAGAACACACGCAAAGGCGGCCAGCTGCGCCATACTGTGCAGTCGGGCTGAAAGCCCTCCGCAGGCTGAACGCCCGCCCCACGTACCGACAGAGAACCCTCTCAACCTTCTTTCACTCCGGTGATCAGCCGCGCGCTCCGGTTATGCGTGAAGTAATTAAAGGCCCACTCCAGCAGCACGATCACGCGGTTTTCAAAGCCCACCAGATACATCAGATGAATGAACAGCCACGCCAGCCACGCCACCGGGCCGGAGAAGCGCAGCTTGCCGATTTGCGCTACCGCCGAGCCGCGCCCGATGGTCGCGAGACTGCCTGTGTCCCAATAGCGGAAGGGCTTTGGCATCTGATTGCGTAATTTTTGGCGAATGGCACCGGCCACGTAACTGCCTTGCTGGATGGCCACCGGCGCAACGCCCGGCACGGGCTTGCCGTCTTGCAGGAAGACCGCCATGTCGCCGATGACGAAGACGTCGGGGTGGCCCGCGACGGTCAAATCGGCCTCCACCGGAATCCGCCCGGCCTTGTCTGGTGTCACCGCAAAACGCGTGGCGATCACGGAGGACAGCGTGGCGGCGTGCACGCCGGCGGCCCAGATGATGGTCTTGGTCGCGATGCGCTCGGTGCGGTCCGGAAATTTCACTTCGGCGCCTTCGGCGTCCAGCTCCGTCACCGTACTGTGGGTGTGCACCATGACGCCCTTGGCGGCCAGTGCTTGCGCGGCGCCCGCCGAGAGTTTGGGGTCGAAGGGCGGCAGCAGGCGATCGGAGCCCTCGATCAGCAGGATCTGCGATTCGCGCGGGTTGATGCGCCGAAAGTCGTGGCGCAGCGTGTCGTTGGCCACCTCGGCCAGAGCGCCCGCCAGTTCCACGCCGGTGGGGCCGCCGCCGACGATCAGGAATGTCATCCAGGCTTTGCGCGCGACCGGGTCGTCTTCGCGCTCGGCGTGCTCGAAAGCGGTCAGGATGCGGCGCCGGATCTCGGTGGCGTCTTCAATGCTCTTCAGGCCGGGCGCGCATTGGGCCCACTCGGGATGGCCGAAGTAATGGTGCGTGGAACCGGCCGCGATCACCAGCATGTCGTATTGACAGGCGCCGCCGTCCTGAAACAACAGGCGCTTGTTCGCGGGGTCGATATCGGTGACGTCGGCCATCAGCACGCGCGTATTTTTCTGGCGATGCAGCACGTTGCGCACGGGCGAGGCGATTTCGCCGGGGGATAACGCGCCGGTCGCGACCTGGTACAGCAGCGGCTGGAACAGATGGAAATTGCGGCGGTCGATGACCGTGATCTCGGCATCGGCGTCGGCCAGGCCTTTGGCTGCGTTGAGTCCGCCGAACCCGGCGCCGATGATGACGATGCGTGGCACAGATTCAATCTTAGCGGGCGAGGTACGCGGTAATGTTTCGCGGCGCCGCGGGGATTGTGGGTGGCGTCACGGAGGCCACGGAAGGTGATGACCTGCGCCACACGGAGCTTGCTCGTGTTAGCGCGTGACCGCCAGCCCGCGCGAATAGACATGGCGGAAGAAGTCGCCGACGCGTTCCATGGCCCATACTTCCAGGTCGAGATCCTGCTTCGATTCGAGTTGGATGCTCAGCTCGCTGTTGCGCAGGGTGCACTGCATGCCCGTGACGCGCTGGTCCTGGTTGCGGTCGGCGCTGTCGGCCAGGCGCAGGATGGGCGCCAGCAGTGTTACGGCGCGGCGGCCTTCGGGATCGAGCGGCTGCAGGTTCGAATGCTCGGGCACCGGCGCCGCTTTGCGATGGTAGCGGCATAGGTTCGCCAGGATCTCGCGCTCGCGCTGGTCAAAGCCGGGTAGTTCGGAGTTGGCCACCAGGTAGTATGAGTGCTTGTGGTGGCGCGTGTCGCTGACGTAGTGCCCGATATCGTGCAGGTACGCGGCGGCTTCGAGCAGGCCGCAGTAATTGCGCGGAAGCTTGTGCAGCGTGTCCAGCGCTTCGAACAACTCGGCCGCCAGACGCGCCACTTGCTTGCCGTGGGGCAGGGAAACGGCGTAGCGGCCGGCCAGCTCTTCCACCACTTCCCGCTGTTCGGGGTTGAGGCGCAGCGCGTCGCGTCCGGCGCCGCGGGCGGCCAGGTCGGCGATAATGCCGTCGCGCACGCCGGCCGCCGAATAGTGCAGTGCCGGCAGCTTCAGGCTTTCGAGGATGCGCAGCAGCACGGCGGCGCCGGGCACGATAATTTCGGCGCGGCGCGGACCGATGCCGGTCATCTTCTGGCGCGCGGAGAGGTCGCGGCGCGCGATGTCCTGGTACCACCGGCGGATCTGCGAAGTGGGCGCGCGCATGCGGTCGGCTTCGTCGCGGCGCGAGCGCGGCACATTGTTGACGGCGCACACCACGGCCGAGGCAGTGGCGGAGGTGCCGATGGCGCGGTCGATGGCGTCGCCGTTACGCACGATGCGGCGCGCCGCTGAGGCAATGCGCTCGTCGATGTACTCTTCCAGGCGGTGCAGTTCGGTGAGCTTCGGCGGGTCGCCGCGCAGAAACAGTTCGTTCAGGCGCAGCGCGCCGAGCTGCTTTGAGAAGGCCAGTTCCACGTGGCGATCCTGGCTTAGGATGATCTCGGCGCTGCCCCCGCCGATGTCGATCATGAGCACGCGCTTGGCGTCTTGCGGCCAGCGGCTCTGGACGCCCAGGTGAATCAGGCGCGCCTCTTCCTGCCCCGAGATGATTTCGAC
>DOZZ01000064.1:25404-32805 GCA_003517725.1 Bryobacterales bacterium | reverse complement strand
ACTTCGCGGTCGGAAGCCAGAATGCGGGGCGGCTGGCCGGGGTTGACCTCCGCCGCTTCCATGCGGACCGAGTTGCTGCCGATATCGATGGCCGCGAAGCGAGGCATACCGTCAGTGAAACACAAAAAGCCGGTGGCTTTGGATACACTGCCATGACAAGGGGGCTGCGTAATGTTGTTGTATCTGTTGCGCCACGGAATCGCCGAAGACCATGCCGCCTCGGGCTCGGACGCGGACCGCGAGCTGACCGAGGAGGGCCGCCGCAAGCTGGCGCTGGTGCTGGAACGCGCGGCAGCCGCGGGTGTTCGCCCCGACGTGATCCTGACCAGCCCGTATGTGCGTGCCGTGCAGACGGCGCGCGCCGCGGCCGCCGCGCTGAGTCCGAAAAAGGAGCCGGTGGACGCACCGGCGCTGACGCCGGACGGCACGCCCGAAGGCGTCTGGGACGTACTGCGCGATCACCGCGAGATGGAGCAGGTGTTGCTGGCCGGGCATGAGCCGCTGCTGAGCCAACTGGCGGCGTTTTTGCTGAACTGCCCGGCGCTGCAGGTGGACATGAAGAAGGCCGCGCTGGTCGCGATCGAGTTGAATGCGTGGCGCGGCCATCCGCATGGCGCGCTGCGGTGGATGCTAACGCCGGCGCTGGCGGCGTCGGCCAAGAAAGAGTCGAAATGATCTCGATCCAGGCCGCCACGGCCGCTTACGAAGAGTGGCTCGGACAGCACCTGACGCTGCTGCCGCAGGATGTCGAGCTAAAGCATCAGCACATGGCGGAGTCGCCGTTCCTGTTTCTGCGCGCCACGTTTTATCGTTGGATGCAGTTGTGGCCGGCGCATGCCGGGGCCGCTGCCAAAGCGCCGGCGGTGCTGGCCGTGGGCGACCTGCACGTATCGAACTTTGGCACCTGGCGCGACAAGGAAGCGCGGCTGGTCTGGGGCATCAATGATTTCGACGAAGCCTACACGCTGCCGTACACTCTCGATCTGGTGCGCCTGGCCACCAGCGCGCACATGGCGGTGAATGAGGCGCACCTGAGCATCGCCCATAAGGACGCGTGCGAAGCGATACTGGCGGGCTATCGCGACGGGCTGGCGGCGGGCGGCGCGCCACTGGTGCTGGCCGAACAACATACGTGGCTGCGCCACATGATGAGCGGAGAATTGCGCAATCCCGAGCTCTTCTGGGCCAAGATGAACGCGTTGGGCGAGATCGACGGCGGCGTGCCCGGCTCCGCGCGGAAGGCGGTGCAGTACCTGCTGCCCGGCTCCAATCTGACTTGCCATTGGACCCATCGCGTGGCGGGTCTGGGCAGCCTGGGCCGGCAGCGTTTCGTAGCCCTGGCGATGTTCGACGGCGCGCAGATCGCGCGCGAAGCCAAGGCCATGGCGCCCTCGGCGTGCATCTGGTCGGGCCGCCGGGCGACTAAGAAGAGCACGGCCAGTATTCACTATCAGGAGATTCTGGATTCCTGCGTGCGCGCGACAGATCCGTTCGTCGAATTGCGCGGCGGCTGGATCGTGCGACGCCTGGCGCCGGATTGCTCGCGCGTGGAACTGAGCTCTTTGCCGCGTCAACGCGATGAGGGCAAGCTGCTGCATGCCATGGGATTCGAGACCGCGAACATACATCTGTCGCGGCGCAAAAATGGGGTGGCGATTTTGGCGGACCTGAAAAAGCGGCCGCGCGCGTGGCTGCATAAATCGGCGACTGCCATGCTGAACGCGACCATGGCTGATTTCGAGGCCTGGCGCAAAGGCTAACGCCGGTTTTTCTTGCTATCGCTTTTTGGGCGTCGCGTCGTCGCGGCCGCCGGCGTGCGCTTCTTGGCACCGCGCTGCGGCTCGACAATCGAGAACTGCAGCTTGCGCTCAGTGGGGTCCACGCGATCGAGCAGCACGCGCACCGCATCGCCGATGTGAAACTCGCGCCGGCTCTGCTGGCCTACGATGGCACGCACCTTTTCCTGGAACTCGTAGCGCTCGCCGGGCAGGGAGTCGATCGGCACCAGACCTTCGACGAAGAGATCGGTGAGCTCCACGAAGAGTCCGTACTTGGTGACGCTGATGATCAGGCCGGCGAACTCGTCGCCCACGCGGTTCATCATGAACTTGGCCTTCTTCCACTCCACCAGCTCGCGCTCGGCTTCGGCGGCGCGGCGTTCGTTATGCGAGCATTCCTGGGCGATGGCGGTCAGCGCCGGTTCATCGCTTTCGCGGCTGCCGGCCAGCGTTTCGGCTAGCAGGCGATGCACGATCAGGTCGGGGTAACGCCGTATCGGCGAAGTGAAGTGCGTGTAGAATTTGGCGGCCAGCGCGAAGTGCCCCTCATTCTCGCTGCTGTAGCGCGCCTGCTTCAGCGAGCGCAGCATCAGGTAGCTCAGGATGCGCTCTTCGGGCTTGCCTTCGATTTTTGAGACCAGCTTCTGGTAATGCCGCGAGGTGATCGGTACGCTGGGTTCGGGCAGCGCAATCTCGCGCTGGTGCTTGGATCCGTCGCGCCGCTTGTCGTTATAGCGAAACTTCTGGACCGCGATGCCGCCCACGCCCAGCGAGTACCCGAAGTGCGCTGCGACCTCTTCGAAATCCATCACGCGCTTGGCGTCGGGCTTCTCGTGGATGCGGTACATGGCGGCGGGCAGCGCCGTTTCCAGGTGCTCGGCCACGGCTTCATTGGCGGCCAGCATGAACTCTTCAATCAGACGGTGCGCGATGTTGCGGGGCGAGCGCGAGACTCCGGTCATGGCGCCCCATTCGTCGAATTCGATCAGCGGCTCGGGCAGGTCGAAGTCGATGGAGCCGCGCTTGTAGCGCTTGCGGTTCAGAATCAGAGCGAGCTCCTGCATCATCTCGAAACGCTCTACCAGCGGGGCGTAGCGGGCGCGTAGTTCGGCGTCGCCTTCGAGCAGGCGGTGCACGGCCGTGTAGGTCATGCGCCCGGCGCTGCGGATGACGCCGCGGGTGAACTCGGCCGACAGCACGTCGCCCTGCCGATCGAGTTCCAGCAGCGCGGAGAAGACCAGGCGGTCCTCCCAGGGGAGCAGGGAACAGGCGTTGGTCGAAAGCTCGAACGGCAGCATGGGCACGGCGCGATCCGGAAAATAAACGGAGGTGCCGCGCAGCCTGGCTTCACGGTCAATGGCGCTGCCGGGCCGCACATAGTAGCTGACGTCGGCGATGTGGACGTGCAGCGCGAAGCGGCCATGGGGCAGGCGGTCGACCCATACGGCGTCATCAAAATCGCGCGCCGTCTCGCCATCGATGGTCACGATGGGCATGGCGCGGAAATCACGGCGCCGGGCGATTTCGGCGGGATCGAGCGCGGCGGAAATCTGGCGTGCCTGGGCCAGCACTTCGGGCGGAAACTGGTGCGGCAGGTGATGCTTGCGGATCATGATCTCGACGTCAATGCCGAAATCGTCGGGCTTGCCCAGGATCTCGACGACGCGGCCGACCGGGCCCCTCTCGCGGCGCGTGCCGTTACGTTCCGCGTAGTCCATGATCTCGGCATTGACGATCAGGCCGTCGAGGTCGGCGGGATTGGTAATTTCGAGGGCTGGCGCGCCGATGCGATCGACGGCGGGCTGGGCTTCGGGAATCGCGTGTTCGAGCGGGATCTCGATCCAGTCGCGCAGACGGTCGTCGTGCGGCACCACATAGAAGCCGCGGCGCGTGATGCGGAACTCCCCCACCACCCGCGGGTGGGCGCGCTTCAGGATGCGGACCACTTCGCCATCGGCGCGGCCATCACGCTCGATGCGCGCGATGCGGACGACGGCGCGGTCGCCGTGCATGGCGCCCTGTGTGCCGTCGCGCGGCAGAAACACATCGCCCTGGATGCGCTCGATGGGGCGGTCGGGAATCAAAAAGCCGTAGCCGTCGCGGTGCATGCTGATGCGGCCGACAGTGTATTCATGGCTGCGCGCGGTGGCCGTGTACTGGCCGCTGCGCAGTTCCAGAACCTCGCCGCGCTCCACCAGGCGCTCCAGATTGACCTCCAGTTCCTCGCGGCCAGCGGGCGGAATGCGGAGCTCGCGCTGCAACTGCTTCAGGTTGGCTTTGCCACCCGGCAGCCGGAGCATATGTTGCAGCAATTCGGCGTCGCGCATCAATCCATCCTAACGGTGACCGGCGAAAACGGGTAAAGATACATTAAACTATTAGGGTATGAAGGCATTCCTCGCACTTTTCCTAGCCGCTGCGTCGGCGTTCTCGGCGACCGTTCCGCGCCCCGCGCCGGAGCTCGCCATCCAGATGCCGGACGGCACGCAGACTTTGCTGAGCAAATATCGCGGCAAAGTGGTCTGCCTGGCGCTTGTCTTCACGACCTGCCCGCATTGCCAGAAGACCAGCATGCTGTTGGGGCAACTGCAGAAGGAATATGGGCCCAAGGGCGTGCAGGTGCTGGGCGCGGCCTTCAATGACAACGCCGCCAGCCTGGTGCCCGCCTTCAACCAGCAGTTTGTGAAGGGCGCGTTCCCGGTAGGCTCGCTCGAACGCACGACGGTGCTCGAATTCCTGCAACTGCCGGTGATGGCGCAATTCTATGTGCCGATCATCGTGTTTATCGATCGCAAGGGCACCATCGTGGGCCAGCACATTGGGGATGAAGAGTTTTTCCGCAATCAGGATGTGTCGATCCGCGGGGCGCTCGAATCGCTGCTGAAAGCGCCGGCCGTGACGCCGCGTACCAGCACGCGCAAGCCGGTGCTTCATAGCACGGCGCGGAAGTCGTAGTCAGCTCGTTCCAAGTTTCTTCAATAGGCCAATCAGCACGGCGCGCTCCTCTCGAGTCAGCGCGGCCGCGGCTTGTGCCATGGCTGCCTGATGCCGGGTGAACGCGCACTCGATCAGGCGGCGTCCTGTAGGCGTCAGATGTACTAAGCGGGCGCGGGCGTCTTGCGGGTGGGCGCGCCGCCGGACCAAGCCGCGTTCTTCCAGACGATCGACGGCAGTGCTGATGGAGCCGCTGGTGAGACCGATGCGAGGGCCGATGGCGTTGACCGGTAGTGGTCCTTTGTGCAGCACGCACTCGAGCACGCCGAAATCCGACATGCCCAGCCCCTGCGTGGCGATATCCGCCATAGCCTTGGCGGCGACGGCCCGGTAAGCCTTCCACAGAATCAGCCAGACGTGCACTCCGTCGGTATTGCTAATAACTTTTCGCGACCTGCGGCCCTCGCGCTTCATCCAAATGCCCGGTACGATTTTACCTTGATGTCAAGATAATGCCCAGCCATGGAGGAAAAACCAAGTGAGTGATGTAAACATTTTAATTGCGTTCTATTCCCGAACAGGGTCGACTGAAGCGCTGGCCAAAGCCATCGCCGAAGGCGCGCGGGAGGCCGGCGCCGAGGTGAGACTGCGCCGCGCGCGCGACCTGGTGGGTGCGGAAATTATGAAGAAGGCGCCCGGCTGGTTGGAGAACAGCGCCCGGATGGACCGCGATTACGAAGCGCCGACCGAAGCGGACGCGGAATGGGCCGATGGGTTGATTTTCGGCACACCGACACGGTTTGGACTGGTCAGTAGCGAATTAAAAGCCTACATCGATACGCTTGGGGGCTTGTGGTTCCAGGGCAAGCTGAACGGCAAAGCCGGCAGCGCGTTTACGTCGACGTCGACGACGCATGGCGGTAACGAAATTACAATTCAGTCGCTGTATACGCCGATGGCGCATTTGGGCATGATTATCGTGCCGACCGGGTACGCGGATCCGGTGATGTTCCGCGCGGGGACGCCTTATGGGGCGTCGAGCGTGAGCGGCCAGACCGCTGTACCGCCCACGGCGGATGAGATTGAGGTGGCGAAGTTTCAGGGCAAGCGAGTGGCGCAGGTGGCCCGCGCGCTTAAGACGCTTAAAGCCTGACTATTTTGGCGTTCTGAAAGATCTTCAGAGCGTTGCGCGTATCGACTATCAGCGGCGCGGCTTCCACCAGCGCCGCGTAATCGAACGACGAGTGGTCGGTGACGATTACGACGCAGTCCGCCTCGGCCACCTTTTCGATGGGCACGCTTTGCATGGCTCGCTCGCCCAAAGCCAGTGAAGGCACGTGCGGATCGGTGTAACAGATATGCGCTCCGCGGCGTTCGAGCAGGAGCATGATATCGAGCGCAGGCGATTCCCGCACGTCGTCGATGTCGCGCTTGTACGAGACGCCGACGATGTGAACGGTGGAACCTTTGACGGCCTTGCATTGATCGTTCAAAGCGTTCTGGATCTTCTCGACCACGAAGTGCGGCATCTGCCCGTTGATGTAGCCGGCTAGTTCGATGAAGCGGGCTTCGATGCCGGCCTGCTTGGTTTTCCACGAGAGATAGAAGGGATCGATCGGGATGCAGTGGCCGCCCAGGCCGGGGCCGGGATAAAAGGGCATGAAGCCGAAGGGCTTGGTGGCCGCCGCTTCGATCACCTCCCAGACGTTGATGCGCATGGTGTCGCACATGATCGCGATCTCGTTGACCAAGCCGATGTTGATCATGCGGAAGGTATTCTCGAGCAGCTTCACCATCTCGGCCACTTGCGTGGAACTGACCGGAACTACGTGCTGCAGGGCTTGCGCGTAAAATTCGCGGCCCATCTCGGTGCACGCGGCGGTGGTGCCGCCAACTACTTTCGGGATGTTGGCGGTCTGGTAGCGCGGGTTGCCGGGATCGACGCGTTCGGGCGAGAAACAGAGGAAGAAATCCTCGCCCACTTGCAGGCCGCTCTTCTGGAGCATAGGCAGCACCAGCTCATCGGTGGTGCCCGGATAGGTGGTGGATTCCAGGATAATCAGCATGCCACGGTGAAAGTGGCGGGCGATCTCCTGGGTCGCGGCCACGATATAGCTCATGTCGGGGTCTTTGGTTTTGCGCAGCGGCGTCGGAACGCAGATGTTGACGGTATCGAGGTCCGCGATCACGGAAAAATCGGAGGTGGCGCGCAGGCGTCCAGCCTTGACCAGCGGCGCTAAAACATCATCGGCAATGTCGCCCACATACGACCGGCCGGCCGTGATCTGGTCAATTTTGGATTGGCTGAGGTCGATGCCGGTGACATCGAAGCCGGCCTTGGCGTATTCGACGGCGAGCGGCAGCCCGACATAGCCGAGGCCTACGATGCCGACCTTGGCCTGCTTCGATTTCAGTTTGTGCTGCAGCTCTTCGGCAGTGTTATAGGCGGCTCCGGCGGATCCAGGCATTCATGCTCATCATAGTGGAAAATACCCTCCGCTACGATTACCGCCGGGCCGGTGAGGTACAGGGCATCACCGGATTGACGCAGTTCCAGCGGGCCGGCAGGCGTCAGCACGCGGACTGGGCTCGACACCAGGCCGTGGTGCAGCGCCGCGAAGGCCGCACCGGTGGATCCGGTGCCCGAACTCAGGGTCTCGCCGGCGCCGCGTTCGAAGAAGCGGACGTC
>DOZZ01000064.1:0-25302 GCA_003517725.1 Bryobacterales bacterium | reverse complement strand
CCCATGGCGCGCCAGTCCAATTCGAAATCATCGACGAGGACAACGCACTGCGGGTTGCCGACATCGAGCAGCGTGACTTTTTTGGCGCCGCTCGCAAGGGGCAAGGTGCAGGCGGCATCGAGGAGGCGCGGCGCGCCCATGTTCATTTCGAAGAGAAAGCTGAGATGGTCGCGCGAGATCAGGCGGAGCTGCTTGGGGCCGGCGCCGGTCTGGATGATGAACTCGGCTTCGGCGAGGCCGTCGCGCACCAGCAGGGCCGCGGCGCAGCGCGTTCCGTTGCCCGAGAGTTCGGCCTCGCTGCCATCGGAGTTGAGCAGGCGGATGGTTCGCGGCTCTCGACTTACTAACATCCAGCCGTCGGCGCCGGGGCCGGCGCGGCGGTGGCAGATGGCGCGCGCTAGTTCGGGGGTGAAAGGCGCGTCGCCATCCCAGGTCAAGAGAAAATCGTTGCCGGCGCCGTGCGCTTTTACGAAGGGAATCTGCATCGCTCTTCTAACGATGATAGACGCGGATGACTTTACCTTCTTCGACCGGGATCAGTAGTTCCGGAGTGTAGCCGGCACGGCGCGCCACGTGGTCGACGATATCGCCGGCGAAGCACACGACCCAGGGATCGCGCAGAAACAGATCGGGCCGCATTACGGGTCCCCACCAGAGCGGGCCGTCATCGCCCGTGACGGTGCGCCGCAGCGGCAGGCCGAGATGGCGGTAAATTTCGGTGAGATCGTTGAACTCGGTGAAGACGGTGTCGCGCGGCCCGAGGCGCGCGCGCAAATATAGATACACTTTCTTCGCGCCGGTGCGGCGGGCCCGTGAGTTGACCTGCGATTCCTTCCAGGTGATCCAGTTTTCGGGAGAGGGCCGCACAATCCAGGGCACTAGACACAGCGCCACGATGGCTACGGCTACGCCGCGCGAGTTCCTGCCTGCCGACACCAGCGCGGCCACGCCGAGCGCCAGCAGCGGCAGCGCGCTGAGGGCGTAGCGCGTGTTGTACCACCCGTGCGGCCACAAGGATGGGACGAAGATGGGCACGCCCGACGAGTGCATGCTCCACAGATAAAACACCGGCGGAAGGGAAAGCAGCAGTACGGGCCACCACGTTCTGCGCAGCAACGCCAGCGCGATACCGGGGGCGCCGATCAACACCAAGGGCCAACCGTTCACCAGGCGCACGGCCGTGAAGAAGTAGTGGATGGCGGTGGTCCAGTCGTGGCGACCTGGGTAATAATGATCGCCCTGAATGGCGCGCGCGGAGTAGGGGCCGCGGTAGAAATCCAGCGCATCGCCAAACTGCCAGCGATTATGCGCGAACCACAGCAGCGGCGCGGCGCCGGCGACGAGACTGAAGCGCAGCGCCGCGCGCCACCCGTTGGCGCGCAGAAAAAATAGCGAGCAGAAGGGCAGCAGGAACCAGCCGTCGTAGCGGGTCCAGGCGGCCGCGGCGGCGCATAGGCCCGCGGCTGTAGGGCGGCCAGTCAAAGTGCAATAGAACAGGCCGCAGAGCGCCGCGAGAAACACCGGCTCGGTCATCGGAATGGCCTGCAGGTAGAGGGCATTGGGATTCAGCACTAGCACGGCCGTGCCGGCGGCGGCGGCGACTGCGCCGAAGAGCAGCCGTAGGGAGCGGAAGAACAGCATGGCCGAGGCGATGAAGCACACGGGTGACGCGATGGAGCCGGCGAAACCGAGCTGCCACCCGCGCGTGACGGCGGCGAAGGGCAGCATCAACAGATGCGGCAGCGGCAGCCACACCGTGCCGATCTGGTTGATCCCAGGGTCGGGCGAATCTAGGATGCGGCGGGCGATGTTGAGGTGAGCTTCGGCGTCGCCGAATTGCAGCAGCTCCCCGCGATA
This sequence comes from Bryobacterales bacterium, assembly GCA_003517725.1. GTDB lineage: Bacteria > Acidobacteriota > Terriglobia > Bryobacterales > Bryobacteraceae > DOZZ01. The sequence continues at coordinate 23,445 of DOZZ01000064.1, read as the reverse complement.
ATAGAAGAAGAGGACCGAGGCCAAGCTCACCAGCGCCGTCGCGGCGGCCACGGTGCGCGTGCGGCACAGCGTCACGGCCGGGGCCGCGGGCACTGCCAATTAGAAGCTGGTCGAGGTCTTGAACTCATAGAAGCGCTCATCGATCTCGGCGCGCGTCAGTTTGCGGAAGCGGTCGACGCCGAACTGCTCGCAGCAGAAGCTGCCCATCACGGAGCCGTAGATGACGGCGCGGCGCGCATGGTACTCGTCAATCTCGCCATCGCGCGGGTTGATGCCTTCGCCCGCCAGGTAGCCGATGAAGCCGCCGGCGAAACAGTCTCCCGCGCCGGTTGGGTCGAAAACATCTTCGAGTAGATAGCCGGGCACCATGAAGTGTGCGTGGCGGCGGAAGAGAATGGCGCCGTATTCGCCGCGCTTGATCACCAGCGTGTGCGGGCCCATGTCCAGAATCTTCTGAGCCGCGCGGCGCAAATTGTGCTCGCCGGAAAGCTGGCGCGCTTCGGTGTCGTTGATCAACAGAAAATCCCACTCGCGGATGGTGGCGAGCAGTTGGCCGCGATAGCCGCCGATCCAATAGTTCATGGTGTCGCCGCCGACGAAGCGCGGGGCGTGCATCTGGGAGCGAACATGCTGCTGCAACTCGGGCTGGATGTTGCCGAGCATCAGGTAGTGCTGCTGGCGATAATCTTCCGGCAACTGGGGGTTGAAATCCGCAAAGACGTTAAGTTCCGTGGCGAGGGTGGTGCGGTCATTCATGTCGTCGGAATATTTGCCAGACCAGTAGAAGGTCTTGCCCGGAACTTTTTGAAGACCGGTCAAGTCGATGCCGCGGCTCTGGAGGAAGAGGTGATCCTCTTGCGCGAAATCATCGCCGACCACGGCCACGATACGGGGCTGCGTAAAGTAGCTGGCGGCCAGACAAATATAGGTGCAGGCGCCGCCCAGGATGCGGTCGCGCTTGCCATGCGGGGTTTCCACACCGTCATACGCGACGGAGCCAACGACAACTAGAGACATCGTTTGATTCTGGCACAGGCGCGTTAGCGGCGGGTCCACTGAACCGCGGCGCGCAAGTCCACGACGCCGGCCGCGATGCGATCGCCCGCGACATCGAAGGAGAGCGCGTCTTCGAGCCAATCGCAGCTGGAGCCATCGGCATGCTGGACGGCGGCGCTGAGTGTGTACTGCTGCGGCGTGAGCCAGCAGGCAAACGTGAAGTCCACGGAAAGGCGGTCGCCGGCCGCGAGATGGCCCAGGCTGACGTGCTCGATCTGGGTGTTGGTGCCGTAGACCTCCATGCCGATGCGGTTGCGAATCAGAATTCCGACCATGGGATCGTTGCGGTCCTGGCACATGACGGCTTCGATGCGTACCGTGACCTGCGCACCGGCGGCCACGATCTGAGCGGGCGCGCCAGTGGCATCGAGCAAGGCCGCGGCCGTGATTTCGACGCTGCCATCGCCGTGCCGCAAAGTGGCGGCCGTGTGAGAGTTGGGCATGGCAGCGGGCGCGCCGTCGGCGGCTTGGCGGGCCAGCACCGTCGCGACATAGCGATCCACGACGTGCCGCGGCTCGCCAACGGCTTGTACTTCGCCCTTTTGCAAAAAAATGGCGCGATGCGAAAGCTGCTTCACCAGGCCGAGATCATGGGAGACGAAGAGAATGGTGACCTGGCGCCGCCGAAGTTCCTCGAACTTGCGAACGCAGCGGTTGGCGAAGACTGCATCGCCGACGGCCAGGGCCTCGTCGACGATGAGGATTTCAGGGTCGACGTGGATGGCGGTGGCGAAGGCCAGGCGCACGTACATGCCGCTTGAATATTCCTTCACCGGGCGATCCAGAAAGGCGCCGATCTCGGCGAATTGTTGGACGGCGGGCAGCTTGCGCTGCATGTCGGCGCGCGGCACGCCCAGCAGTTCGCCATTCACTAAAACGTTTTCGCGGCCTGTAAATTCGGGGTTGAAGCCGGTGCCCAGTTCGAGCAATGCCGCCACGCGCCCGCGCGTGACCACACGTCCCGAGGTCGGCTGCAAAATGCCGCAGATGATTTGGAGCAGGGTGCTCTTGCCGCAGCCATTGGGGCCGATCAGGCTGACAATTTCGCCGCGCTCTACGCTGAAGCTGACATTGCGCAGGGCCCAGAAGTCGGTGTGGAATTGGCGTGAAGCAAAGGGCAGGGACTCGCGGAGGCGATCGATGGGGCGCGGGTAGAGCTTGTAGCGCTTCGAGATGTTTTGGACCAGCAGCACGGGGCTCTTCCACCATAGCTTCCGGACGGCAGGGAAGACAAACCGCTCAGGCGCTGAAGAAGGCGCGGCGCTGGCTCTCGGTCTGGACCGCGTAACCGATCAGGCAGAACTGATCCAGAGCGAAGAGCACCACCGATTCGACGTTTTCCGCGGTCCCGAGCGCGGCCTCTTTGCGCCACGGCCAGGTCGGGTCGGAGATGCCCACCAGATGGCTGGACTGCGATCGGGCAAAGCCGAGCTGGAACGGGAAGCGCACGGAGGTTCGGCACTGATCCAGATTGCGCGCCGAGGTGAAGCCGAAGCTCTCGGTTTTCAAGCACTGCAACGCCGCCGGCGTCCAATAGGTAGACGGCAAGTTCACGGCGGCATTCAGCGCCGAGCTGTTGACGTCCAGCGGGTACAGCACTTCGAACACGGCGGCCGGCGAGGTGGTGCGGACGAACTGCATCAACGATTGTGTGAATTGGCCGATCAGGCCGGAAAGAAACGTGGTCTGCTGCGGCGTGCCCGTGCTTCCGGGTGCGCCGGTCAGCACCGGCAGCGGTGTGCCGTAGGCGCTTTGATACTGCTGTTTGGTGAAGTCGTCATAGAACGGCATGCCCGCGGCATTGGGAAAATACCACCACTGCACTTCGCCAAATTGCAGGAAGGGCGTTTGTCCGGCATCGCTCATGACGCCGGCCATTTCGAGATAGACCTGCTGCCAGTAAGCCAGACTCAGTGGAGAGAAGTTGGTCTGGATCGCGGGGGTGTTCAGCGCGACCGCGGCGCCGTCGGGATAGCGCTGGGCCACGCCCGCGGAGAGCGACGGATCGGCGAACTGCAGTTCCGTACTAAAGGCGGCGGTCGCCTGAATGCCGTAGGCCGCCAGCGCGCGGAAGAAGCTGCGCGACCAGTCGCGTACCGCGCGATTGGTGCGCGGCATCGCTGTCAGATCGGTGCGCCATCCGAGATTGGCCGGGTCGGTGGTGTCCTGAAAAGCAATGCCCGATGCCTGTCCGTCAATGCCGCCCAGCAGTGTGGCCGAGGCGACGGTCACGGAATAGCCGGTCGCGGGGTCTTGCGTGGAGGAGACGGCGATCGGAATGGCATTGCCGGCTACGCCCATGGCTCGGGAAGTCACCGTGAGAGTGGTGCTGACCGCCAGCGCCCAAATGCCGGTCGACCCGTTGTTAATCTGCAACTCCAGCGCCTTGACAACATTCGCGGTGGTGTCGCCAACCAGATGCAGGTGGATGTATTGAGTGCCGCTGATCGAAAGCGTGGTGGAGGCATTGGCCGCGGCCGTTCCTTGGAACTGACAAGCGGCGGAGGCGTATTGCTGGCCCGCGCGCGTCAGTTCAGAGAACCACAGAGCGCCCACATAGTGGTTAGCCCGCCCTTTAAACCCCAGTGTATGGATCAGCCAGGCCGTCCGCTCGGGGGCCAGCGCGATGGAATGATCGGTGTCCCAGTCAGTGGCGAGAGTGGTGCGCGCGCTTGCGGGGAACGTTGGCAGTGCGGCGGCGGGCACTATGATGTCCAGGAAATCGAAGTAAAGATAGGAACCAGCGACGCCGCCGTGCGTAACTGTCACAAGGTGCGTGCCTGCGGGTAACGTGGCTGCCAGTATGCGCAACAGCACGTCTTCACCGGCGAGAAAAAGCGTCTTTGACAGCACGTCGACGCCATCGACATTCACTACCATGGTGGCTGTGTTCGGAGCGCGACGCGTGCCAATGAACAACTGATGTGCGCCCCCGAACGTGTATTGCAGGGTCGCGCGGCTGCCCTGCGTCGTACTCGCCGTGATGGAACCTCCGGAGAAATTGCCGCCCGTCTGGACCCAGTTGCCGCTGTAAATAACGGTGGAATCGCTGTTTTCGATGCGGCGCGATCCGGGGCCTGCAACGGCATACGCGCGATTGATTCCGGTGACGGTCCAATTGGAGATCGATACCGAGAATTCCGATCGCGAGTAAGTGGCGGGCTGCAGGTCCGCCGAGAAGGTCCAACGCATCTTGCGGATGCTGGCGGTCGGGATCAACAAGCCCGTTTCGAAATCCACCAGATTGTTGAACGGCAGCGTGACCTGCCAGGCGGAGGGCGATGTGCCGCCCGCGAAGGTCTGGGCCGGCGGGCTCCAGCTGGCGGTTCGGGATCCCGAAACGCTGCCGTACACGCCACGCCGGTTGCCGTTCGCGCCGCTGGTGGCGTCCCTTAGCGTCAGCGTGATATTCGAACCGGAGACGCTGGCGGCCACCACGGTCGAGAGTGAATTGATGATGCCGGCCAGGTTCGCCAGCGCGGTGCTCACGGTGTCGGTAGCGACGATCTGGTAGTTATAGTGTTCCGATGAGAAAGGGTCCCAGGCCAGCTCGATGTAATCGCCCGCGGTAAGTGGTCCGACTAACTGAAACACGGCTGTGGCAGCGGCGTAACTGCCGGTTACGGGCGTCGCGTAATCGCGCAGTCTGACGCGGTGCAGGGTGTCGCCGGCCGCGCTATCGAGCCAAATGCGTAGATAGGGCCAATCGATCGTAGGGTAAAGGTTGGAATCGAGCGGGATGCAGTGGTTACGCTGGTCGATATAGCTGAGCGTGAGGCCGCTCAAATCGCCATCGGGCAGATTTCTCAGGCTGGGATGTTCGAAGGTATTGTCGCGATTCCACTCCACCACGGCCCAGTCAAACTGCTGGCGCCAACAGCCGGAGACAGTGAAGCCGGCGGCGCTGGTTTCGCTGAGCGCCGCGATGGCGGAAGGCCGCAGGAAATAGCACAGGAGGTCGCGGTCTGGCCGCAGCTTGTCGAGCGTTTCGGGCATGGGCTAGACGCGCACCACCACGGTCAAATCGCTGCCCGGGACGGTGCTCCCGACCCCAGTGATGTCGAGACTGAGCCGGTCCTGTTCTTTGAGCGGCCCCAAGGCCAGGCCGTCCACCGGCACCACCGGAGTGAGTTGGCCGTCCGGAATGGTGAGTGAGCAGAATGGTGCGTTGTTGAGGTTCACGCTCACGGTGATCGGGCTTCCCACGGGCGCCACATTCACCAGCGCATAGACGTCTCGCACCACGCGCGGAGCGTCGATCAGAATTTCCGGCGCGGCCGCCGTCTGAATCGCCAAATATCCAGACACCTGGAACGAATACTGCCCGCCAGATAACGTCCGGATGCCGCCGCTGACCTGGCGCGTGAAGGCCAGCAGCGATAGGTTGCTGGTCCCCTGCGAGTTCGTCACGGTAAGAGAAGCGCTGGCAACGCGTACGTTTGGGAGGGGGATGGGGTAGCTCCAATTGCCGCTGGCCGGCGAACCGAAAAATCCGCGAACAAACGGAATCACCACGGCTTTATAGGAGAGCGGCAACACGGGAGTGCCGGCCGCCAGCGCCACCGCCGTGCTCCCGAGTTGCCCTCGTTTAACCTGCAAGGTGGTCCCGGTCATCTGCACCACCGCCACAATCTCGGTGCCGATCTGGACGAAGGCCGGAGCCGCGGTGAATGCCGCGCTGACCACAATCGACAGGGCACTGGCATCCACCGCGCTCGCCAGTGTCACGGTCGAGGACAACTGGGTTTCGTCGATGTAGTACAGACTCAGCGTTCCGGCCGTAATACTGCTGGTGTTCGATAGATCCGGGAAGCTGATGCTGCTCAGCAGCAACGTTCCACCAGGTGTTCTGGGCGAGTCGAGACTGAACGTCGGCGCGGCCGCTACGGCTTGGTCCACTATGTTCTGTCCCGCGCCTCCAATCGTCCAGCGGGTCAGCGGCGACAGTTCATACGCGCACTCCACGTCGTTGGCGTTTACGCTGCGTCCCGAGATTTGCACCACGGCGCCCGCGTTATTCGTGATCGCAAAGCGCACCGGGCTATACTTGCCGGTCCCGCCGTTTTGGAAGCTGGCCTCGGAGATGCTGAATGAGCTGGTCAAATCCGGCATGATCGTCCAGGCGCTGGCGGTGGTCACCACCGTAGCCGTGTTTCCCGCAATCAGCCGTTCCTGGCCGCTGCCGGTGCCTTGCGTGATGCGAACCAGCTTGCCCACATAGCGATCGACCGGCATCTGCAGCGTGCTGTTGCCGACCGTGTTGGCGGATTCGACCGTGACGCTTACCTCCGGCTGCAGTTCCATGCGCCAGTAGAATGTGGCGTGATCAAAGTTGGGATCGGGCGGAACGGCGGCCTGCAGGGCGAGGCCGCTATCGGTAAACTCCGCGCCAAGCGCCGCGTTCAGCGCGATGCGGAAGAGCTGGCTGGGGGTCTCGCCTCGATATACATTGAAGGTTACGGCGGCGGGTGGAAAACTCAAGCCCTGCAGCGTGACCGTGTTAAGTTGCCCCGTCAGTTGAGTGGCGGCCACGATGAATGAGAGCGCGCTTTCGAGCCCGTTGGCATCCACGCAACTGACGCCGTAGTAGAGTGACGGACCCGCCAGGGCGCCACCGGTAGAGGCAATCCGAGCCGACAGGCTCACTAGCGGAAGGCGCGGGCCGCCCGACGTCATGGGGGCAGGCGCGATGAACGACACCGATGCGGTCAGTTGCGACGAGCCATCCGCTGTCTGACTGTAAGACTCGATCACGCCGAACGCCGGAACCAAGCCCGGCACCAGCACCGTGCCGGCAATGGGGCGGGGAGCGGTCAGCGCAAACGCACTGTGCCGGCGCGTCGAACCATCGGCCGAGGACTGGCCTGCCGTGTCCGAGTACCAGGCGTCATCGTGCCATTGCGCCGTAATACGGCTGGTGCGGTAGTTGGTGCTCAGCGCGAGCTTCTGAATCCGAAACGGCTGCCGCACCAGCCCTTCTTTGGCATAGCTGACGGTGATAATGTCGCCGGGATTGAGCCCGACGCCTTTTACGCTGGTGTCGAACTCAATCTGTGTGTTGCCGGTGATGCTCTTATTGAGGAAGAGCTGGAGCACGCGGGCCGCCTGATCATACTGTGGAATTCCGAGGGCATTAACGGTCTGGCTGACCTCCTGCGCGACACTGGCTACGTCGCTCGAATCCACGACGGAGTAACTGTCCTGCTGGTACTCGTTAAACGCGTCCTGAAACTCCACGCTGTAGCGGTTGGGAGTGTCGGCGATGGCGCGCGACAGCAGCCGTACGCTCGAACTGTCATCCGAATTCCTCAGAATTCCGCTGAAGCCGTTGCCGCCGTCACCGAACTCATAGGCCGCGAAACCGCCGTTGAGGGCCGACGCGCTGTTGCTGCCGGGCGGCAATGCCGGTTGCTGCTGCGCCAGCGAACCTTCCACTTTTAACTGCAGCAGCCCGTTGCCGCCGTAGGTCAGATACAGCCGCGAGGCATTGCGAATACCGCGCACGACATCGCCCGCGCTGCGCCTGGTCTTTAACACCAGGTTGCACTGGAAGCGCGGCGTCTGCACCGCGTTGCCATGCAAGTCCTGTGCGGTAATCGACGCCGCGCAGAACGCCGCCGCTTGAAAGAACGTGGGGGTATCGAACTCCGCCAAGGCCCAACCACTGCGCCGGAGAATGTCGAGAATCACCCACGCGGGGTTGTTCGAAAACACCATCGGGAGCGCCACGCCGGCGCCATCGAACATGCCAATCTCCAGGCCTTCCAGCAGCACGCGAACGCTGGGCAGACTTTTGCCGTCATTAATCCGATTGGGCACCACTAACGACAGGTACGCCATGCTGCCATACGGGTCGCCCAGCGGCCGGCCCTGCGCGTCCGCGAAATCGGAGTTGAAGGCGCCCTGACGGGCGCCGCGGCTCATCACGTTGAACCAGCCGGTTCCGGTCATGTTGCGGCCGCTGACGCCTATCGGAATTTCGATGTCGTTCACCAGCACCTTCAGCACGCCGTGGATGACACCGGCGCCCAGCAGCACCTCCATGCGTGTCAGGTTGCCGTCGTTACGCGCGAAGACAATGCGCGGCTCCAGCCACGCGGTCCCGTAGACCATGGGGACAAAATCGTTATAGCGCGCCTCATTCGCGCTCACTGCTGAAAGGTGGCTGCCGCTCTCTCCCGCGCTGCGCACCGTGATGGTGGAGGGCACGAACTCCTGCCCTCCGAAGCGGGCGGTGGGCCGGGCCGCCGTGTCCGCGCTGAACATGCCGCGCGCGGTACAGTCCGAGCGCGTGAAGCTGCAGGAGGTGAAGGCCGCCGTGCCATTCAGGTTGCCGCTGCCGCCCGCGATATCGGCCGAGTAACCGCAGCGGTAGTACCGCGAAAAGGGTCCTTCGCCGGCGCCGTCAATGGCCTCCAGCCGTTGCGCGGCGGTGCCCGGAAAACTCCACGGGCAGCGCCGCTGGATGCGCACGGTCGGCAGCACCAGCCGCTGCAGCGAGAGGCGGTTCACCGCGCTGACGCGAAACGCCGTCTCGGTGACTAGTTCCGGCGCGTTGACGATGCCTTTGAACAGCGTCGTGGCGTCGGAGGCCGGCACCGCGGCGCGCAAATCGTAGAACAGGAACGACGCGGTTAACTTTGCGCCTTTCCATCCGGTCACTCGTTCCAGTTCGGAAAAATGGGAGTCGGCATTGGCCAGTTCCAGCGTGATCTTGGGAATTCCATCGACTCCCTCGGTCGACGCGGACTGCAGCTCAAACACATTGTGCCTGGCCACCCGCGCGGCATAGCTCACGCCGCTTACCAGTACCGCGTGCGTGCTCCAGTGCTCCAGCGTGCCGTCCGTAAGCTGACAGTCGAACAGCAACAGCGGCGTCTCGGCAAAACTCAGCTCTTTTAATTGAAGGTAGCTTTGCATCGGGTGGGTTCAGGCGCGTGAGATCAAGCGCACCTGGCAGGAGTTCTGGTTGTAATCCGTACGCCTGAATGCGAGTTCATCGGAATCGAAAGCCGTGGCTGGATACAGAGCGCTGATTGCGGCGGTGGCCACATACTGCCCCGCGGCAGGCTGCGCGGTCACCTGAAATCCAAAAATGTCCACCGCATAACCGGCCGCAATGGTCAGGCTGAAGGTGCACGGGCCGGCGCCGCCCGCGATCACGCTGCGCAATGCGATGCGCTGCCACTCCGGCCGCAGCGCGAAGGGTTGTGTGACCGTACTGGCGCCGTCGTTGCGCGTCAGCTGCACCGTACCGCCCGCCGCGCATCGCCCATAGACGCTGAAGCAGGCGGTGGCCGCGCCTGGGAGACTCATGCTCTGCGCGATGGTGAGCGCCGCCGGGCTGGTGTTGGTCAGGGTCGCGGCGCGATTGGTCAGTAGCGGATCCGCCGTGCCGGTCCGCAACGTTAGTAGTGTGTTGCGCACCCACGCTACGTTTTCCAGAGTCTCGCTCTGCACCAGCAGGTTGGCTCCAGGGTCCATGAAGAGAAAGCTGCCGGCGCGGCCTTCATTCTGCTCGAAGAAGGCCGCCAGCGTGGTGGCCTCCACGTCGCTAAGGGCGGCGTAATCCAGTTGCCACCGCAGCCACGATACGCCGCTGTCGGCTAGCGCGTAATAGGTTCCGTCCTCCAGCACGTTGGCGATGCTGCGCTTGCGGCGCGACCGCTGCATCGGAAACTGCGTCAGTGCACCGCTCGATAACTGTGGAAAGAAGCCGCTCATGCATGGTTCTCCAGGATCTCGACTGCTACTCTCGCCTGCATCTCCTTCAGCTCCACGCTCCGGACCTCATCCGCGCCCAGCCGGCAGTTCGGATACACCGCGCCATCCCACGGGTCCGTAAAAGCGAACGACTGCACGGCTCCCTGCTGCGTCACAAAAAACGCATCCAGCTCGGCTTTTTCAACGTCGTCCAACAGGTCCAGTTGCACGCGCCACGCGTGCAGCGGCGCGGCCAGCCCGCGGTATTTCTGCTCGCTGCCGTCCAGGAAGCGAACCACCTGGGTGGCGGTTCGGGCGCGCCGCTCGAGCGGATACTGCGCCACCGCGCCGGTCTGCAACAGCGGAAAAGTCGCCATGGCTAAAGCTCGTTCACCACGTCGTTGATCGAGTGCAGATTCAGCATCGCCTCGCGCACCGCGCCGGCAATGGCAGCGCTGTGGTCCATGAACGAGCGGCTGTCCATGGCCTGCACGTTCACGGTTACGCTGGGCTGTGGAGCCGCCGCTTGTGAGGACGCCGCCCGGGGCATGCCGTACTGGTCGTAAACCGCGGGCCCGGCGCTGCCGCCCGCATCCACCGAGTTCTGGATCGAGAGCGATGGGGGCGCCAGATACCTGGGCAGCACCGGGGAGCTCTTCGGGCCTCCACTGAACAGCCCCACTAGCCCCGAGATCAGCGGCAGCGCGCCGAGTCCACCGCCCAGGAAACTGGAAGCGGTGCTTAGAATACTGCCGGCGGTACTGCCTTTGCTTCGCGATGCCGTGTTTTGCTGCAAGGCTGAGGTATTTTGCGCCACCGCGTCGGCCTGGGCCTGGGTTGCGGCGCGCCACTGATTCAGTTGCTGGGCGGTATCTTTCAGAGTCGCGGCCAACAGATCGTTGGGATTCACCGGCAGCGGTGAACTGGAAGCATTGCCCGCGCCAGCTCCAGACAACGGAAGCAGTCCCGACACATGCGCGCTCAGGTTCGCGTCGCCGCGCGGCAGCAGGCGTTTCGCGTGTTCCGATCTAACTTCTGTGTTCGTCGTTTTCCGCTGCAAGTTGTGCCTCGAGTATCAAAAATGCGTCCAACTTCTTTGCTTCCGTCTCGGCGTATTCCGCCGCGGGGCGCCGCCTCCACAGGGCGAACTCATCGATCCACGCCAGGCTCTGCGATGTAACGTAGGATTTAGGGCACTGCATGCTCACTGTTCGGCGCCTTGCCCACACGGGCGGCCCGCTCTCTTGCGGACTCTCCGCCGGTAACCCAAGCCAGCCGCACCGCCGCTTCTTCTCCAGGCCGGCCTTACGGCAGGTGTCGCAGCTCCAGCCGGCCTGGCTCGAAAGCTGAAATTGAAGTGCGACGATTAGTTTTTTCTTTCTTCCTCGCTCAGGCAGCACGCCTCTTTCACGGCCGCCAGCGCCTCCCGGAACAGATCCTCCGGACCGGCTTCCGCCAACAGCTCGGGCGTGGCGGCCTGTCCGTCGATTTCGAGCCCACTCACGCCGCGCAGTCCCCAGATCAGGTAGATGCGGTCAACGTCGGCGCTCAACAGCCTCGCCTCTACCTCATCCCGCTCGCTGCCGCCGGCTTCCAGGAACTCGATCTTCGGCGCCAGGTCGCGAATGCGCCGTACGAGCTCCAGGCGGCGTCCGAACGACATTCTGGCGATTTCGTAAACGACGCCGGGCTGCGTCTTCGACGCGATCGCGATACTGCTTTCGTAATTCATGGCTCCTCGTCTTCCAGCTATCCGAATGCCAGCACCATCTCGTCGTCGGCCGTGCCTTGTCCGCGCGAGTTCCTGAACCGCCACTGCAGCCGCCGGTCGGAGTCTTCCAACTCGGGCACCTCCGGAATCACACTCTTCAGATAAATTCCCATCAAGCTCCCGGCGGCCTGGCCCAACTGCAACGCGACCCCGATGGGCGAGCGCTGGCGCGCCGATTGGTACAGCTCCGTAGTGGCCGCATCGTCGCGGCTGTATAGATCCAGATCGAGCAGCACCTTACGGTTCCCCGGCACCACGGCTCGGGGTAGAGAACTGCCGAACTCCTTGGCCCGCAGCTCAATGTCGTTATCGAGGCTGATGGTTCCGTCCGTAATGGTCAGGAATTTGGCCGCCGCGTTGCCCAGCCAGACTTGCCCCAGGCTGCCGGGAATGACGCTCGGCAGCGGCCCGCTGAAAGCGGGCTCCACCGGAAATGCACTCAACTGTCCGCTGCCGGACGCGAAGCTCGCGGAGTCCAGCAGGTCTTGCGCCACTCCTTGAAAATCGAATTCGTGGTAATCACTGTTCAACTTCACCGAAAGCTGGTTGATGGCGCCACCGCACAGAATTCGCTGCAGGGCCGTCGCCGGGCTCCAGTAATCGAACACGCTGACGCTCGGCAGCGCCGCCGCCAGCCCATACGTTACCGTCGCCCCAATCGCGGCACCCGCCGTCGGCGTAGTCCCGAACGGCGCGTTCAGCAGCACCGTCAGAGTATCGATCACGGCGCCCACGAATCGAATCTCCCCGTTGAATGTCACGGCCTGGTTCGGCTGCAGCCCATGCGGCGTCGCGAACCCCAGCGTGCCGCCGCTGTTGCTCGCCGCGCTCGACACGCCGCCGGCGTACAACAGCGCCGCGGCTCCCATCGCCGCCTGAATCAATGGCCCATAACTCGGCGCCACGGCTGCGTTCGCGCTCCCCGTCATATAGGTCTTCAGCGTGAAGCTGGTCTCCTGCCGGCCGCCCCAGGGCTGCCCCGCAAAAGTGCGGCTGCCACTCTTGTCCTTGCGATCCGGAATCAGCGGCGTTACTTTCGCCGTCAGCTTCACGGCTGGGATGCGGTTCTGCGCGCTCACCGCCGGCACTTGGCCGTAGCTGCTCTCTAACTGGCAGTACCAGCGATTGGCGTTCGATGCAATGTAAGTTGACATGCGGCCTCTACTCTTTCGTTTATCTGCTGACTTCCACTTCGAATCCAATCTTCGCGATCTGCAGGAAGCCCTGCCCCGCCGCCTTCACCGTCGCGAACGTCACGTCGTAGCCGCCCGCGTAATACGTGCCCTGCTGCCAGTCGCCGCGCGCCAGATCGAGCAATTGGCACACCGCGTCCGCATACGCCTGCAGCCCGTGGTCCATGCCCTCCAGGCGATCCTGCGAGTAGCGCACTTCTACGGTCACGTGCGCGGTCCCGGAGAAAATCCGGAACTTCTCCTTCAGCGCATTGGTCAGCTTGTCGCAATAGATCTGCAACGCCGGGTATTTTGACCGCGCCGTTCGCTCCACCAACTCCGGCCCGCTGTTCGATACAGCAATTGACTGCCGCGCCATATCGCCGCGTGCCCCTTGCGCCCGCGCCAACTCGTTCAACTGCAGATCCGCCCCGCTGGGCGCAGTCAGCAGCGCCAACACCGACGTCGTGACCGCGTTTCCGATACTCGTCATGCGCTATCCTCGCTGCCACATGCGCGGCAGCACCCGCATCAGATTTGGGCTCTGCCCGCCGGCCGGCGCGCGTCCGCCCACTGTGCCGGCTAACCAGGTGAAGCTGATGCCAATCGGCATGGGCGTCGAGTTCAGCAGAGCGAGCGCGCCCGGATCGTTCCCGGCATACGCATTCCACCCCGTGGCGTTCGCCGGCGCCGTGCCCGCCCCAATCACCAGCTCACTGCCGGCCGCCACCGTCAGGTCTGTCACGACCGACGGGAGGCCCTCTTCGCCCGCCGCGTTTAGAAATGACACCGCGGCGTAAAAGTCACCGCCGGCGCCCACGCCCGCAACCGTTGAAAGCTGCGGCGCACCCGCCTGCGGCACCGGGTCCCACACCAGTCCCACGCCCACCTCGATAGTGTCCAGCATGGCTTTACGCGCCAGCTTTTCGAACAGCTGCCACTTCGCCTCGTAACGCGCGTTCAATTGGCTGAAATAGGCATCCCGGTATACTGCGGCCAGGGTCCGGTAGGCGTGCCAGACCTGTAAGGAAGGGGTCACCGCCACGTTGGCCACGGTCAGTTGGGTCTGCCCCCATAGGGGGTTGTACGTCGACCGCCCGCGCTCCAGAAGACTCGCCAGCTCCAGTCCCAACTCGGCCTGGGCCAACGCCAGCTTCTGCGTCAGGTTGATGCCTTCGGTTTGGGCTACCTCCAGGACGGTGCTGTCCTGGGCCGTCATGTCCGCCACCGTGCTGATTGCGCCGTCTGAAAAGAGTGCCATCGGTTCGTTCCCTCAGCGCTGTTCGGGGCTTTTGGGCCGCTTCGCGCTATCCACCGGCACTACCATCACTTGCAAACGGCTGGCGGCCAGCAACTGATCTGCCGCTTGTTTCTTCTCCTCGCACTCCTGCCGGTAGCGCGCCGTGGTCTTGGCGTCGGCCACGTCGGCGCGGCCCTCCGCCACGAGCTGGGCCGCCAGCATTCGTGGCACTTCGGTCAGCACGCCTGGCCTGCCGCCCTCCGGCGTCTCATGACTGACGACCACCGGAAACTCCTCCACGATGGTCCGCTCCACATCGCGCAGCTTTTTGTAGTAAGACCTCAGATCCATTCGGCTCCCTTGCTCTTTGTTAGTGGTTCTCCGCAAAACCGGGCGGATGGCGCTCCCATGCGCGCGCTCCGCCCGAAACCTTCGCTAGCTGTTGACCTGCACCCCAAAGCTGTTGCGCAGGATCGCCGCTCCGTACAACACGTCCACCGTGAACTGCTGCGCCAGCGTGTTCGGCTGGTAGCTCATCGTTACGCGCATCCCGAAGTTGCCCAACTCGGCATATTCGGCAATGGCGCCCGTCCCCGGCAGCGGCTGCGGCAGCCGGCGAATCACCAGGCCGATACCGTTTTTGCAAAATGCCAGGTTGTGCGTGTTCAGCGGCGTGCTACCGGTCTTGGCGACCAGTTGCGACCGGAACACGAAAAAATCCTTGATCTTGCCGAAGCTGCCGTCCACCAGCGCCCGCAGTCCGGCGTCACCCGCCGTCTGGAACTCGCTGAAGCGCGGAATCTGGCGCATCTGCGAATAAGTGTTCGCATCCACCACCAGATACTTCGGTTCGCTCATCGGAACCTTCGCCGTAAACAGCGCCGTCTCGGCGGCGTCGATGGCCGCTTCGTTGATCGCCGTGCCCGCCGTACCCACGGGGGCATTCGCCGTGAACCCCGCGTACAGGTTCAATAGATCGCTCTCGATCCGCTCCGCAATCGCCGCCACTGCCGGTTGCATATAGACCTTCAGAAGGTCCGGCACCGCCAGCACCCGCGTTACGTCGGGAATCTGGAACGTCGCTTCCGCGTGCGTGTTCAGTACAATCTGCGCGTTGCCCAGGTTCGGGTTCTGCGTTTGCACCGTACCGCCTTCCGCGATGTTATTGGCCGTCAGGGTGGGGGGGATCGGCACGTTCACCGTGTCTCCCGCCTGTGCCAGCACCGGCTCGTAGTCCCGGTTCACCAAGTTCCCCATTACAAGGTTGGCCACCAGCGCCGGCAGCGCATCCGCCGCCACCAGCTTTACGATCGCGCTCGCTATATTTGCTGAAGTAATTGCTGCCATTCTGCTCTTTCTTCTCCTTCAACAGGCAAGTGGTTGGAGCCTCCTGCTGTTGCCCCTACACGCCCCGAAGACTCTGGGACGCAACTCGTAAAATCTCTTGTCTGGCTCGCTCCAGATCGTCCTTGCTCATGCCCGGACCGATCTTTTCGACGTCGATGCCCCCGCTCGTCACCGGCGCCTTATGCGCGCCCGTGACTCCCGACCCGCCCGAAATGCGCGCCGGCAAAAACTCCGGATTCTGGGCCACGAAGTCGCTGATGTATTCCCGCAGCGGCACCTCGCCCTGATCTGTCTTCGCCTGCAACCGCCCGTCTTCGCCGCGCACAATGCCGTCCTGCACGGCTTTGTAGGCCAGGTCGATCTTCACCACGCCGTTCTGTTGCAACTCGGCGCGGATTGCCGACCCGCGTTCAGCCTCTTCCGCGATCTTGCGCGCGTGCTTGTTCTCTTCGACCAGCGTGTTCAGCCGGCGTTCCAGCTGTTCCCGCCGCCGCCGCTCCTCCTGCAGCTCCGCCTTGTAGGCCGGCTCCCGCCGCGTGGTGTCCTGCCGCATGTACTCCTGGATGGCCTGCTGCACCACTGCCTGCACGTCCACCTGCATTGAGTTTTCGTTGTGTGAATCGTCCATGTGTCTCCTTAAAGCCCGCCCAGACTGCTGTCGATCTCCTGTGCGATCTGGTTTTTGATCTCCTGCCGCGAATCGCAGAAATATTTCAGTGCGATCTTTTTGAATAACTGCTTCTTCAACGTGGGGCTCTCGATGCCTAGATCCAGCAGCTGCTTAGCGTTCGTTAGCTCCGCGCCGAAGTCTTCGATGTCGAACTCGTTCATCCCCGAGACGTCGATCGTGAGGGTGTCCTGCCGCGCCGTCGCGATACTCACCAGCACCCGCCGCATCAGCTCCTTCACGACGTCGCCGTAAGCCCGCAGAATGTCCTGGGTCACGCCAAAATCCATGCGCTTACTAAACCCCGACTGGCCTGACCCGGACTCGACGCGTCCGCTAGTCTGGTTGGTCAGATAGGACACGCGGTAGATTTCGTCCTTCAGTCGCACCAGGTTTTCCGCCGCGATCTGGAAGACGTTCCCGCTCGGTTCGGCCCACCCGAATTTGTCATCCGGCCCAAGCTGGATGAAGTACGACTCGCCCACAATCTGGTTCCACTCCCGGTCGCTATAGATCACGGGAGAAGCGAACAGGCCCATGGTCAACGCCCAGCCCAGCGCGTTCGACTTATTGAAGTGCTCCATCTGCAGCAGGGCCGTCTTGTTCATCAGCCACAGCCCCTCGCTCAGCTTCAGTTCGAACACCGGCACGCGCTGCTGTGCCGCGAAGCCGTGCCGCCCCTCCGCCACCAGCGCCAGTTGGTTCGAACCGGGCCTTTTGGGCTGCTCATCCTGCTCGTAGATTTGGAAGTTCTCGCGGTCGTAGTAAATCCAGCGCGTCAAACGCCGCCAGCCCGCGTCTTCCACGCGGTCTTGCCGCAGAGTCGACGTGCGCAGCACCATCCACTCCAGCGCGCCGCCGTCGTCATAGCACCAGTTGATGACTTCTTCGGGCGAGTACTCCGTCAGAAAGGCGCGCGAATGGCCCATGGCGTCTTCTTCCGCCCGCGTCGCCACCGGCCCGTTCACCCGCGGAAAATCCACCACCAGAAAGGACCGTCCGCACACCAGCGCCTGGCTCAACTGCCGCCGGAAGAACTCCGTCAGGCTGGTGCCCTTCAAATCGCAGTCGGTCACCAACTCGGCGAAAAACTGCCGCCCCGGATCGTCGTTCCCGTCGAACTGCAGCAGCGGCTCCCGCCGCATCAGCGTCGCCGAATACCAGTCGATAATCGAGCCGATATAGTTTTCGTAGAATACGCGGGCCAGGCGCTCCAGATACACGTCACCCGGCTCTTTGTGCCGCCGCACCAGGTATTCCGCCGCATTGGCCCGCAGCCGCTCGCCGCCCGCGTACAGGTCCTGGTAGCGCTTCCACAATCTACGGCTGGCCTGAAACTCCGGATGCTCCCGGTCGATCTGCCGAATCGTCAAATGCCTCTCCTCGCTTTTTTCCGCGCCATCAGAACAGGGGATTCCCACGCGGCCCGATGGGGCGGTTCACCCGGTATTCCTGCCAGACCAGGTAACCTAGTGCGTCGGTCAGGTGGGTGCGCGCGTGGTCTTTGTCTTTGTCCACAACCATCGTGTCCGGCTTGTAACTCACCTGCTCGAAATCCTTAATCAACTCGCGGCAGCGCGTATCCATCACCATTTCTACGCGCCCCTCGCTGTTCTTTAACTTGGCGTTCATCAGGCTCACCCGGTCCCGCACCGACGGGTTGCTGCGTGGCACTTTCAACAGCACCCGACCGTCGTAAAACTCGCTGAAGTAGTTCTGCACGATCTCGTAGTCCGAAGAGCCCGTTGTTTGCATGTGCTGCCCTGCCGCGTCGCCATAAATCGTCAGGTTCCGCTGATGTTTCCCATAACGGCTACAGAACTCCTGGCACGCCTGGAGCGTCGTGGACCGCCGCAGCACAATCTCATCCACTACCCGAATGCCGTCCGACTGCTGCACCACCACCGAGCTCATGGGGTCCACGTTAAAGTCGAGCGCCCACAGCAGCGGCAACGCCGCATCGCACAGCACCGAGGTCACGTGATCGAGCCGATCGAATGCCTGGTACACCCGGCCGCCCTGTGCATTCAGGTACTCGCCCATCACCTCCTGCTGGTAGAAGTTCTCGTCGTAGCTGTGTTTCAGGCGGTCGTAGAAATCCGGAATCTGATCCAGCAGATAACAGTTCTCTCGCGGCCTGGCCAGTATCGCCCGGTAGTCCTTTGGCGTGTCTTCGATGAAGCGCCGATAGACCCAGTCGTAGCCCTTCGGAGTCCACACCGCGAAGCCCGAAAGGCGTGTCGCCTGCGGATCCCGCAACCTGCCCTCCAGACGCATCCACGCAGCTTCCTGCGTATAGGTCAACTCATCCACGCCAAACCAGGCCAGGTTAGTGCCGCGCAACCGCTCGAAGTCATCCAGCGAACGGAACAGAATCCGTGAACCGGTGTCCCGCATCGTCAATACATTTTCGGAACGGTTGAAATCAAATGGAATGTGGTTGCGTTCCAATACCTCAAACAGCGCCGCCTGCGTTGAATCTCGCAGCATCGGAAACGTCGGCGCGCCTATCAGCCCCATGCGCCCGGGGTTTTGATAACTGAGCCGGATCGCCTCCTGACACAGCGCCTGACTTTTACCCGACCCGATGGGTCCCGAAAATCCCTTGAATCTCTCGTCGCATCCGTGAAATAGTCTCTGTGAAGGTAGGGGAACGTAAACTATTTCTCGTTCTTCTCGACCCATCGAACGGTGACCTGTTTGGGCTGGTCGAAACCCAAATCTTTCTGAAGCTGGAGCAAACGGATGAGGTCGCCGACACTAGCTTTGACGCCTTCCTTGTCCAGCTTCTGTTCCATATTCTCGATAGCCCTCTCGATCAACTCCGCCGTCGTGAGTTTTTTTCGTTTGGGTTTATCCAACGTGACTCCTCTCGATTCAGAAACTAACATCGAGAGTCCACGCCTCTCGGGAGGACTAACTTAAACCCGTGATTGCAAAAGGAAAATAGGAGGTCGAAAGCGCGTGACGCTGAATATACTGGCGTTGCATCGATGCGACTGACGCGTCTCAACCGCGCGCCAACGCTAAGTCGCTACCGCGCGATACCGCTGGTTTCGTTGATAGTCAGGAATTGGTTCGCCGGCACATTCAGAAAGCTCTGTCGTTTGCCGCTGGGCCATTCCACCTGAATGGCTCTCACCACTGTATCGGCGCCTAATCCGAACGTCAGCGCCAGATCGCTCTGCGAGCAGTAGCTGCCTCCGCTGCGCACCATGTTCCACTGCTTGCCCCCGGCGCTCTCGATGCGCACCACGGCGTCCAGTCCGCTGCGGTTCGACTTAGTCCCGGCCAGCCGCACATTGAGCCAGTGATTGCGATTGCCCCCATCATTGCGCAGCAGCACGGGCGGCCCATCGTTAGTCGTCAGGAGGACGTCCAGATCGCCATCGCGGTCGAAGTCGGCGTAGGCGGCGCCGCGGGCCACGATGGGCCGCGCGAAGTCCGCGCCCACCGCGTTGCTGGCGTTCTCGAAATGGCCCTTGGCCACGTTGCGGAACAAAAGTGGCGGCTCTTCATAGCGCACCTTGGGCTGCACCCGGCCGATCTCGACCTCGGTGTGGCCGTTGGCCGCCAGAATATCGGGGTAGCCGTCGAGGTCGTAATCGAAGAAGAACGCGCCAAACGTCAGGCTCAACAGGCTGGCGCGTCCCACCGTGGAGGACGGCGCTTCGTCCACAAACAGCCCGTTGCCTTCGTTGTGATAGAGCCCCATCATCTGGTTCGAGAAGTTGCCGACCAGCAGCGAAGGTCGCCCTGAGCGGTCATAGTCGGCCCAATCGACCCCCATCGCGCCGCGCGCCACGCCATCTTCGCCGAACGCCACGCCGGCCGACACGCCCTCTTCGGTAAACGTGCCGTTCTTGTTGTTGCGATAGAGCTTGTTGGGCTGCGTGTCGTTGCTGATAAACAGATCGGCAAAGCCATCGCCGTTATAGTCGAGCACCGTCACGCCGAGTGATTTGCTGGTGGTGTCGTACAGGCCGGCCTTCTTGGTGACATCTTCAAAACGGCCATTCCCCAGATTGTGAAACAGCCGGTTGGGCGAGCCTTTGGACGATTCCGGCGTGCAGTACGACTTAGTCCTGCCATCAAGCGAGCACCACAGATCATTCGCCGGCGTCCACTGAATGTAGTTGGCGACGAACAGGTCCGGCTTGCCGTCATTGTCGTAGTCGAACCACGCGGCGCTGGTGCCGAAGGCGGCATTCTTGATGCCCGACTGCGCCGTCACGTCGCGGAATTTGCCATTTCCCTCGTTATGGAACAAATGGTCGCCATCGAGCGCCGTGATGTAGATGTCGGGCCGGCCGTCGTTGTCGTAGTCGGCCACGGCGATCCCCATCGCGTACATCTCGACGTCCAGGCCGCTGCCCCGCGTGACGTCGGTGAACGTGCCGTTCTTGTTGTTGTGATAATACCCGGGAAAATACTTGTGGCCGCTGGGCTTCCAGTCTTTGCCGTTCAAGAGCACGATGTCCGGATAGCCATCGCCATCCAGGTCGACGAAGGCACAACCGGAGCCCATGGTCTCGGGCAGATATTTCTTGCCGAACTTGCCATTGTGATGTTGAAAATGGATGCCGGCCGCGGTGGTCACGTTGGTGAAATGGACCGCCGGCGCCGGAGCCGTGGCAGCCAGGCCGAGGGCCAGGCACAGCGCGGCCGCTAAGAATATTGCGATGTACTTCATAAGGAACTTTCGTGTTCGTGGATGGGTTGGCGCTCGTTGTTGTCTTCGGGGCTCAGCATGCGCCGTTTGGCGGTGATCGATTGCGACGACTCTTCGGCCTTGAAGCGCCGGAACAGCTTCTCCTCATACGCCGCTTTGTCACGTTCGCCCAGGCCGCGGTAACAGAGCATGCGCGTATAGTGCATCTGCAAATCTTCGGGATCCACCAGCGACACGCGGTCGAGCGTCTTCAGCGCGCCGGCATAATCGCGTTTTAGAAACTGCACGCGCGCCATCTGGTTCAACGCCACGCGATCGCGCGGATAGGCTGCTACTACCGTGCCAAGCGATCGCAGCGCGGCATCGTAATCGCCGTCGGACTTCTCGACCATAGCCTGGAAAAAGTGAATCCGCGCCAGCGAGGAATCGATCGCCAGAGCTTTCGAGAGGAACGGCTTCGCCGCATCCGTCTCGCCTTCTTGAATTAGCGCACGGGCCACGTTCAGCCAGCCGTCGGCATAGCCCGGCTCGGCTTCGGTCACTTTGCGGAAGGCCCATTCGGCGCCCTTCAGATCGCCTTGCAGCAGCAGACCGATGCCGTAATCGTTCCAGCGTTCGCGGTCGGGCCGGCGGACCACCGGCGTCCAGCGCGCGGCGCCTAGCGGCAGCGTCACGGCCGACTGCGCAATGGTCACAATCGGTAAATCCGGGATGCGGTCTTTGATTTTGCCCGAGACGTTGCGCGGAATATTGGCCGGATCGAACGAATATTCCAGGCCGTTCGAGTCGATATTCAGCAGCTTCGGATCCTGCCCCGGCTTAGGCTTCCCGGCGTAGGAGAACTGCGTGTAGTAGCGCGTGAACTTGCGGTAATTGAGCTTCGCCGTAAAGGTCAGCGGCCCCTTGGCGTCCTTCGGAATCTTCACGCGGAAATGGGCCACGTCTGCGGCGCCCGGCGGAATCAGGCGCACGTAGAGCACGCTGCGGGCCTGCCACGCGTTGCGCTTGTTGATCTCGTTGCCCTCGGCGTCCAATTGGTACGCGCGATAGAAGTGCGCTCCGGCATGCACCGGCCCCTTGCCATTATCGTCAACCGAGCCGCTCCAGAAGATGGGTTTTCCGGCGGCATCGGCGCCCTTCAGTTCCAGCCACACGTCGTCGGAGTCGATGGTGCCGCCCGGGAAGAAGTGGCCGATCTTTTTCGTCCGTACCACCACGTCCAGGCGCACCGTGGAACCCGGTTGCAGCGCAGTGCCGGCGTGATCCAGCGGCGCGGCGATCTCGCCCACTTCGCGCAGAAACGCGGGACCGGACTGCTCGGCCTCCTCGCCCACGGCCATGCCGGATTCGGCCTTGGGCACGTCGGCCGCCACGCGCCGCATCTCGGTCCCGGCAGGCTGGTCGGACTCCGGAGCAGCCGCGAAAATATCGACGCTCATGAAGCCCGACTGCAGGAACTTCAGCGTCGCCTCCATCTGCGCCTGGTCGCCGTTGACCAGCGGCAGCGCCGTGTTGGCGGCAGGAAAGCGATGCGAATGAACCTTGCCGCCGCGGTTGCCGGGGTCGTTCGACGCCACCAGCGGCATATGGCAACCGCCGCACGCGGCGGTTTTGGGCGGGTAATAAAACGACCGTGCGCCCTGGCCCGAGACGCCGCTGGCCTGCCAGTTGTCATAGTCGTTAAAGCCGCGGAACCAGCGATAGTTGTTCACCGGAACGTCCATGTGCACCTTGTGGCAGGCGGAGCAAAATTCCGCGGAGTTTTCACCGCGCATAAAAGGCTTTAGGAAAGTGCGCTTGTGCGGCCCCGGGTCCAGGTACGTCACGTAATTGACCAGCGCCTTGATGGCCTTGTTGCGGCTGTTGGCCAGATCGTGCAGGGGGGGATACTCCATGGTGAAGTCGCCATTGCCCATGGAACTGCTGACGTGCACGATGGAGTGGCACGACATGCAGCCCAGCCCGTTCTGCGCTTCGGGCGTGTCGATCTGTTCCTTGACCGGCTTTTCCCAACTGCCGTTGAACAGCAGGGCGTGATCGTGGCAGCCGGCGCACCATTTACTCGGCTGCGTGGTGCCCTGGGTGTCCTGCATGTACTCGATGGCCTTGCGATAAAACTGATTGTTGAACGACGCGAAATGGTGCGCCGAACTGTTCCACTGCTGGTAAATGTCGTGATGACAGTCGCCGCAGACCTTCGAGTCCATGAAAAAGTTGGAGGGGATGCGGCCGCCGACATTGGTCTTCGAAGAAGAAGGAAAGAAGGGCGATTTCGGGCCGCCGCCTTCGCCCTCCATCGAGACCGGCGCGGTCAACGGATTCACGATGCGATCGGCGCGATCCGGCAGCACCTTGCGATAAATCCAGCCGGCGCCAGAGAGCAGCAGCAGTGCCGCGCAACCGCCAGCGAACGCGCGCTGCACCGTGCGGTTTTGGGTCCGCACCCACGGAATCAGAAGCCCCAGCGAGGCGACGCCGATCAGCACATGCAGCCACAGTACCCAGCGGTGGTTGTAGGTGTTGCCGATCACCGCGATCACCAGGCCCACGGCCGAGGCGAACACAAACGCGCCGAGCGCCGGAATGCGTTTCAGCAGGAACAGCGCCGCCACGGTCAACGCAACGCCCAGCCCCAGATGCAATAGAACGTTGGCGACGTACACCAGCGTCGGGGCGGGAAATCCCACCAGGTAGCCGGTGTTGACCAGCAGCAGGACGAACCCGGCCGCGCTCCATTTGATCCAGCGGGAATCCATACGGTCCTTACGTCAGCGGACGGATCAGGCGCAGCGCGGGCCGCGTCAGATACTGTTCGCG
>DOZZ01000110.1:3485-8221 GCA_003517725.1 Bryobacterales bacterium | reverse complement strand
TTCTGCGCCGTGATTTCGACGCGCTTAGTCCGTTCATTACGCACCGGGTGATTGCCGCCGCGGTGGCCGAACTTCAGCTTGTAGGTAGAGCCGCCCATCGCCAGACCCAGCACCTGTTGGCCCAGGCAGATGCCGAAGATGGGCGTCTTGCCGATGAGTTTTTGGATGATTTCGATTTGCCGTGTGAGCGGTTCGGGATCGCCCGGGCCGTTTGAGAGAAACACGCCGTCGGGCTTCAGCGCCAGCACGTCTTCAGCGCTGGTGAGCGCCGGCACCACCGTTACTTTGCAGCCGGAGTGGACCAGGCGCCGCAGAATGTTGCGCTTGATGCCGTAATCGAAGGCCACGACGTGATGCTTCAACTCGGCCGGCGGCTTCAGGAGCTCGGACGGGGAACAGGGGGTAATGGGTTGATCCCACTGGTAGCTCTCCGATGTGGAGACGCGCGTGGCGAGGTCGAGGCCGGCCATGGAAGGGATGGCGCGGGCTTTGGCCACCAGCTTTTCGGGATCGCTCTCGAGCGTGGAAAGCACGCCGCGCATGACGCCGCGGCTGCGCAGGTGGCGCACCAGGGCGCGCGTGTCGAGATCGGAGACCACCGGGATGTTGTTCTTCGAGAGGAAGTCGCGGGCTTCCGTGTCGGAGCGCCAGTTGCTGGTGAGGCTCGAAAAATCGCGCACGACCAGGCCTTCGATATAGGGTTTGGCGGCTTCGCTGTCGCTGCCGGCAGTGCCGTAATTGCCGATCTGGGGATTGGTCAGGATGACGATTTGACCGGAATAGGAGGGATCGGTGAAAATTTCCTGATAGCCGGTGAGCGACGTGTTGAAAACGACTTCGCCGGAGCGTTCCACGGGCGCACCAAAGCTACGGCCTTCGAAGACAGTCCCGTCTTCCAGGGCCAGCCATGCAGATTGCAATACTTTCTCCTTGCGGGGGGAACCCTAGAAAACTAGTTTAGCAGCGGTGCGAGGAGGGGCTAGTTCTTGCGCTCAAGGAAGAGGCCGGTGCGGTCGAGCAGGACTTGCTCAAATGTTTTTGAGGCGGCCGCTTCGGAGAGCATGGTGGTGACGAGCGCGTTGAGGCTGACTTTTTCGCGTTTGGCGAGGCGGACCAGGCGTTGATGAAGGCTGCGAGGCACTCTTTGCACCCATTTGCCGCTTGGCATTTCGTCAACGGGTTGCGGTAGGGGCACTGAACGCCCGGATTCGATGCATGCCTCAATCCATGCCGCCTGCATCGCCTTCAGATTGGCGATAGCTTCGCTTTCATCGGACCCGTCGGCGACACAGCCCTCGAGTTCTTCGACACTGGCGACGATATCGCCGTCCTCGTCTTTCCTGAGGATTAGGGTGTAAGGGAGCGCCAGATGGGTTTCGACCTTCTTTGCGACATCAGTCTTCTTCATATAGCTCCAGAACAATCATTGCGTTCACAAAGACGTCCACGTAGTGCCGCTTCAGCTGCCTGCTTCCTCGACGGTGTGTGCAGATTCCAAATATTTGCTGTCCGACTACGAACAGCTGTTGATGATCCCCAGCTGAGCGTACGCTCGTCCTGTAACCATTTCGGCCAAGATGAGAGACCACCCACTGGATGTCTTCAAGCGTAACGTTTGAACGGCCTCCTTCTGCGATCGCCTTAATCCGTGCCCGTACTTTGTCCAAGTCCGCCATCAACCCGCTAGCGCTCAGCACGTTGATACTACATATAGTATCAGTACGCAATTGGCCGATGGAAGTATTTCTTTATCTCGAGGCGCACAAGCCGTATCCTAAAACGTATGGTCGAACTGGTTTTCGAGGTAGTACAGGAGCCAGACGGCGGCTATTGCGCGGAATGCCTGACAGAATACATCTTCACGCAAGCGAACTCGTGGAATGAGTTGCGCCATGGCGCCGTAGAAGCCGTCAAGGCGTTCTACTTTGACGGTCCCGCTCCAGCGAACGTTCGGCTCCATTTAGTTCGCGACGAGGTGTTGTCACTCGCGTGAATTTTGTTTTCGACCAGCTCATTCGGCCATAGCTCGCAGTTCGAAAAGCGATACCAGCGCCACCAGGCTTTGAGGCACCAAGAACGTAACGGGCGTCAGTCAGTTAACATCGCCCAGCACCCCGGATGGCTTCGCGTTAGCGATCATCGGCATCGCCTCGTCGAGATAAATCTTATTCAAATCTGGAACGAAGCAGATGCGGCCGGTTCGATGGGCGCAAAATTCTTTGAGATGCTCTGGTAGGTTGCCCTGATGAAGCCAGAACGCCATGCCTGGTATGGAAAACCGAAACTGACGGGTTCCCGAAACGCGAGCGGCCATATAGGGATAAATGGCGCCCACATGGGGGTTTGGGTTGCCTGAAACCGAAATGACCAAGGATACAGAGTCAGGGAAGTCCGCTTCGTGATTCAGAAAGCTACGAAATTTTTCCTCATACGGTCCAAATTCGAGGCGATCCCAGTGGTCGATGAACCGCCATTCCCGCGCTGACGCCTTCCAGAAAATCGAGGTGGCAAAAAAGACTAACTTATCCATCTCGACATCTGGCAACGCTCGCCCGTCTATGAGCCTGAACGATTCTCGAACTGCGATCGGAGGAGCGTCAGCGAGAAGGCTCTGAATCGGGAAATTTTTCACTCCCCGGTAAGAGTTGCGAAGTACCCACGTTTCCCCCTGTCTGTTGAGCCTCCCTTCGCACTCCAAACAGAGAAACTCTTCCGCAACTCGAAAGTTCATCTGGACGGCCCGTCGCGACGTGATGAAGACGGGATTGCGATTGCCCTTTTCAATTAGCTCTGACTTGATAAGCCAGCGTGAGATGGCCTTAGGAAGAAGGTCGCTGTAGCACAGGCTCACGCCTTCAGCTTTGCAAAGTCCACAGGAACCGGGCATCGAGGATGCTGTTTGCATACCGGGAAGTCTGCGAGGACTACGATTTCGGCGGAGATAAGTTCGGCCGTATCCTGGTGACACACTTCATCCTGTTAGCTCCCCTTTTCTCGCGCCGCTCTAATTTCCGCCAAACGCTCGGCGATGCGCTGCTCCGCCCCGCGCGTAGTCGGCTCGTAGAAGCGGCGGCCTAGCAGGGATTCGGGCAGGCAGTCCATGTCGGGCAGTGCGTCTTCCACTTTGTGCGCGTGCTGGTAGCCCTGGCCGTAGCCCCATTGCTTCATGGCTTTGGTCGGCGCGTTGCGCAGTTGCATCGGAACCGGCTCGGCGGTCGAGTTGTGGACCGCCTCCTGGGCCGCACCCAGCGCGCGGTAGGCCGCGTCGGATTTGGGCGCTATCGAAAGATAGATCGCCAGTTGGGCCAGCGCCAAGTCGCCTTCCGGAATGCCCAGGAAATGCACCGTCTGCTGCGCCGCGATGGCCTGCTCCATGGCACGCGGGTCGGCCAGGCCGATGTCCTCGATGGCCATGCGCACCAGGCGGCGAGCCAGGTACATGCGGTCTTCGCCGGCTTCCATCATGCGCGCCAGCCAGTAGAGCGCGGCGTCCGGATCGCTTGATCTTACCGATTTATGGAGCGCCGAGATCAGGTTGTAGTGCTCTTCGCCCGATTTGTCGTAGAGCAGGACTTTGCGCTGGATGGCGTCTTCGACCGCCGACTCGGAGAGCACGCCATCCGTGGAGGCGCTGACCGCGGCTTCGAGCGTGTTGTAGGCGGCGCGGCCGTCGCCGTTGGAGGCGATGGCGATCTGCTCCAGCAGTTCGTGGGACGCGCGGATTGCCAGTTGCCCCAGGCCGTGTTGGCGGTCGGCCAGGGCGCGTTCGAGCATGGCTTCGATCTCGTCGGAGGTAAGCGCGCGCAGGGCGAAGACTTTGGCTCGGGACAACAGCGCGGCATTCACTTCAAATGACGGGTTCTCGGTGGTGGCGCCGATCAGCACGATGTCGCCGCGCTCCACGTAGGGCAGAAACGCGTCCTGCTGGGCGCGGTTGAAGCGGTGAATTTCATCGACAAAGAGAATGGTGCGGCGGCCCAGACGGGCGAAGCGCTCGGCATCGGCCATGACGGCCTTAATCTCTTTGATGCCGCTGAGGACTGCGCTGAAAGGCAGAAACTCGGCGCGTGTGAGGCGCGCGATCAGCCGGCCCAGCGTGGTTTTGCCCACGCCCGGCGGGCCCCACAGAATGATGGACCCGATCTGGTCGGACTCGATTTGACGCCGCAGCGGCTTGCCGGGGCCAAGGATATGCTCCTGGCCCACGAAATCTTCGAGGCGCTCCGGGCGCATGCGGTCGGCCAATGGGCGCAGGGCATCGGCGGCAGCTGAGGGCCGCGGCGGCGTGGTGTCGAACAGGCTCATCGTGGCTGCCTCTGGCGCTGTGCTTCATACAGCAGGATGGACGCCGACACCGCGGCATTCAAACTTTCCACACCGCGCGTGGGGATGCTGACCGGCAAAGACGCTCCGCGCAGAATTTCCGAGACGCCGCGGCCTTCGTTGCCGATGATCAGGACGCAGTCCGAGAGGTCGGCCTCCTCGGCGGTGCGGGAGCTGCCGGCCGCCGCCGCATAACAGGGGCGCTGGTGTTGCGCCGCTAGCGACAACACGTCGGCGGGGCCGAGGCCGGTCAGGATGGGCAGTCGAAAGAGCGAACCGGCCGATGCGCGCAAGGTCTTGGGATGAAAAGGGTGTGCGGTGCCGGTCAGGAACAGCATGCCCGAAGCGCCGAAGGCTTCGGCGGCGCGGGCGATGGCTCCGGCGTTGCCGGGATCCTGCAATTGATCGAGCAC
>DOZZ01000110.1:0-3314 GCA_003517725.1 Bryobacterales bacterium | reverse complement strand
GTGAGGGCCGCGCGCGTGGCTTCTTGCACCCGCGGCAGCGAGGATTCGCGCACCAGCACACAGGCGATGGCGCGCCCGCTGCGCTCGGCTTCGGCCAGCAGATGGAAGCCTTCGGCGATGCATAGTCCGCGCGACGTCAAGCCCCCGCGTTCCATGGCACGGCGCACATCCTGAATGAGGGGATTGGCGGAACTCGAGAGAATTTCGAGCCGGTGCATGCAGTTTATCTACAATGTTGAGATCAGGATAGCGCACGCAAGACAATTAGTGCCGGGGCTGGTGGCCATCCCGCTGCTGTTTGGGCTGGGATATCTGGGGATGCTGACGCTCCGCATCGCGCGGCAATCGACGACTGACGAGGCACGCCAGGCCGACATCATCATCGTAATGGGCGCGGCCGAATACCGCGGCCGTCCGTCGCCGGTGTATAAGGCCCGGCTGGACCATGCCATTCACCTTTACCTGCAGCATTACGCGCCGAAGATCATGACTACCGGCGGGGCGGGTGGCGACCCGCAGTTTACGGAGGGTACCGTGGGCCGCTCGTATCTGATCGACCGCGGCATTCCGTCGGAGAGCATTGTGGTGGAAGACGAAGGCGCGACCACCGTGCAGTCGCTGGCGGCGGCCGCCGAGATTATGGAGCGCATGGATTTGACGACGTGCATTATTGTGAGCGACGGGTACCATATTTTCCGCGCCAAGCGCATGTTGCAGGCGCGCGGGTATGAAGTGTTCGGATCGCCGCGCGAGGAAGCCGCTAAGGGCCGGGCATTGCGCTATTACCAATATTTCCGGCAGGCCGTGGGGTATGCGTTGTGGAAGATCGGGATGGCGGTTTGATGGGCTGGGGCGGTTGTGAACGTGCTTAGCGCGGTTTTGCAGGCGCGGGGTATTCGCGAGGCCATGCAGTGGTTCACGCGCGAAAAGCAGTGGATCAACGACATCCACCAGCAGTTGTGCCGCGTGCCGGCGCCCACCTTTCTGGAGCAGCAGCGCGCCGAGTGGATGGCGGCGCAGTTCCGCGCCTTCGGCTGCCCGGCGCAGATCGACCGGGCGGGCAACGTGCTGGCGGCGCTGAAGCCATTTGGCGCGGGGCCGTACGTGACGCTGACGGCGCATCTGGACACCGTGATTGCGCCACGTTTGAAGGAAGATATACAAGCCGACGCGGCGGGGGTGCTGCGCGGGCCGGGCGTGTCGGACAACGGGGCGGGGTTGGCGGCGCTGCTCGCCATCGCCCGCGCACTGACGCTGGGGCCGGCGGTCGAACTGGGCGATGCCGGCGATGCGGAGTTGCTGCTGGTGGCCAATGTCGGCGAGGAGGGCGAAGGCAATCTGGCCGGCATGCGGTACTTGTGCGGCAAGTCGCCGTTGGCGGGGGCCATACGATCGTTCGTGGTCTTGGACGGGGCCGCGACGGACCACATTACGACCGAGGCGCTGGGCAGCCGGCGCTTCGAGCTGACGTTCACCGGGCCGGGGGGCCATAGCTGGAGCGATTTCGGCACGGGCAATCCGGTGCATGCGCTGGCGCGGGCGGTGGCGCGGCTGGCGGATATACGGCTCAACGGCGGGCCGCGCGCTTCGCTCAACGTGGGCGTGATGGAGGGCGGCACCGGGGTGAACGCCATCGCGGCGCAGGCGCGGGCCAAGATCGACATACGCTCCGAAAGCAATGCCAAGATAACGGAGCTGGTGACGCTGCTGGAGCAGGTGGCGGAGCAGGCGCAGGAGACCGAGAACCAGCGCGCCACGGCGGGCAAGGTGGCGATGAAGCTGCGCGAGATCGGGTCGCGGCCGGCGGGCAAACTGCCGGGCGATGCGCCGCTGCTGCGGCACGTGCGCGCGGTGGATGCGCATCTGGGCATTCGCTCGACTCTGGAAGCCGCGTCGACGGACGCCAACATTCCGCTCTCGCTGGGGCTGCCGGCGCTGTCCATCGGGGCGGGCGGCCAGGGCGGCGGCGCGCATACGTGGCAGGAGTGGTTTAACCCCGAAGGGCGCGATCTGGGCCTGAAGCGCATTCTGCTGACCGCGGCGCTCGAAATGCGCGCGGCTGACGCGAGCGTATCCACGGAGTGAAGCACGCGCGGCGCTGGGAAGCCGAGGCGGCGCTGCTCGGCAATTCGCTGATCTGGGGCACTACGTTCGTGCTGGTGAAAGGCGCCCTCGCGGACGTCTCGCCGCTGCTGTTTCTGGTGCTGCGCTTCGGGCTGGCGGCGGCCATTCTGGCGGCGATCTACGGCGGGCGCTTCGAGCGCGCGTCCTTGGCCCCGGGGCTGTTCGCTGGCGTGTTCCTGTTTCTCGGTTATTTTTTGCAGACGGCGGGACTGCAGTTCACGACGCCGTCGAAGTCGGCTTTTTTTACGAGCTTGTCGATTCCGCTGGTACCTTTGTTGGGCGCGCTCGTCTATCGCACCAGGCCGCGCCGGATCGAAGTGATCGGCGTAGCTGTCGCCACGGCCGGCATGCTGCTGATGACGGTGCAGGGGCTGAGCCTGCACTTCGGGACGGGCGATCTGCTTTCAGTGGGATGCGCGGTGGCCTTCGCGGGCCACATTGTGACGGTGGGGCACTATTCGGGACGCTCTAATTTCCAGACGATTGCGGTGATGCAGATCGTGGTGGCGGCGGCGCTGGCGGCACTGACTTTCTGGTGGGCCGAGCCGGTTCGGGCGCACTGGAACGCGGGCGTGCTGACCGCCGTGGCCGTCACGGGGGTATTCGCCACGGCATTGGCCTTCAGTGTGCAGGCATGGGCTCAGCAATACACTGCGCCGACGAGAACTGCCCTGATTTACACGCTCGAACCGGTGTTTGCGTGGGGCACGTCGCGCATTTTGTTGGGCGAACGGCTGCCCTGGACCACGGCCGCGGGTGCGATGCTGATTGTGTGCGGAGTGTTACTGGTGGAATTGAAACCGTCGCGGGCTGATAGACATCCAACGGGTTAGCGCCCGGTTCTGGCGTATTTCTGGCATATAATCCAGTCATCCAAACCAGTTAGGGCCAAGAGGAGTTACCGAGTTCATGAGTTTTTACGACAAGTTGCGCAGCCAGAAATTTTTATCGTTCACGCTGGTCTTATTTACGCTGTGCCTGGGGATTCTGCTCGGCACGCTGGTCAGCACGGGCGTGAAAGCGGCCAGGGACCAGGCCGTGGCGCCCGGCGCGACCGCCTTGCAGATTCCGTCGCCGGTACAGCTGCAGAATTCGTTTTCGTCGCTGGCCAAGATGCTGGAGCCCTCGGTGGTGAACATCTCGACCGAATATATTCCGAAGACCAATCTGCAGACGCGCAACCGGCGCCG
>DOZZ01000166.1:25196-52266 GCA_003517725.1 Bryobacterales bacterium | reverse complement strand
GTTCGCCGTCGCGGTCCTCCTCCTGGACCCCCAACTGTGGTAGATTCTCCGCATTGGAGGAAATTCCATGGCTGTTTGCTCCAGACGAGATTGGCTCAAGACCGGGCTTGCCGCGGCGGCGTTTGCCGGGCTGCCGATTAAAGCCGCGCGCGGGACGGCGACCGATTGGGTGACCCTGGGCCGCTCCGATGTCAAAGTGACCCGGCTGGCCTTTGGCACCGGAAGTTTTAGCGGGCGCGTGCAGCGCGAACTGGGGCAGGACCAGTTCACCAAGCTGGTGCGCTATGCCTATGACCGCGGCATTCGCTTCTTCGAGACCGCTGAGTCTTATGGCGAGATGCACAAGATGCTGGGCATCGCGCTGCAGGGTATTCCGCGCGATAGCTACCGGCTCATGTCGAAGATTACGACTACGCATGAGGGCGTCGGCCCGCGCGAGAAGATCGACGAGCTGCGCAAGCTGGCCAATACCGAGTACTTCGACATCATGCTGCTGCACTGGCAGCACACCGCGTCGTGGCCTACCGACAGCATGCGCTGGCAGGACGGCATTCTGGACGCCCAGTCGCGCAAGGCCGTCATCGGGCATGGCGCGTCGGTGCATGGACTGCCGGCGCTGCGTCAGGTGCCGGGCAATAAGTTCCTCGATGTCGCGATGATCCGGATGAACCATAAGGGCACGGCCATGGACGCCGAGGATTACAACACGCAGGGGCCGGGCAATGTGAGCGAGGTCGTGACGCACGTCAAGCAGGCGCGCAAAGACGGCATGGGCGTGATCAGCATGAAGCTGGTGGGCGAGGGCCGCTTTACGAACCGCGACGACCGCCAGGCCGCGATGCGCTTCGCGTTCCAGAACGCCGGCGTCAATTGCGTCACCGTGGGTTATAAAAACACGGGCGAAATTGACGAAGCCATCCAGAATCTGAACCTGGCGCTGGCGTAGCCTTGGCGACGAGACGAGAACTTTTCAAAAGCCTGACCGCGGGGCTGCTGGCGACGCGGCTGTGCGGGAACCCGCTGGGTCTGCCGATCGGATGCCAGACTTACCCGGTGCGGGCCATGATCGCCAAAGATTTTCCCGCTACCGTCCAGCAGCTGGCCGATGCCGGTTTCGAAAACATCGAACTCTGCTCACCCTGGGGCTATGCCAGCTCCGGCTTTGCGCCGGTGGCCCAATATAGCGGCGCCCAGCTCCGCAAGCTTCTGGGCGATAAGGGCGTGCGCTGCTTCAGCTCGCATTTCAGCATCAAAGAGCTGCGCGAGAATCTTCCGCGGAGCCTGGCCTGGGCCAAGGACGTGGGCTTGACTCAGATGTTTGTGCCGAGTCTGGACGGGCCCAGGAACCCCACGGTCGACGACGTGAAACGGCTCGCCGACGAGTTCAACAAGATCGGGGAACAGACCTCGCGGGCAGGCGTCCAACTGGGTCTTCACAACGAGAATTTTGAACTTACCCAAGTCGACGGCCAGCGCACCTACGACATGCTGCTGCATCTTATGGACGCGAAGCTGGTGAAGTTTCAATTCCAGGTATCGACCATCAGCGCGGGCTATGACGCGGCCGGGTATTTCACGAAATACCCGGGCCGTTTTATCTCGATGCATGTGCAGGGTTGGTCGGCGACGGAGCGGAAGATTGTGCCCGTGGGTCAGGATACGCTCGACTGGGTTAAGATTTTCACCGCCGCAAAAACGGGTGGCGTGCAAAATTACTTCGTGGAAATGGACCTGCCGCTGATGCGAGCCAGCGTGCCCTATCTTCGCCA
Source organism: Bryobacterales bacterium (assembly GCA_003517725.1). Taxonomy (GTDB): domain Bacteria; phylum Acidobacteriota; class Terriglobia; order Bryobacterales; family Bryobacteraceae; genus DOZZ01. Next base: position 50,497 of record DOZZ01000166.1, on the reverse strand, counting down.
GCTGAACGTTTGAGCTCGCGCCCACTCCTCAATAAATCCGCCAGACGCCGGGCGTGGCTATTTCCAGCAGGTGGCGGTCGGGATCTCGAAAGTAGAGGCTCTGGCCGCCGCGTTCCCACTGGCGCTTTTCTTCCACCGGGATTGCGTTTCGTGCCAGCCAGGTTTCCCAATTGGCCAAATCAGCGGCGGCAATCGCGAAGGCGAGGTGCAGTTCGCCCGCGCCGTCGTGCGGAGTCGGGATGGCGAGCGAGCCGCCTTTGTGGAAGAGCAGCAAGACTTGGCGCGGGCCGGCTTCGAGGGCGCAGCCGCGTTCGCCGAAATCGCTGATGACGCGGAAGCCGAAGATCTTTTCGTAGAAGCGCGCGGAAACGGCGACATCTTCCACGTACAGGGATGATTCAAGGATCCCTTCGGACTTAGGAGGCACGGCGGCCGGTTTCATCGCAGGTGGACCGGTACGACTTTCTCCGGCGGGTTCGTGATCAGGCCGTGCAGAGAGCGGTGGATGCAGAAAGCCGCATAGATTGGAAAGTTGTAACCGTGCGCGGGTTGGAATGTGCCGGCGGCTTGTAGGAGTCCTTCGTTGCCTTGCTGGATCAGGTCGAGCAGATGGAAGCCGGGCCGCCGGTAATGGCGCGCGATGGCGACTACGCGAAATAGGTTGGCCTCCACCAGTTGCCGTTGGGGCTGTCCGCCGCCGGCCGCCATCAGTTGAAGTTCGTCTTCAGGCGTGAGCCGCGGCACTTTCGCTACCTCGCGCAGGTAAACCTGTAGCGGTTCGTCGGCTGGCTCGTCTGAATCGGAGTGCGACGTGGGCGATGGGTCGGCCACGATTTCGACTGCGAAGCGGTCCAACTGATGCAGTACTTCGTCGAGGTCGTCGGAGCGCAACGCCGCGAGCTGACGATAGTGAACGAAACCCCGGCGCTTTGCATCATCGATCAGGCCGCTGGAGTCTGGAGTCATCGCGGATCTAAAGTAGCGCGGCTATGCAGGAACGATGCTGCGCAGTTCAGCTGGCCCATGCCGCCCAACGTGCGCTGGATGGACCACGTCTACACTCGCGATCACAACGCGTTCAACTCCACGCCGCGGGCCGTGCTGAACGTCTCGCGCGAGAGCATGGCCCGCTACGGCTTCTCGCCCGCCACGCGCGTCTTCGAGGCCGCCGGCGCGGGCGCCTGCCTCATCACCGACGCGTGGGAAGGTATCGAACTATTTCTTGAGCCGGGACGCGAAGTACTGGTAGCAAACGATGGCGCCGAAGTCGCGCATCTGCTAGCGGGCCTGACCCGCGACCGCGCGCGCCAGATCGGCGAAGCAGCCCTGCGCCGCGTCCTCGCCGAGCACACCTACGACCAGCGCGCCGCCCAGTTGGAACGAGTACTGGGCTGTCTCTCAGCACCTGCGGTCCACGCAATCTCATGAAAAATCTGCCAGCCGGATTTCGATCGGGTCGAGTGCATGGGATTGAGGCCCATGCACCCTCCCACACCACCGGACGTGCGGTTTTCCGCATCCGGCGGTTGAACCCAGCAGCTTTATCGCGCTGCAAGATCCGATGGCATGAGGAAGCCATAGCGACGCAGCGTCCGGACCTTCAGACCCGCGTTCACGGTCGAAGTGTTCGCCATGAACCAGGCCCCGCGGCCCGTCCGCACGGTCGGCAGCAGCCGGGGGTGCACCCCCAGTCTGCGGAGCGCGTGTTGCCGTCCGGCGGCGCTGTGCCACCGCAGCCAGAAACACTTGCGGATGTGCCGCCGTATCCATCCCTCCAGCTTGAAGATCGGCTGGCGTACTTCGGCTAGTCGGAAGTATCCCCACCAGCCCCGTACGTAGCGCGCCCAGCCGTCTCGCAGTTGGTTGCTGCTCCGACTCTGTTGGCCCCGCCACATCTCCCGTACCTTCGCTTTGAATCGTGCGATACTCTCCGGCGCTATGCCGATCCGTCTGTCGCGATCCAGTCGAAAGCCCAGGAACTTACGTTCCCAGACCCTCCCCGTGCCGCTCTTGTCGGCATTCACCTTCAGTCGCAGATGCTTCTCGATCCAGGCCTCGATCGAAGCCAGCGTCCGCTCCGCCGCCGCCTGACTGCCAACATAAATATTGCAGTCATCGGCATAACGGCAGAAACAGTGCCCTCTCCGTTCCAGTTCCCGATCGAGCGCATCCAGATAGATGTTGGCCAGCAGCGGAGACAGCGGCCCGCCCTGCGGCGTGCCCTCCACGCTGGCTGCCACCAACCCGTCCACCAGCGCGCCCCGCCGCAGGTACTTCCCCATCAAGTGCAACACCCGCTTGTCCCGGATCGCTTGCGCCACCCGGCCCATCAGAATGTCGTGATTGACGTGGTCGAAGAGCTTCGTGATGTCTATATCCACCACCCAGTCCTTCCCTTCCTGCGCATACTGCTGTGCGGCTCGCACGGCGTCCTGTGCGCTGCGCCCCGGCCGGAATCCGTAGCTATGCGCGCTGAACAGCGGGTCAAAGATCGGCGTCAGCACTTGCAACAGCATCTGCTGAATCAGCCGATCCATCACCGTCGGGATACCCAGCATCCGAGTGCCCCCGTTCGGCTTGGGTATCGCTACCCGCCGCACGGGGCTCGGCGTCCAGGCCCCCGCCAGCAGCTTCGCTCGGATCTTAGACCAGTGCGCCTGAAGATGACTCCTCAGTTGCGTCGTCGGCATGCGGTCGATTCCCGGCGCGCCGTGGTTGCGTTCGACCGCTCCCAACGCCAGCGCGCAGTTCTCGTCCTTGACGACCTCTTCCATCAGACTCTCGTACATCGCTCTCTTTCTGAAGGTTCGCGAAGTTCGGCCTGGTTTCTCCGCTCTCGGCTCGCCACGGCTGCACCGTTTCTGCCTACCCGCGCTCCCGGGTTGGCGAACCGTAGTTGTTGCGCCCGGGATTCGAATCCATTCATTGCACCTGACTTCAGTTCCCTCTCTAGCTCCGTTCTTTAGTTCTTCGGCCCTTCGCTCCAGCCGCGTTACCGGCCTTCTTCGCTACTACGGCCTCTGCTGACTTCTCCTCCGCTCGCACGGAAGAGATCTCCCCAGGTAAGGCACAGAATCTGTCCTCTCGCGCCGCTCGACTCTACCACCTGCGTCTTGATGACCTTTGGGCTTCGCTGTTCCCAGCCAGCTCGCCGCCCGCAGTCGGCCTCTCTGTCGATTCGTGTTCCTACGGTCGAAAGTTTGCTATCCGCTTCTTTCAGCTTCACCTCGCGGCTACGCCTTGCGGTTTCGCTACGGTTGCCGTCACCGGCTCCGGTTGGCTCCTCTCATCCAACAAGATTCTGCCCATGCTGGGCACACTGGGGCACGCCTTCAGCGTGCGGAGGGCTTTAGCCCGACAATCTTCCTGGCGGCAGAGTTTTTTCGACCCTGCGCCACGCCCACCGGAGCCGCGCGATGAACATCGTCATCCTCGGACTTTCGGTGACTTCTTCCTGGGGCAACGGCCACGCCACAACGTATCGCGGTCTCATGGCCGCCCTCGACGCGCGCGGCCACGACGTGCTCTTTCTCGAACGCGATGTCCTCTGGTACGCCGACAACCGCGACCTGCGCCATCCGCCCTACGGCCGCACCGAACTCTACGCTTCGCTCGACGAACTGCGCGACCGGTTCACCCGCGACGTGACGCACGCCGACGCCGTCATCGTCGGCTCCTATGTGCCACAGGGCGTCGCGGTTGGCGAGTGGGTCCTGGCCAATGCCCGCGGCGTCACCGCGTTTTACGACATCGACACGCCCGTCACACTCGCCAAGCTGGCCGCCGGCGACTTCGAATATCTCTCGCCGCCGCCGATACGCTCGCGTGCCTTCGCGACACTCCGGAAGCCGAGCGCCGCGCCATCGCCCAGCGCGCTCGCGAGCGCGTCCTGCTGCATCACACCGCAGCCCATCGCGCCGCCGAGCTCGAGCGTTATATCCTTACTGCCGGTGCTCCCGAGCGCCTTCGTGTCAGCCATGACCCGCTTCCTTCTGATCCGTCACGCCAGGACCGCCGTCGCGGGCGTCAAGCTCACCGGCCGCATGCCCGACATTCCGCTGACCACCCAGGGACTGGAGCAGGCGGAGGAGCTGGTGCACCGCCTGCGGACCGCCGAGATCCGGGCCCTCTACAGCAGCCCGCTCGACCGCGCGCGGCAGACCGCCTGCGCCCTCTCCCGTGAGCGCCGCCTGCCCATCCACATCTCGCCCGCTTTCGGCGAAGTGCACTTCGGCGACTGGACCGGCCGTGAAATCGCCTCGCTCGAACACGACTCCGTCTGGCGCCAGTTCCACGCCGACCGCGAAGGCACGCGCATCCCCGGCGGCGAGCTCATGTCCGAAGTGCAGGACCGCGCCGTGCGCGAGCTGCACACGCTCGCCGCGCGCCATCCCCACGCCACCATCGCCATCTTCAGTCACGCCGACGTGATCCGCGCCACGGTCTGCCACTTTCTGGGCCTGCGCCTCAACCACATGCTCAAATTTCAGATCGACCCGTGCTCCATCAGCGTGCTCGAAATGTATCCGGACGCGGCTCAAATTGCGCTGCTCAACTGCGTGGGCAGCATCTTCTAAGTAGCTGTAACTATGTCGGATTCCTCACTCGACGGAAACTGAATTTTGAGCAAACGTGCTTAGACTGGGAACAGAAGCAGGGCCATGAAAGTTGTCATCTTCGGTCTTTCCATCAGCTCTTCCTGGGGCAACGGACACGCCACGTTATGGCGCGCTCTCTGCCGCGCCATGGTGCGCCGCGGCCATCGGCCGGTCTTCTTTGAGCGCGATGTCGAGTACTACGCGTCGCACCGCGATCTGCACTCGATCGAAGGCGGCCGGCTGGTCCTCTACTCCGACTGGGATGCGACGCTGGCCGACGCGCGCCGCGAACTTTCGTCCGCCGACGCCGGCATGGTCACCTCTTACTGTCCCGATGGCGTCGCGGCCACGCGCCTGGTGCTGGACACCAATCTGCCGCTACGCTGCTTCTACGATCTCGATACGCCGGTCACATTGGATGCCCTGCAATCGGGCGAGCCCGTGGCTTACCTCACCGAGCGAGGCTTGTCGGATTTCGATCTGGTGCTGAGTTACACGGGCGGCCGCGCTTTGACGGAGTTGAGCCACCGTCTCGGCGCGCGCCTGGCTCTGCCGCTCTATGGCAGTGTCGATCCCGATGTGCACCATCCCGTCCCTGGCGACGCCGAGCAGCAGTCGGACCTCTCGTATCTCGGCACCTTCGCCGAAGACCGGCAAGCTTCGCTCGTCGACTTCTTCATCGAGCCGGCGCGCCGCTTGCCCTCGCGGCGTTTCTGCCTGGGCGGCGCGCAGTACCGCCAGGATTTTCCCTGGACCAGCAACATCTTCTTTCGCCGCCACGTCCCGCCCGCCGCGCACCCGGCCTTCTACTGCTCCTCCGATTTCACGCTCAACATCACGCGCCGAGCCATGCGCGCGATGGGTTACTGCCCCTCCGGACGCCTGTTTGAAGCCGCCGCCTGCGGTGTTCCGATCCTCACTGACACGTGGGAAGGCCTGGAGGAATTCTTCACGCCGGGCCGTGCGGCGGCGGGCTTCATCGGCAATGCGGCGGCGCTCGGCCGGTAGCATGGCGAGGGCGTCGAGCACATCACCGGTGGAGTTCACGGTAATGATTTCGAGCCCGACTATCCCTTCAGCGAAACCGCCATCTTCGAGCGCCCTGCTTTCCCGCGCATGTACTTCATCGAGCAGCACTACTCCGAGGACCCCACCAACTGGTGGATCCCCAACCGCGCCTGCGCCGAAGCCATGCTGCGTAGCGCCGGCTTCGACATCCTCGCGCGCCCCGAGCCTGAAGTGCTGCTGTGCCGCCGGCGGGAGATGCACCCGCTTGGTTGACTCCGTCATGTTTTGGAACGAGCCGAACAATCTCTCGCACTGGGATTTTCAGCTCGACCCCGAATGGAAAATCTTCAGCGACATGGTGATCCAGGCCGCGCGCGGTGGAGGCCGAGAACTCGGCGCTGCCCCGCGTGCTCGGCGGCATCTCGCCCATCGATCCGCTGTTCGTCGAACGCATGCAGCGCCAGGGCGTGCTCGACGCCGTCAACACGGTCGCGGTGCACGGCTTCCCGCTCGATTGGAACCACTGGCAGATTCATGAGTGGCCCGAGAAACTGGCCGAGATTCGCGGCGTGACGAGCCTGCCGCTATGGGTGAGCGAAGTAGGCGTGTCCACCTTCGGCGCCGAAGAGGTGCAGGAATTCGGCTTGCGCCGCACGGCGGAGCTACTCATCGGCCGGGCGCCGCGCATCCACTGGTATAGCCTCTACGATCTGCCGCGCGCCTGGCCCGCCACCACGCGCCATCGCGAAGCCGAAGGCTCATCCTATTACAGGCACTGCTACATGGGCTTGCTGCGCGAAGACGGTTCGCCGAAACTGGCGGCCAAACATTTCGCGGCATACACACCATCGCTCGGAGTCTGCCAATGGTTCCATTTTGAAGATCACCGGCTAGACGACGCGGTGCGACACCTGCGCGACCTCGGAGTGCGCTACCTGCGTACGGGTCTGAGCTGGTCCGACAGTCTGCGCCCCAACGCTGAAGCCTGGTTCGACCGCCAGATGCGCGCGCTCGAACCCTTCGACGTGACGCTAACCTTTTGCTTCACCCCTGACTCCGAAGGCATCCGCCCCGACCACAGCAGCCCGCCCCGCGATTTTGCGCTGTACGCCGACTTCTGCGCCCGCATGGTTCGGCGCTACGCCGGCTAGCCCGCCAGCTCTCGCGCTGCCCGCGCCATCACCGGCCCCCACTCACCCGGCCGATGCTGCCGGAACAGCCGCATGGTCGGATACCACGGCGTATCGTCGCGCCCCAGCATCCAGCGCCAGTCGGCCTCAAACGGCAGCAGCGTCCACACGGGCCGCCCCAGCGCCCCGGCCAGATGCGCCACCATGGTATCCACCGTCAGCACCAGATCCAGTTGCAAAATATCGGCCGCCGTCTCCATGATGGTGGGCGCCACGCCGGCCCCGGGCTGAAACTGCAGATCGTAGAACCACACACCTTCACAGCGCAGCAGCGGCGCCAGTTGCTCGCGCGCCAACGACCGCGTCGCATCCCACTCCCCGCCGGCCCAGTTCAATCCGACGCGCAGCCGAGCTGCGTTCACCGGCACACGCGCTCGCGCCATTTCCTGCTGCTCGCGCGGTACCCGTATATAAGGCACTCGATTAGGAATGGTATCGAGCGAAGTCCGAAAGTAGCGCGGCAATTCCGTGACCTCAATCTGCTTTTCCCAAGGCGGCTCGGGCTCGCCCCACGTGGTCACCTCGTCGATGCCCTCGACGCCGCGCAACAGCTCCACCAGCTTGGGCTGGGCCTCCACCACCAGGCGCTCCACGCGGGGCCGCAGCTCGCGCGCGAACCGAATGAACTGGATCGTATCGCCCAGGCCGTGCAGACACCGCAGCATAACGCGCCGGTTGTCTAGCGGCTCGCCGTCCCAGAAGCGATGCGGATCGGGCGCGCCGCGCAAAGCAATCCGGTCGCTCTCACGCCAGGCATTCTCCATCTGTCCCAGCAGCATCCAGCAAGTCCAGCGGCTCGCCGCGCAGTCATCCGCTGCATGACCGGCGGCCTCGGCGCGATCGAAAAGCTCCAGTGCCTGCTCGCCGCGCCGATCGGAACAACACTGCCGCGCCCGCACCAGAGCATGCATCACTGCCCACGCTGCCGCAACGCCTCGGCGCGCAGCAGAAAGCTGCCTTCGGTCACCACCTTATCGCCCGCTTTCAATCCCTCGATCACACGCATTCCGCCGCCGGTCTCTTCGCCGATTTTCACGGTGCGCTGCAGGAAGCGACCCTCCTCAGCCGCCGGCACATAGACCACCTGCGTTTCCCCGATCGATTGCACCGCCTGACGCGGCACCGTCAACACGCGCGCGGGACTGGCGGTGTGGAATGTGATGTCCACATACATGCCCAGGCGCAAGGTTAGACCCGGATTGCTCACCACCACGCGCACCTTCGCGGTGCGGGTCTGGGCATCCACGCGCGGGTCGATGTAGCTGACCTGCCCGCGCCAGACGCGCCCGGTGTAAGCCGGAGTCGTGATCGTCGCGCGCGAGCCCACCCGCATGCTCGCGAAGTCCTGCTCGAAGAGGCTGCCTTCCACCCACACGCTCGAAAGATCGGTGATGGTGAAAAGTTCCTGGCCCACCGCCACCACCTGCCCTTGATTGGCGTTGCGCGCCACCACCACGCCGTTGATCGGCGCCGGCAGATTCAGGCGCGACCCTACATCATCGCCACCGCGCAACCGGCCGATCTCCGCATCGGTCATGCCCAACAGCAGCAGCTTTTGGCGCCCCGCCGCAACACGCGCTTCATGCGATTGATGGGATGCCTCCACCGTCTCCAACTCCTCGCGGCTGGCCGCGCCCAACTGCACCAGGGCCTGCGTCCGCAACAGTTTCTTGTGTGCCGCCTCGAACTCCGCCTGCATCGAGATCAACTCCATCTGCGCCGCCGCGAAGTCGTTGCTGAACACGTGCGCCAGCGGCTGCCCACGTTTCACCGTCTGCCCCAGCTCCGCCGAAACTTTCGTCAGCACGCCACCCACCAGCGGCGTTACCTTCACATCGCGATACGCGTTCGACTGCACCGTACCGGGCACGCGCAGCTCCGTGGTGAGCCTGGTCTTGGTCACTTGCCCGAACTTCAAATGCAGCCGGGCCAGCGATTCCGACGGAATCGTTACGTCGGCCTCGGGCGCCGCGGCCCCCAGCGCCAGCGCGCAAAACAGCAGATAAGCCACTATTCGCGGCATGTGTCTCTCCCGTCCGCGGCCACCGCGGAGCACAGCCGCACCGACGCCTGGTAATAACGCGACAGCGCCTCGGTGTAACCCGTCTCCACGTCCACATAGCGGCGCTGCTCCGCGATCACCTCCGTGTAAGGCGTGCGTCCCAGCTCATAAACCTTGCGCACTACATCCAGATTCTGGCGCGCCTGGCCGCGCACGCCTTCGCGATAAATATCAAGGCCCTCGCGAGCTTTCCGATAGCTCAGAAAAGCCGCCGCCACCTCGCGGCCCACAATCAACTCGGCATATTCGCGCCGCCGGTGAGCCGCTTCCTCCAGCGCCACCGCGCTTTCGATCGCCCCTTGATTGCGATTGCGCACCGGCAGCGAGAGCGACACGCCCAGCGTGACATCGTTGAACATTCCCTGCACCCGCCGCAGCCCGCCGCCCGGTAGAGTGCCGTTCACGCCGAAGCCAAAATCCATGCGCTGGTAGTTAGCGTTGACGCTGGCATCCGGCCGGCCCTCTACCCGCGCCTGCTTGAGCTTGGCCGCGGTCACCGTTTCAGACGCGCGCACCGCCAGCAAGTCGGGCCGCTTGCTCAAAGCACGCGCGGTCGCGGCCTCCAACGTGAGTGGAAAAGGCGAGGGCTCCAACGTTCCTTTCACGTGCAACTCCTCGTCCGGCTTCATGGCCGCAAGACTCTTCAGCTCCAGCAGATTCACGCCCAGCTTGCCTTCGAGGTCGGCGCGCGCAGCCTCGATGCGGCTCAGCTCGACTCGCAGCATGTTCAAATCGAGCGGGGCTGCCGAGCCCTTCTCGACGCGCGCCCGCATCAGGTCCACGGCCTGTTGGTTGAGGGCCGCCAGCTCTTCGGTGAACTGCAGATTGCGCAGCGCCGCGAGCACCTCGCCCATCTTCAATTCGATGTCGAGGCGCAGTTGCCGCTCGTGTTGGGCCGCCTCAAACTCCGAGACCCGCAAGTCGCCGCGCGCCACTTCTACACGTCGGTCACGGCGGCCGAAGAGCTCGAGCGGCAGCGACCCGCCGAGCATGAAGTTGTTGTCGCTGCCGGCCACCTCCTGCATGCCGCTGAGCTCGAGCGATGGGTTGGCGCGCAGCCCGGCCTGCGTCAAACTGCCCCGCGCCGCGGCCACCTGTTGCCGCGCGGCCAGCAGATCGCCGTTGCGCGGCAGCGCGCGCGCCACCAGATCTTCGGCCGACAACCCATGCACCGGGTCCAGCACGCCCGCGCTTTGCCCCCACGCCGTTGGCAGCACCGCAAGCAACACTGCCGCGGACATCCATGGCCTAGTCATGCCGCGTCACCGCACGTTGGTATTGAACGTGGTGCTGCCTTGCCCCGCGGGTCCATCCCAGTGCACCTCAAAGTGCCACGACCCGCTCATACTAAAGCTGCCCTTCGCCAGATACTGTCCCTTGGCGTCGCCCGGCTGCACTTCAATTGCCGCGATCAAGGCCATCCCGGGCATCGCCATGGTCGAGTTCACCGAGACATGCCCCGCGTCCACCGGCTTGTTGTCCGCGGCCGAGCGGAACTCCACCACGAACTGGTTCTGGCCCTGGGTCAGATCGCCCTTGTCGTTCCGCAGTGTCAGCACCAGCCCGCCGGCGCGGTGCGACTCGATCTCCTTGCCCGTCGGCGCCTGGCTCTTGCAAGCCCCCAGCAGCAGGCCCGCGGCAACCATCGCGGCCGCCGCCCATTTCACTTTCGCGTTCTTCGTCATTGCGTCTCTCCTGTTTTTTTAATTAGCGCAGCCTTGCGGAACGCGCGTTCCCTCAGCCACAAAAAAATTACGGGCGTCACAATCAAAACGTGCAGCAGCGAACTGACCATGCCGCCCAGCACCGGCGTCGCCAGTGGCTTGATCACTTCCGCGCCGACGCGCTGGCTCCACATAATCGGCAGCAGCCCGGCCACGATAGTCGAAACTGTCATGACCTTGGGCCGCAGCCGTAACAGCGCGCCTTCCATCACGGCGTCGCGCAGATCCGTCAGGCCATAGGCAGCGCCGCGCTGCGCCTGCTTGCGCGCCACGGCCTCTTCCAGATAGATCACCATCACCATGCCGGTCTGCACCGCCGTCCCAAATAGCGCGATGAAGCCCACCCACACGGCCACGCTGAAATTGAAGCCCAGCAGGTACAGCAGATATACCCCGCCGGTGAGCGCGAACGGCACGGCCAGCAGCACGTGCGCGGCCTCCAGGAACGAGCGGTAGGTCAGGAACAGCAAAATGTAGATGACGAACAGCACCACCGGGAACACCACCTCCAGGCGCTTGCGCGCGTGCTGCTGGTTCTCGTATTGGCCACTCCATCCCAGGTAGTAGCCGGCCGGGAGGCTCACGTTGCCGGGAATTACGCGGCGCGCCTCCTGCACGAAGCTGCCGATGTCGCGCCCGCGCACGCTCAGAAGCACCGCGACGTCGAGGAGGCCGTTTTCGCTGTTGATCATGGAGGGGCCGCTGGCGCGCGTGATGCTGGCCAGCCGGCCCAGCGCAATCTGCGCGCCGCCGGGCGCGTCCACCAGCACATTGCCCAGAGCCTGCAGGTCGCCGCGGTATTGCGGCGCATAGCGCACGCGAATCCCGAAGCGCTGGCGCCCTTCGATGCTGGTGGACAGCACCTTCTCGCCGATGGCCGTCTCGATGGTGTCCTGAATCGCGCCCACGTCGATGCCGTAGCGCGCGGCCGCCGGACGGTCGATCTGGATGTCCGTATAGAGCGCCCCGCTGATCTGCTCCGGGTACACATCCTGCGCGCCGCGGATGCCACGGACGGCTTCGGCGATCTCGCGCGCCTTCTGTTCCAGCACCTTCAAATCGGCGCCGAACACCTTGATGCCCAGCTCCGACCGTATGCCGGTGTTCAGCATGTCGATGCGGTTGATGATCGGCATGGTCCAGATGTTGGCCACGCCCGGCAGGGCCACGGCGCGGTCCATCTCCGACTTCAATTTCTCGATGGTCATGCCCGGCCGCCACTGGTTGCGGGGCTTAAGGTGCACGATGGTCTCGGTCATGTTGAGCGACGCCGGATCGGTGGCGGTGTCGGCGCGCGCGACCTTGGCCACCACCCACGCCACCTCCGGAAATTTCTCGATGACGAGGTCCTGGCGTTCGGCGATGCGCGTGTTCTCCGGCAACGAGATGCTGGGGTCGGCGATGGGCATGAACATCAGGTCGCCCTCATTCAGCGGCGGCATGAACTCGCTGCCGATGCGCGTGGCCAGAAAGCCCGCGCCGGCAAACAGCGCCAAGGCCACGCCGAGCGTAATGGCGCGATGGCCCAACGCCCAGCGCAATAGCGGCCGGTAGCCGCGCTGCAACACGCGCATCACCGGATTGTCTTCCTCGCGATGCATCTTGCCGCCCAGCAGCAGGGTGCACAGCACCGGCACCAGCGTCACGGCAATCACGGTCGCGCCGGCCATCGCCGCGGTCTTGGCGAAGGCCAGCGGCCGGAACAGCTTGCCTTCCTGCCCGCTCAGCGCGAATACCGGAATGAAGGCCAGCAAAATGATCGCCATCGAGAAAAAGATGGGCCGGCCCACCAGCCGCGTCGACTCCAGTACGGTTCGCCACACGGCCGCGCGGTCGCGCGGGTCCACCCCATCCGTTTCCACATGGCGGAACGCGTTCTCGGTCACCACAATGCCCGCGTCGACCAGCACGCCGATGGCAATCGCGATGCCCGCCAGCGACATAATGTTGGAAGTCACGTGCAGATAGAACAGAATCAGGAAGGAACTCAGCACGGCCAGCGGCAGAGGCAGCGTGACAATCAAAATGCTGCGAAAGTGCGCCAGAAATACGATGTGCGCCAGGGTCACCAAAATGATTTCTTCGATGAGCGCATGCCGCAGCGTGTCGATCGATTGATCGATCAATTCCGACCGGTCATAGAACGGGACGATGTGGACGCCCTTGGGAAGGCCGGCTTCCAGATCTTTGATCTTGGCCCGCACCAGCGTAATCAGTTCTTTTGGATTCGCCCCGGAGCGCGCCACCACCACGCCGCCCACCGCCTCGCGGCCGCCCTTTACCAGCGAGGCCACGCGAAACGCATTGCCGATATGGACGTTGGCAATGTCGCGCACGTAAATCGGCACGCCCGCCCGCGCGCCCACGGCAATGTTTTCGATGTCGCCGGTCGATTGAATCAGCCCTAGCCCACGCACGATCGACCACGAGCCGTTGGCCTCGAGCACGTTGCCGCCGACGTTCTGGTTGCTGCGCATCACGGCATCGACGACGCGGCTCAGCGGCAGCCCGTAGGTGCGTAAGCGGTCGGGGTCCACGTCGATCTGGTACTGCTGCACCTCGCCGCCCACGCTGGCCACTTCGGCCACGCCCGGCACTGAGTTGAGCTGGTAGCGGATGAACCAGTCCTGCAGCGTGCGCAGCTCGCGCAGATCGTGCCCGGCGCCTTCCACCGTGTACCAGAAGATGTGGCCCATGCCCGTGGCATCCGGTCCCAGCACCGGCACCACGCCGGCCGGCATCTGCTTGCTGACCAGGTTCAACCGCTCGAGCACGCGCGTGCGGGCGAAGTAGAGATCCACGTTGTCCTCGAAGATCACGAAGATCATCGAGAACCCGAACGCCGAGCTCGACCGCACGACGCGCACGCCCGGCAGGCCCTGCAGGCTGACCGTCAGCGGATACGTGACCTGATCTTCGATCTCCTGCGGACTGCGGCCCACCCAGTCGGTGAAGACGATCACCTGGTTGTCGCTGAGATCGGGGATGGCGTCCACCGGGCTGCGCGTCATGGCCCAATAGCCCCAGGCCGCGATGCCCAGATAGAACGCGATCACGATAAAGCGATTTTTTAACGCAAACTCGACGAGTCGATTGATCACACAGCTCTCCTCCACTGCAAAACGAAGGGCAGGGAGGGCGGCTAGATCAAAAGAGAGGCGTTGAGAATGAGTAAATCGCGGGGGGATGGACTAGGGACTTGGGTTACGTCGATCCACCGCACGGGCAACAAAACCAGCGTGACGCGAGCCGGCGTGGCGGCGAAGGCCGCGGCAATTTCAGAGTGCGAGTGGGCTTCCGGCACATGGTTCAGCGCCAGGCGCTCGCAATTTTTCTGTTGGCGCGGAGCGCTGGGCGTCTTGCACTTACCCGCCTCACAACAATGCCGCGCGGAGGGCAGCATAAAATACTGCTCGCACGAAACGCAGCCGCCCCACAGGTAACTGGCCAGCAGCACCAAGGTCAGCAGCGAATTGGCAGCAGTCTTAAACACGGCGTTCTATCTCCAGCATACCCGATGGGAGCATACCGCCAGCCACAACGGTCATCCACAATGTATGTTGACACCCAGTACCATAATTGATACATTGTCTATGGAGCCTCTTCTCAAACGTCTTCCCGCCCGGTTCTACCGTTCCGATAATGGACGCGAGCCCGTGCGGGAGTGGCTGAAAAGTCTGGACGCGGAAGATCGCAGGATTATCGGGGAGGACATCAAAGATGTCGAGTTTTCGTGGCCGCTGGGAATGCCGTTGGTGCGCAGCCTCGGGCGCGACATCTGGGAAGTACGCAGCAGTCTGCCGCACGGCCGCATCGCGCGCGTTTTGTTCCATGCGGAGCGGGACTGCATGGTGCTGCTGCACGGCTTCATGAAGAAGACCCAAAAAACACCGCAGCACGACATTGATTTGGCGCTCAAGCGCCGCAAAGGGTGCATCACATGAAAAAGACTAATATCGGCTCCACCGTGGATAGCTGGCTTCGGGAAGAAGGCATCTACGAAGAGGTCAGCGCCACCGCCATCAAGCGCGTCATAGCGCGCCAGGTCGAAGCGGCCATGCAGGAAAAGGGTTTTTCCAAATCCGAAATGGCGCGGCGCATGCAAACCAGCCGCGCCGCCCTCGATCGCCTGCTCGATCCCCAAAACGACGGCGTCACCCTCAGCACGCTGCGGAAGGCCGCCACCGTAGTCGGCCGCGAACTCCGCCTGGAACTGGTCTGATCAGGCCCTGCTAAACTTTCCTCTGCATGGCACAACTCGCATTCCTTGGCCTTGGCATCATGGGCGCGCCCATGGCCCGCAACCTGCTCCGCGCCGGACATTCCGTCGCGCTGTGGTCCAACACCGCTTCGAAAGCGCGCGAACTGGCCGCCGCCGAGAACGGCATTTATTGTGAAACGCCCGCCGAAGCCGCAGCCCAGGCTGAAGGCATCTTCCTCTGTGTGGGCGATAGCGCCATGTCCGAATCCGTTATCCTGGGGCCGGATGGCGTACTTGCGGGCGCGAAGCCCGGCTCGGTCGTCATCGACGCCAGCACCGTCAGCCCGTCGTCCAGCGTGCGCGTTCACCAGCGCCTGGCCGACGCCGGTATCCATTTTCTGGGCGCGCCTTGCACCGGATCCAAGCCGGGCGCCGAAAACGGCACGCTTACCTTTATGATCGGCGGCGACGCGGCCGTCTTCGAACGCGCCAAGCCGTGGATGCATCCCATGGGTCAGCGGTTTTACCTTTGCGGCGGCCCCGGTATGGGCCTGCACGCCAAACTTACCCAGAACCTGATCCTCTCGAACATCCTTAACGCCTTTAATGAGGGCCTGGTCCTTAGTACCAAAGCCGGCGTCGATCCCGAACTGATGCTGGAAATCCTGGCCAACAGCGCCGCGAAATCCGGGCTGATCGAGTTCAAAGCGCCGTTCGTCCTGCGCCGCGACTTCGCCCCCAACTTCTCCCTAAAGTGGATGCATAAGGATACCGGCCTCATGCTGGAATCGGCGCAGGAGCTGAATGTGCCGCTTCTGATGACCGCTCTGACCCGCCAGATTTTTCAAACGGCGATTTCGCGCGGTTTGGGTGAAGAGGATATGTGCTCTACAATCAAGGTGTTAGAGGAATTAACAGGAACGCAAGTTAAGTTTAGTACGAAATAATACAAATTATTTTCTACAAAATACAGAATTTGGTTGCGCTGAATCCGGGAAATATTCTAATATTGGAATCAAGCCGGGGAGGAAAGAAAAACTCCCACCAAAGCGAGACTAACCTCTTAAGACCCCTGAAGCAACCTCCCCGGCGCCCGCAAGGGTCTTTCAGGCAAGCGAAATCCCCCAAATGTTATGATGCAGAGAGCAACCTTCACTGCATGCAAGCACTTACGCTCCTAGGTTCCACCGGGTCGATCGGCACCAGTACGCTCGATGTCGTGCGCCAGCGGCGCGACCGGTTTGCGATCTTCGCGCTCGCGGCGGGACGCAACGCCGACCTGCTGGCCGAGCAGACCCGGGAATTTGCCCCGCGCGTGGTCGTGCTGCCCGAAGAATCCCAAATTTCACAGTTTCGGCGAGCGCTGCAAAACTTGGGCGCCGCCGAGCCCGAAATCCTGACGGGTCGGCAGGCTCTGGTCCAGATCGCCACCACGGGGGAAGCCGATGTGGTGTTATCCGCCATCGTTGGCGTTGCGGGCCTAGAAGCCACCTACGAAGCCGCTCGCCGGGGTAAACGCATTGCCCTAGCTAATAAGGAGACCCTGGTTTCGGGCGGGGGCCTAGTGATGGAAGCCGTACGCGCCGCGAGCGCCGAGCTGATTCCGGTGGATAGCGAGCACAACGGCGCTCACCAGTGCCTGCGGGCCGGCCTGCGACCGGAGGTCACGCGCCTGATTCTGACTGCCAGCGGGGGCCCCTTTCGCAACACGCCCGCCTGCGAGCTGGCCTTTGTAACGCCGGCGCAAGCACTGCGGCATCCAACCTGGAAGATGGGCAACCGCATCACGATCGACTCGGCCACGCTCATGAATAAAGGATTCGAGGTGATCGAGGCCTGCTGGCTCTTCGATTTCGCGCCGGCCGATGTGGCAGTCGTCGTGCATCCGCAATCGACAGTGCACGCCATGGTGGAATTTACCGACGGCAGCGTCCTGGCGCAAGTCTCGGCGACCGACATGCGCATGCCCATCCAGTACGCCCTTACCTATCCGGAGCGCGCCGCCGCTCCCGTGCCGCGTATTGACTGGTCCACCACCCGGCAATGGGATTTCGCGCCGCCCGATCTCGATAAGTTCCCGCTGCTGCGGCTGGCGTACCAGGCGCAGGAGACCGGGGGCTCGGCTGGCTGCACGCTGAATGCCGCCGACGAGATCGCGGTGGAGGCCTTTTTGAACGAACAAATCGCGTTTCCCGGCATCGCCGCCGTGGTCGCCGAAACCCTGGAAAGCGTTCCGGTGCGGCAGCCGCGTTCGATCGGCGATATCCTGACCATAGACGCTGAATCCCGCGATACGGCTCGCCGCATCGTAACCCGGCACCGCGTTGCCGTGAAAGTGTAAGGATGTGATGGGCTTTTTCTACAACTTGCTGTGGGTTCTGGTGCTGATCGGGGTCATGATCCTGGTGCACGAGCTGGGGCATTTCTGGGCCGCCCGCTATTTCGACGTCAAAGTGGACGCGTTCAGCTTCGGCTTCGGCCCGCGCCTGTTTGGCTTCCGGCGCGGCGAGACCGACTACCGCGTCTCCGCCATTCCGTTTGGCGGCTATGTCAAGATGGCCGGCGAGCAGGCTCACGATACCGAGGCGGCCGACGATCCGCGCGGCTTCATGCGCAAACCCCGCTGGCAGCGCCTGATCATCGCGTTCGCCGGACCGTTCATGAACATGGTGCTCTCGGTCGCCCTGCTGGCCGGCCTGTTCATGGTTCAGTACCAGAAGGTGGTGGAGGAGGGCGGCGCCGTCATCGGCCACATCACCCCCGGCTCGCCCGCCGACAAGGCTGGTTTCCGGGAGGGCGACCGCATTATCCAGATCGAAGGCGAAAAGAACCCCTCCTGGGAAGATATCCATACCCGCGAAATGACCAGCGCCGCGCGCTCTCTCGACGTCACCATCGAGCGCAACGGAACGGCCCTCAACAAGCAAGTCATCCCGATCCTCGATAAAGAGGACCAGATTGGCTTGGCCGGATGGGAAGAACGCAGCCAGATTCTGGTGGGCGGCCTGGCCTCGGGCAAGCCGGGCGAAGCCGCCGGACTGAAGAGCGGCGACCTGCTGCTCTCGATCAACGGCGAGGCCATCCGCTCACCCTTCAAGCTGCAGGACACCATCCGCGGCACCGAAGGGCGGCCCGTGGTGCTGGTAATCCGGCGCGGCAACGAGCAGAAAACCATCACCGCCAAGCCCGTCTATTCCACGGCGGACAAGCACTACATCATCGGCATTGAGATGAGCCGCAAGCTCGACATTGTGGATATGCAGCTCGGCCCCATCGCGGCGCTCCGGGAATCGCTGCAGGAAAACGCGCGCAGCGCGGTGCTGATCTATCTTTCGCTTAAAGGTATCGTCGAGCGCCGCCTGTCGCCCAAGGCGCTGCAGGGCCCGATTGGGATGGCCCGTATCTCTGGCGAAGCGGCCCGCCTGGGTGCGCCCGTCTTCATCAAACTGATGGCGGCGGTCAGCGTCAACCTGGCCATCTTCAACCTGCTGCCCATCCCCATTCTGGATGGCGGCGTGATCCTGATGCTGCTGATTGAGATGCTAATGGGGCGCGACCTTAGCGCCGCCGTCAAGGAAGGCGTGCTGAAAGCGGGCTTCGTGTTTCTGATGGCCGTGGTGGTCTTCGTGTTGTACAACGACATCTCGAAGATTCTGCCGCAAGGCTGAACCTCGGGGGAGGCCTCGGGCATCTGCTAATCTGACCCTGCATGGAGCCTTCGTGTATCCGCCAGACCGAGCTGCCGCATACCACGAAGCTGTTCGCCGACTACATCTATCATCCGGACCGCGTCGCCAGCTTCTTCCCGTACTCGACCAACGACCCCGAGGCATTCTCTAAAGCGGCCGCGGCCATCGACTTTCCCGATGACCGCCGGGCTGCCTTGGTGGCCGCCCTGCGGCGCCAGAATGGCGATCATCCGGCGCTGGAAACTTTGTCGCGCCCCGGAACGGTGGCGGTGGTCACGGGCCAGCAGGTTGGGCTTTTTTCGGGTCCCGCGTATACCGTTTATAAAGCACTGACCGCAGTGCACCTGGCGCGGCGCCTTAGCGCTCAGGGCATTCCAGCCGTGCCGGTCTTCTGGCTCGCCACCGAAGACCACGATTTCGCCGAAGTCAACCAAGCCTGGGTCTTCGACGCTCAACATCGGCCAGTCGAACTGCGCGCCGAAGCCATGCCGGGGCCTGGACAGCCGGTCGGCACGATCACAATCGGCAACGCGCCTTGGGAACAGGCGGCCCAGGCGATGCGCGATTTGCCCTTCGCGGAAGAAGCCGTGGCGCTGGCTCGCGATGCCTACCAGCCGGGCCGCACCTTCGGGGAGGCGTTCGCCGCGTTGGTCGACGCGCTGGTCGGCAAGTTTGGATTGTTACGGGTCGATCCCATGGCGCCCGAGATGCGCGCGCTGGCGGCCCCGCTTTTGCGGGAAGCCGTCGCGGCCGCACCGGAGCTGACCGACGCGCTGCTCGAGCGCGGCAAGCAACTGGCGGCCGCCGGCTACCACACGCAGGTGCATGTGGAAGCCACGACGTCGCTGTTCTTCCTGCTCGACCAAAACCAGCGCCTCAACCTGCGCCGGCAGGGCGATACTTACCTGGCGCAGGGACGGCGCCTGTCATCGGCGGAACTGCGGGACCAGGCGCAGCGCCTCTCGCCCAATGCATTACTGCGTCCCGTGGTGCAGGACTACATGCTGCCGACCGTGGCCTACATCGGCGGGCCCGCCGAACTGGCCTATCTGGCGCAATCGCAGGTACTCTACCGCCGCTTGCTGGGCCGCCAGCCGATCGCGCTGCACCGCGCGGGCTTCACGCTGATCGACGCCCGCAGCGCGCGGCGCATCGAACGCTTTGGATTGGAACTGCCGGCATTTTTCCACGGCGAAGAACGCTTGCGGGAACAAATCGCCGCGAAACTAGTGCCGCCGCCGGTACTGTCGGCCATCGCCGAGGCCCGCCGGGGCACCGCCGCCACGCTCGAAAAGTTATCCGGCGAGCTAGCGTCGTTCGACGCTTCGCTCAAAGACGCGCTAGCGACCAGCCGCCGCAAGATCGAATACCAGGTAGCCAAAATCGAGCGCAAAATCGGCCGCGAAGCACTGTCCCGCGATGCCCGCGCGGCGGAACAAGCTGCCTCGCTTTACGGGCTGATCTACCCCAACAAACACCTGCAAGAGCGCCTCTACTCGATCCTGCCGTTTATCGCTAAACATGGAGTGGGCGTAATCGACGAAATTAACGAAACGCTGCAGTTGGATTGCCCCGACCACCGGGTCTTGGAGCTGTAAACTCAGCGCAGATCGGGGCCTGCCGATACAGGCCATCGTCAGCTACAAAGTAGCGGTCGTGCCGCTCCCCACTCTCTCGATAATAGAGGCCGTCTACGGTAAACCCTTGCTCCGTCACGTCTATCGTAAAGGCGCCCCAGGAGTTCTCCGGCATCCACATGGTTCTGAACTTCGCGCCGTCATAGGCATAGGCTCGCATTCGAATGTTAGGGCCGTTGGCGCCGGTCATCTGCCCCCATACCAAAAGCCATTTTCCGCCAGAAGGAGGGGCAGGCAGTTGCCTCACCGAGACGTTCCCATAGCCGTTCATATCGGTGCCGGTGGCATCGGCCAACTGCATGCCGCCATTTCTCACGTTGTAGGCGCGGACCGTCGCGGAAGTGCCCTGCGGCCCCATAAGAACGCCCTTTTGTAAGGCATAGACCACGATCAGCGAGCGGCCAGTCGGGGTGTCGAGGATAAAGGCAGAGGGCGGCGTATCGCACATTGGCCCGATGATTTGTTGCAGACCTCGTTCGACCGCCTTCGGATCGACATGGGCAGGGTCGACTGCCGCGGTAATATATTCATCCACCTGACCGTGGACTTGCGAGGTCAGGTAATCCATCGTCGAGAACCGGCGCGCTACTTCCCTTTCACTTGCCTCGTGAAGTTCCGGACTCGCCTTAATAGCGAACTGTTTCTCAGCCGGCGAAGTCGTCCGGTTTTCTCGTGTAATCTCGTCATTGAGCTCTGCAATGCGTCTTTGAATTTCCTTCTCTTGGTCGAGCTTGCGCGCCGATTGCGAAAAAGCGCAAAGCGGGAACATGGCGAAAAGGACCAGATGCGAGGGGTTCATGTTGTTGCGATCAATTCATCTTCTCGCTCATGTGGTTTTTGATTTTTTCAAGACGAGCCGCGGCCTTGGCAAAGTCTTCCTGGACATAATTCGGCATCTCGTATCGAGCGGCTCTACTCATGTCCTTGAGCCGTCTATAGTCGCCGTAGATTGCAGATAAGGAACCGTTGCTCTCTATTTCTCTATCCCGGTCTTGATGGCTTAGCGGCCTGGATCCCTTTGCCGATAGATAGGCCTGAATACGGTGGAGTGCCGCATAGAAAAGCATCGAAATAGCCCATTCGGCGCAGCCGGCAAAGGGCACGCGGTTAGTTGCTCTTGCGAGCTTCTCGTTGTTTTCGGCTTTGGTTAGATGCTCGTCGGGACGCGGCACTGCAATACGGGAGCGAGAGATTCGAGAATATCACTCATGGCTCGACCGCGCCGGGAAATCACATTGAAATCGAAGTGCTCTGCATTGAATTCATGCATAAGAGCGCGCTCAACCGCATAGATTCGGTCGAGTGTATCTTCGTCCTCGTCGGCGACGACACTAAATACCACGAGAGCATCGCCCTCACGGTAGACCAAAACGCGTTCTATCTCCGGCACTGCACCGGAAAGACTTCTCGTGACGCGAGCTTCAATGGCTGTAGCCATTCCGGCATTCATAAGGCTAGAGTGAGCGTATCGGTTTTGTTGCCTTGGAGTCAAAGGCCCCCGATCTCCCTACGGGTGGCTAATAGCCGGATATCGCATCACGGTATAGTTTGCCAAGGTGAAGGTATCGGCGGTTCCGCCCGTTGCGAGGTTCGCCAGAAAGTCGATCTGCACCGCGGCGCCGGCGGCCTCCAGCGCCACCGCGACCGAATCCACCGCCGCCGAAGACTGCCCGTAGCTCTGGCCGGTCCAGATGGCGTTGACGCCGTTCAACGCCGCGTCACCCTTCACCGTGAACACCGTATCGGCGGCCAGCCCGGAGCGCGTCGTCAACGCGCTGTTGCCCCAGTTCAGCTGGAACTGGAACGCTGCGCCAGCGCCCAGATGCGTGGCCGTGGCGCGTATTTCCACGCGGTCGCCGGCCTGTAGAATGCCCGCCGGGATCGCGCAGTGCCCCAGGCTCACCGGCGTGGTCGAAGCCGTGCCGGATCCCGCGGCGCTGCATAGCACCTGCGCCGTTGCTGGAGCAAAGCCGGGCGCGGTCAACGCCCCCGCGACCTGCCCCGATACTACGGCGCCGGCCGCTGCCGCCCGGTACCAGGCTTGCAGCGCGTCGAGCGGTTGCGGGGCCGAGCCCGCCGCGAACGTGATGACGCCGGCCGACAGCGTATAGTCTGACCCCTGTGTCAGCGCCACCCCGTTGCGGAATAGCAGCAGCGATGCGGCCGGCAGCGGCGCGGCGGCCAACGTGAACACCGTATTGGCCCCGTCCACGATGCCCCCGGGCGTCTCCGCGTCCATGTAGGTCGGCAGCAGCGACGGATCGAAACACAGGCCCGACGTGCCATCCACGCGCACGCAGTCGGAGAGGTTGCCCACCACCGTCTCGATCCCGCCGGTATCGTTCACCAGCGCGGCTCGTCCCGTGCCGTAGCCTACGCCCTTGATGGGCCGCACGCTCAGGTCCGACGGCAACCCGATGACCGCGCTCTCGGGAATGGGCGTCAACACGCCCGGCGTTCCGGACGACCCGGTGCTGCCCGTGGTCACTGCCGCCCGCACATCGCGCACCCGCAGCGGCGTGGCCGAAGGCGGCACCGCCCAGGTCTCCTGAAATTGAATTTTGCCGTCGCTCTGGTAGCTCACGGCGTACGCGGCGGCCGGTGTCGCGTTGGTGGTCGGCACCAGACGCACGAAGAGAGCGCCATTGACCACGGGCACGGTCAGCGTCTGCATGCCGATTACCGAGGTGTCGCCGGCATCGAACGAGGTCCAGGCGATCGTGACGCTGCCCGACAGGCGCGTGCCGTCCGCCTTATACAGCACATCCCGTACTGTGGTCAGCTGTGGCCCGGCCCAGGATGCCGCCGCCGTCAAGAGAAAAAGGGCGGCCATGCGCCCGAACAACCGTCGTGTGTCCATAGGATAGGTGAGCGCAGGTGCCTGTTTCAGTTGCCTGCTGGCCTCAGTCTATCGGGGGCACCTCCGTAAAGCCCGGCCGCGCAGCGCTCCCCGCAGTGCCTAAATCACTGACAGAACAGCCACTTCACCTGTTTTCGGAACCGCCGTGACCGGCATAGAGCCCATGCGTGCGAATATACTCGATCACCGCCGCCGGCACCGGCACGGCGTCGCCGCCGGCCTGGAGCAGCGCGCGCACCGCCGAGGACGAGATCTCCATCCGCAGTTCCACGCGATGCACCACGGCGCCCTCGGGCGCCATGTACTCCGCGCCGGGCCGCGCCGCCACGATGAATTGCACCGCCGCCACCACCTCGCGCCAACGTTTCCAGGTGCGGATCTCGGCAAAAGCATCGGCGCCGATCACGAAAAAAAGCTCGGCCCCGGGATGCAGAGCCGCCACTTTTTGGATGGTCTGGATCGAGTAGCTCACCGCATCCCCAGCCTCCAGGCGCGAAGCGGTAAAGCGCGGCGCGCCGCCGATCGCCAGTTGCACCATGGCGAAGCGGTCTTCGTAGCCGGCGTGCGGCCCCAGGCTGCGGTGTGGCGGGCGCGCGGCCGGGATGAACAGCAGTTCCTCCAGCCCGCACGCCGCCACCGCCGCGTGGGCCAGCGTTAGATGCGCATCATGTATGGGGTCGAACGTGCCGCCGAAGAGGCCCAGCCGCACGCGGCCCGCTATGCCCCGGCCTCGGTACGCTCGATCGACACCGACTGCAGCTTGACTTCTTTCTTGGGACGGTCCTGCGAATCCCGCGGCACGCGCGAAATCTTCTCCACCACGTCGTAGCCTTCCACCACTTCGCCGAAGATGGTGTGCTTATTGTCGAGCCACGGCGTGGCCGCCACCGTCACGAAGAACTGGCTGCCATTGGTGTTGGGCCCGGCATTGGCCATCGACAACAGCCCCGGCTTGGTGTGCTTCAGGGAAGGATGGAATTCGTCCGCGAACTTGTAGCCCGGACCGCCGCGCCCGCTGCCTTCGGGGCACCCGCCCTGAATCATGAAATCCGGAATAACGCGATGAAATATCAGGTTGTCGTAAAAAGGCTTGCCGGTCTTCGAGCCTTCGGCCAGCGTCACAAAATTCTCGACCGTCTTGGGCGCCTTATCGGCATATAATTTCGCGCGGAAGTTGCCTTCACTAGTCTGGAATCGCGCGTAAACTTCATTGGGCATAGGCCGATTGTATCCCGCGCTTTCATCGCCGCGAAACTCCGCCGGTTCCCGTATAATCCTCCCCATGCGGTCCAAGCTTGTATGCCTCGCTCTCGCCTGCTCGCTGCTGGCGGCCCAAACCTCCGACCTGCAGCGGCAGCTTGCCGACCGCATTCAGGCCGCGCTAGCCCAAAGCCACGCGCCCAGCGTTTCTACTGCGATCGTGATCGATGGCCGGCTCGCTTTCGCCGCGGCCTTCGGGGAGGCCGACCTGGCCGCGCATCGTCCCGCCAGCGCCGAGACACGCTACGCCGTCGGCTCCATCAGCAAACAGTTCACCGCCTCCGCTATGTTGCTGCTGCAGGAGCAGGGCAGGCTCTCGCTGGACGATCACATCTCGAAATTTTTTCCAGCCCTAACCCGCGCCGCGGACATCACCATCCGCCAGATCCTCTCGCATACGGCGGGCTACGAAGACTACGCCCCGCAGGATTACCTGATCCCCGACTGGACCCGCCCGACCACCACGGCCGCCATCCTCCACGGCTGGGCCGCCAAGCCGCTCAATTTTGAGCCCAGTACGCGCTGGCAATACAGCAACACCGGCTATGTGCTGGCCGCCGCGATCGTCGAGAAAGTCTCGGGCCAGCCGCTAGTCGCGCTGCTGCGCAACAAAATCTTCGACCCGCTGGGCATGTCCTCCGCCGGGGATTGCAACGACCGCACGCCGGCGGACGCCTCGGCCTACACGCGCTTCGCGCTGGGTCCGCCGCGGCCCGTGGGGCGCGAAGCCACGGGATGGTACAACGGCGCAGGCGAACTCTGCATGACCGCTTCCGACTTGGCCAAGTGGGACATCGCCGTCCTGCAGAAGCGCATTCTGTCGCCCGCTTCGTATGAAGCTCTGTTCCATGAGGTAAAGCTGTCGAGTGGCGCGCCGACCCACTACGCGCTGGGCGTGCAACTGGCCGATCGCAACGGCGTGCCGGTGCTGGCGCATGGCGGCGAGGTCTCCGGCTTTCTGGCTTACAACGCCGTGTATCCGACGTTGAACGGCGCGGTGGTGGTGCTGTCGAATGAGGACGGCATCAACCTGATCGGCCCTTTAAGCACGCAGCTCTCGGGGCTTGCATTC
>DOZZ01000166.1:17519-25066 GCA_003517725.1 Bryobacterales bacterium | reverse complement strand
CGCGGCGAAATCCGACCCGAGCTCTTCACCGCCAACGCCCGCTCCTATTTCACGCCCACGGCGTTGGGAGACATCGGCGCCTCGCTCGCGCCGCTGGGCCCGCTGCAGTCGGTAATCCGCACCAGTGAAACGCTACGCGGCGGCATGACGCACCGGGCGTATCTCGCCAAGTACGAGCACCGCAACCTGGTACTCAACATTTACGTGATGCCCGATGGCCAATACGAACAATTTCTGATCGAAGAACAACTCTAATGGCACACCAATAGCACTACACTAATGCAAAGCGTCGCGCGCGACGCAAGGAAGGTGAGCCATGAACATGCCCGTTCTGGATGTGGCGATCGGCCTCAGTTTCGTCTATCTGTTGCTAAGTCTCATGTGCACCACGGTGAATGAGATGATCGCCGGCGTTTTTAAAACCCGCGCCAGATTCCTGGATAAAGGTGTCACTCGCCTGCTCGGCGGCGATGACGACCTGAAGAAGCAGCTCTACCAGCACCCCATGATCCGGTCGCTGGCCGAAAGCGACACCGCTCTGTGTCCTTCCTATATCCCGGCCGATAAATTCGCCACCGCGCTGCTCGACATCGTCTCGGGACCCGGTAAGTCACTCGCCGACAGCGCGGCCCTGCGGGACGGCTTGAAGTTACTTAAAAACGACCACGTCCGCGGCGCACTGACCGCGATTCTCGATAAGTCGAATAACGATCCGGCTAGCGTCCGCCTCCATATACAGCAATGGTTCGACGAGAACATGGACCGGGTCTCCGGCTGGTACAAGCGCAACGCGCAGGTCAACGCGGCCATCCTGGCCTGCGTCATCACGCTGCTGATGAATGCCGACACCGTGCATCTGGCCTCGCTGCTGTGGACCTCGCCTACGCTACGTTCCGCCATGATCGAACAGGCGCACGCGCGTTCCCAGAAAGCGCGTCCCGAGGCATTACTGCCCCTGGTCGAATATCCCGATAAGTCGAAGCCCACGGCCAGCCGCCCCATCAACGTACCGGAACAGGCGCTGAGTCAGGACGAGAAGTCGCAGTTAGCGGCCCTGACCGGCTGGCAACGCGAGCGCCAGGAATTCGCCGCATGGCGCGCCGGCCAGGAGGGCAGTCCGGCGCCGTGGCGGCTGATTGCGCGGCATTTGCTGGGCTGGCTTCTGACAGCCATCGCGCTCTCGATAGGGGCGCCCTTCTGGTTCGATACGTTGAACCGCTTCATGAATATCCGCAACGCGGGCCGGGCTCCCGATGAGCGCCGCGACAAAACCCAGCCGGCCGCGGGAGTGGTGTGAGGTAACCATGCGAGCGACATTTCTGATGCTTCTATGCGCAGGCGCGCTGCCCGCCGAAACTGTGGTCCTGAAGCGCGCCTGGATCGACTCAGTCAAAGACCGCGCCACCATCGATGCTTCGTTCACCATCGATCACGCACATAAACATCCCAACGCGCCGGCTGCCGACGGCGACATGCACGTAGCCGGCCGCGCGCCCAATGAGATCGGCCTGCCGATGGTGGCCGAGCTCATGAATGCCGCCGGCGCTCCGGAACAGCCCGCCGTGCAGTTGATCCACGCGCACGAAGGCAATGGACAGGCGTTTCCTATCACCGGCGCATGGCGGCTTTGGTTTGAGCACCCGGCCGCGCTGCAACGCCAATTTGACGATGTGCCTCCGGCCGCCAACA
Source organism: Bryobacterales bacterium (assembly GCA_003517725.1). Lineage (GTDB taxonomy): Bacteria > Acidobacteriota > Terriglobia > Bryobacterales > Bryobacteraceae > DOZZ01. Next base: position 23,377 of record DOZZ01000166.1, on the reverse strand, counting down.
CCAATCCCGATCACTCCTTCGAGATTCATCCGATCACCCGCTACGCCGGTCAGGACGTTACTTTTTCGCTCGATTTTGTGCAGGGCTTTCCGGCGCACGACGCCAAGACCGCTTTCGGGTCTTACGAAGCTATGTCGATCGCGCTGCAGGCCACCGATTCCGCAGTTTCCATGGATGTCAAGAAGGCCCCGTATAACTACGCTGTGTTCCGCATGAAGTTACTGGCCGACCCCGTCAAGCTGGACGACGGCGGGCTGGCCGTCCTGGCCGATGTGCTGGACAATCAGGGCGCCGATGAGAACGTGCTGGCCAGTAACATCCGCATGATCTTTGTTCCGGGCACCGGCCCCTGGAAATTGATCTCGCAGGGCGCCGGCGACGGCTCGGAGTTCGATGCGCTGGGCATTCCGCGGGTCAACCTGAACGCTATCGCCGCGTTTATCAAAGCGGCGGGCGGGGCATCCGCCACGCGTAAACTGCCGTATGAAATGATTGTCGTGGGCCTGCATAGCGCCCAGTAGGATTGAGTGAAAAAACGGCAACTACGTGGCGGTTGTAGCGCCACGCTGGGTGGGGCAGGCGTTTAGCCTTCCGGGAACGTTAAGCCCGCTGCACTGTAAGGCGCTGACGGTCCCGTTTGGGGCGTCCTGAGGATGGTCGGGCTAAAGCCTCCGCACGCTGAAGACGTGCCCCACAGTGAAACCGGCGTGGCGCGAGGCAAAATGGAGGCGTGATGCTGACTACGCGGCGGTCGTTTCTGCAATCTGCTGGTTTCGCGTTGGCGGCGCCATCTTTTCCGGCGGCGGCTCCGCTGCGGGAGTTTGGTTATGGTGATGTCGACCTGGATCCCGGGCCCGCGCAGAGTTGTTTTGAGCAGACGCAGTCCGTGTTGATGGGGTTGAATGAAGATGGTTTGCTGAAGCCGTGGCGGTTGCGGGCTGGTTTGCCCGCGCCGGGGCCGGAGCTGGGCGGGTGGTATGACGAACTGCCTTTGGATAAGACCGAGAGCGGCGGGCATGGGTTTGCTCCGGCGCATTGCTTTGGACAGTGGCTTTCGGCTCTGGCTCGCGGGTATGCCGTTAATCGGGATGCTGCCACCAAGGCCCGTTTGGTCCGGCTGTTGGGGCTGTATGAGCCCGCTATCTCGGGCCGCTTTTACACTAACTTTCGATTCCCTGCTTATAACTACGACAAGATGGTGATCGGGCTGATCGATGCCCACCAGTTTGCCGGCGTGACTAATGCTTATGCGCTGCTCGATCGGACGACCGACGCGGCCGAGCCACACCTGCCGCCGCATGCGCTGGACCGGGATGAGCCGCAGCGCCGCTGGCGGGCGTCGAAGGGCGAGAATACCGGCAACGATTACACGTGGGATGAGCCATATACGCTGGGGGAGAACTTGTATCTGGCGGCACAGCGTGGGGCGGGCGACCGATACCGTCAGATGGCGGGACGATTTCTCTTGGACAAGACTTACTTCGATCCGCTGGCGGAAGGCCGTAACATCCTGGCAAACCATCATGCCTATAGTTTCTGCAATGCGCTGAGCTCGGCGATGCAGGCTTATCTTGCAACCGGTAGCCGCAAGCATTTTCAGGCCGCTTCCAATGCTTTCGACATGATCACGGCCACGCAGAGTTTCGCCACCGGCGGGTGGGGGCCGAACGAAAGCTTTGGCGCGCCCGACAGCGATTTTCTGTACGCCAGCCTGGCCGGAACGCACCGCGGCTTCGAAACGCCTTGCGGCAGTTATGCGCACTTTAAGCTGACGCGCTACCTGCTGCGCGTGACGGGCGACGGGCGCTATGGCGACAGCATGGAACGCGTGCTCTATAACACGGTGCTGGGCGCCAAGCCTCTGCAGGGTGACGGGCGGGCTTTCTATTACTCAGATTACAATTTCGCGGGCAGCAAGACTTACTTCCCGGATGCGTGGCCGTGCTGTTCCGGTACGCTACCGCAGGTCGCGGCGGACTATCGCATCCTGACTTACTTTCGCGATGGCCACGGCGTTTTCGTCAACCTGTATCTGCCGTCCACGCTGAGGTGGACCAGCGGTGATGGGTCCCAGCTGCGGCTGACGCAGAGTGGGAACTATCCTGATGACGGCGCGATCTGGATGCGCGTGCGTGCGTCGCGGCCGTCGGAGTTTGCGCTGCGGCTGCGTGTACCCGGATGGTCGCCGAACGCCACGATACGGGTGAACGGGCAGCCAGTGGCCGCGCGGGTGGAACGTGGATTTGCGGTTCTGCGACGACGTTGGCTAGATGGCGACCGGGTCGAACTGGCGCTGGCGATGCCGATGCGGCTGGAAGCGATCGACACGCGGCATCCCGATACGGTGGCGTTGCTGCGAGGACCGCTGGTGTTATTCGCCCTCGGCGAAGATGCCCCGCGGGTGACGCGCGAGCGGTTGCTCGCGGCCGAGGCGCTGCCGCGGGGCGGTTGGCAGGCGGGGCGACTGCTGTTGCGTCCGTTTACGGCTATTCAAGATGAGCGCTACACCACATATCTGACGGTCGGCTGAAGGCTGGTACAAACCGTGCAAGGGTAATGCGCGATGAAGTTTGTACTCGCCACGAAGGATTACTCGGGCCTGGGCTTCGCGGTGCGGCTCACGGACGAAGGGCACGAGGTGATGGCCGCGACCAATCCCTCGGCCGAGGATATGGCCGAGCCGAAGCGGCGCGAGGCGTTCGAGCGCGTGGGGTCGGGGCTGGTGAGAAAAGAGCCGCTACGGACCGTGATGGAACGCCGCGGCGAGATGCGCGAGTGGTATTGGATCTGGGACCACAACCATAGCGTCGAGGAGAACGAGACGCTGCGCGCCGAGAGTTTCAAGGTGCTGGGCGGCGGCGAACATGCCAACTCCATGGAGCACGATCGCAAGGCGTGCCTGGATTTCGCCGCGACCTACGGACTGGAGGCGCCGCCTTCGTTCGCGTTCTCGAAGACGTGCGACGCGATCCACTTTCTGGAGGAGCGGCGCGGCACGGCCTATGTCTATAAGCCGGATGAAGGCGCCAACTTCGAAACATTTCTGCCGGAATCGGAAGATGCCGTGGATGCCAATGAAGAGTTGAGGGTGCATCTGGCCACCATCGAATCGGGCCGCGGCTTCATCTTGCAGGAGCGGAAAGAAGGCGTGGAGACGAACGTGGAGGTGTGGTTCGACATGGGCGAGCCGGTCTTCGCGTTCATGGGAATCGAGAGCAAGAAGCGGTTTGCGCTGGACATGGGCGAACTGGTGGGGTGCGCGTTTGACTTCGTGTTTACGATTCCGCTGGAATGCCGCGCGGTGCGGGAGTCGGTCGGAAAACTGTATCCGGCGTACCGCAAGATGAAGTACACGGGGTTCGGCGACGCCAACTTTATCGCGGCGGGCGACGGCGTGTGGTTTTTCGAAAAGTGCGAGCGCTTCGGTTATAACGCGCATCCTAACCTCTTCTACAATCTTTCGCGGCGCGGGCTGGGAGAAGTGCTGGCGAACCTGCTGGACGGCAGTTTCAAGCCGGATTTTTCGGGCGGCTTCGGCGCGACCGTGACCATGTCGACCAAGGAGAACGCGGCGCCGGGCAAGGCTATTCAGTTCCCGAGGAAGCTGTGGCCCGACATCTTCCTGTGGGATGCCTACCGCGACGGCGACCATATTCTGATTGCCGGGTATGACCCGGATGGTTATGTGCTGATCGTGAACGGTACGGCTACACCATTCCGACCGCGTGGGAGAACGTGATGCGGAAGGCGGCGCAGATCAAGTTTCCGTACCGGCATTACCGCGCGGATGGTGACGGCACGAACTTTGCGTCGTCGCCGATACGGCGGTATGAGGCGCTGCGCGCCATGGGATATATCTAGGGCGTGCTTTATCGTAAGCGTGGGCGGCCAACGATTGGGGTTGATGCCGAGGGGTTTGTTTGAAGATCTATATTGAGACGATTCCGCATCATCGGCAGCGCTACCCGACGGTGGGCGATTACTGGGAAGACAACGGCGTGGACCAGGTGCGCGTGTCGGAGATGAAGGACTGGCGCTATGAAGTGCTGGTGGCGGTGCATGAGCTGGTGGAAATGGTGCTGACACGGCAGCGCGGGATTGCCGAAGAAGCCATCACGGAGTTTGACATCGGCTTTGAGGAGTCGCGCGAGAAGCAGCTGGTGAAGGGCGAGCCGGGCGACCATCCGCATTCGCCGTACCGGCGGGAACACTTCTTCGCCACCAATTTAGAGCGACTACTGGCGGCCGAGCTGGGCGTGGATTGGTTCGAATACGACCAGTACGTGGATGCGTTGGGAATTAAGAAGTGATTACGATGTGAGCAGTGATGCGCGCACTGTTGTGGTCCTTAATGCTAACGATTCCGGCGCTGGCGATTGATGTGGGGGAGATTGTGCGGCGGTCGGTGGCCGCGAACGAAGGGAACTGGAAACAGGCTCCGAACTACGGGTATGTGGAGCGCGACGTGACGTCCAAGCGCGGCGGCGCCAGGACCATCAAGACCAGTCAGGTCTACATGATCGAAGGTTCGGAGTACAACAAGCTGATCGCCGTGAATGACAAGCCGCTGCCCGCGTCACAGCAGGCTGCCGAAGAGCAGAAGTTGAAACAGGAGATTCAGAAGCGGCGGCACGAATCGCCGTCGGAACGCGCCAAGCGCGTGTCGAAGTATCAGCGCGACCGGCAACAGGACCACGCCATGATGCGCGAGATGGCGACGGCGTTCAACTTCAAACTGGCGGGCGAGGAAAACGTGAATGGGCGTCCGGCGTGGCTCTTAATTGCGGAGCCCAAGCCGAATTACAGGCCCAGGACTCGGGATACGAGAGTGCTGACCGGGATGCGCGGCAAACTGTGGGTGGACAAGCAGACTTACCAGTGGGCGAAGGTGGATGCGCAGGTGGTGAAGCCGGTTTCGTTCGGCGGCTTTATTGCGCAAGTGGGGCCGGGCACGCGTTTCGTTCTGGAGCAGGCGCCGGTGGCGGGATCGCTGTGGCTGCCGCGGCACTTCGCCGTGCAGGTGAACGCTTCGGTGCTGTGGCGGGATCGTTCGAGCGCGGACGATGAGACGTACCGCGATTACCGGCCGATGCGGGAAATTCTGCCGTCGCTCGCGTCGAAGTGACTTAGCGCGGAGCGTGGCTTTGAGAACTCCTTTGGAGCAAGTCACGCACTTCCGCATCGGTGGTCTGCGAGAAGTCGTGGTACGAGGCGCCGACGGAATAGAACGGTTCGGGAGTAACGGCGCACACAATTTCGTCCACCACGCCGCGAAACAAATCGCAGGTGGCGGGGGCGGCGGCGGGCACGGCCACGACGATGCGCGCGGGCTGCTGCTGGCGCAACGCGGTGACGGCGGCGTACATGGTGGAGCCGGTGGCCAGCCCGTCATCGACGAGGATGACCGTCTTGCCGCGGACTTCGGGCGCGGGGCGGTCACCGCGGTAGAGGCGCTCGCGGCGCGCCAACTCGCCGCGTTCCCGGGCGGCGGCCTCCTGGATGGCGCGTTCCGGAATCCGCAGGTCGTCGATGACGTCGCGGTTCAGAATTTGCGTGTTGCCGCTGGCGATGGCGCCCATGGCGAGTTCCTCATTGCCGGGCACGCCGAGCTTGCGAACCAGGAAGAGGTCGAGGGGGGCGCGCAAGCTTCGCGCGACTTCGAAAGCCACGGGCACGCCGCCGCGCGGCAGGGCCAGAACTAAGACATCGCCGCGGCCGGCATAGGCCGTGAGCTCCCTAGCCAGCCTCTGGCCGGCTTCGGCCCGATCGCGAAAGAGCATCGTGTCTTCCCGTTGCAGTGCAGTATCAGTGTGAGTCGAAAATGAAGATGCCACAACGACGCCGACAGGCTGCTGAGT
>DOZZ01000166.1:12275-17358 GCA_003517725.1 Bryobacterales bacterium | reverse complement strand
TTGGCATTGTTGATTTTCGCGCCGCTGCCCAGCTTAATGGCCGTCAGGCGCGCGGGCGATCCGCTGCGGCCTGGCTTCAACATGTTTTCGCAGCAGCAGGACGTTCAACTGGGCCAAGAGGCGTCGAAACAGGTCTTGGAGAAGAGCCAGCCGGTGAAAAACCAGTTCCTGCAGGATTATGTGAACCGCGTGGGACAACGCCTGGCGCAACAGCCCGAGGCCCGCGGCAGCGGCTTCCAATTTCAATTCACCGTGCTCAACGATCCGCAGGTGAATGCTTTTGCGCTGCCGGGAGGGCCGATGTTCATCTACACGGGCCTGCTGAAAACGGTGGATACCGAGGGGCAGCTGGCGGGGGTGATGGCGCATGAAATGTCGCACGTGATTTTGCGGCACGGCACGCATGAGGCCACCAAGCAGCAGTTTGTGTCGTTGCCGGCGGCGCTGGCGGGCGGGCTGGCGGGCGCGGGAGGCGGCATGCTGGGCAAGCTGGCGCAACTGGGGATCGGACTGGGGGCGAACTCCGTGCTGCTGAAATTCTCGCGCACCGCCGAGAGCGAAGCGGACGCGCTCGGCACGCATCTGATGGCCGAGGCCGGCTACGATCCGATCGAGATGGCACACCTGTTCCAGAAACTGGAGTCGGCATCCGGAACGCGCACTTTTCAATTGCTTTCAGACCATCCGAATCCCGGTAACCGGATCGGCGCTATTGAAGACGAGATGCGCAGCCTCCCGCGGCGCCAATACGGGTACGAAACCGGCGATTTTGGGAGGGCCAAGGCACAGTTGGGATCGGTTCCGGCGCCGCCGGCCAGCAGTTCGTTTCGTTCCGGGGCGTCGGCCGTGCCTACCGGGAATGTGGAAGGCGGCTACCGCGCGTTGCAGACGCGCAGTTTCAGCGTGAACGTGCCTGGGAACTGGCAGGGTTATGGCGGGCGAGATTCCGAGGCCGCGACTGTCGCGCCGCAGGGCGGCCTGGTGCAGGGCCGGAATGGGCAAAGCCAGGTAGGGCTGGGGGCGATCCTGAGTTTTCTGCCGGACGACCAGTTGAGCGGCAATTTACGGCAGGACACGACCGACCTGATCTCGCATTTGCATGCCCAGAATCCCAGTCTTCGCGTTACCTCCGGCGGGCAGGGTATCAGCGTGGATGGATACAACGGGTTGATCACGCAGCTGGCGAGCGAATCACCATTCGGTGGGGCGGAATCGGTGCACCTGCTTTCGGTGGGAACCGCACAGGGCTTGTTTTACCTGGCTTTCATAGCGCCGGAGGCACAAGTGCGCGCGGCGCAGCCGGTGTTTCAGGAAATGGTGCGCACACTGAAGTTTGTGCGGTAGTGGTCAAGTGATTGCTTGGCAAAAGGCGTGTCACAGCGGGCGGGTTGTCGCGCCCGTGAACTCGCGGCCGAAGGAGGACGGCGGCAGGCCGCGGGGTGAGGGTGCGGCGCGCACGCGAATTCGGCCGGCTAGAGTGGCGCAGGGTTTTTGCCGTCTCCCCTGCCTTGCGAAGTCAAAGGGAAACGAGAAATCGTTTCAACGGCAACCTGGCGGACTCGACACGTTATTTCGAATCCGGCGGGTTCGCGTGCGCTCTGCCTCTAGGCTTTCAACCAGCGATCCATCCATTGGAAGGCGTCGGCTTGCATGGCGCGGTCGAACTTGTGCGGGCCGGGATAGAATTTGGCGCGATAACGATCGGCGTGGCCGGCGCGGCGGTAGACGTCGGTGAGGATGCGGTCGGCGCGCTCCATTTCGGGCACGGTGAAGAGCCCATCCTCGTGGTTATTCAGCACCATGACGGCGCTGGGCAGATTGAGGCCGAGGATTTCGGGGTAGTCGAGATCGCGCGGCAGCCCTGGGACGTAGACCATCCAGGTATGGGTGAAGCTTTTATTGAGAAGATAGTCGCGCCAGGTGGTCATCATGCCGGCGCAGCAGGCGCACTTGATGCGCGGGTCGATGCCGGTCAGGAAGACGGTGCGCAGGCCGCCGCCCGAGAGGCCGCAGCAGCCGATCCGCGCGGTATCGACTTCGGGGCGAGAGCACAGATAATCGACGGCGCGCTGGTCTTCGCCGGTGAAGACGCCGGGCCAGGTGGTGCCGGCCGAGAACAGGCTCTTCGCGATGATGTGCTCATGGTTGCCGGCGAAGTGATTGTAGCGCTCGATCTCGGCATCGGATTCGGGATCGGCCTCGACCAGGCCGCCCAGGATGGACGCGGGTAAATCGGCGGCGCGCATGCGGCGGCTGCCGAAGGTGAAGACGTCGTGCACCAGCACCACGTAGCCGCGGCGCGCCAGTTCGTTGGCCCAGGCCAGGCCGCCGTAGTATTGTTCCTGGTGGCGCAGCATCAGGGGATGCGGGTCTTTGCTCGAGCGGGTCACTTTGCGATAGCCGAAGTATTTGTTGCCGCCGTGATCATGCAAGGCCACCACGCCGGGCAGTTTGCCGGTGGCATTCAGTGGCTTGAGAAGCAGGGCCTCGGTGGGCGGGCCGAAGGGCAGCGACCATTGCAGATGTTCGATCGAGAGGCCGTCGAACTCCTGGTGATGCTGGACGGTGGCGACGGGGGTGGCGCCGGTATCGGGCTGCAGCAGGGCCTCGCGAAAGCGCTGGCGCGCGCGGGGCTGCCACTCGGCCACGCTTTTCCACGCGGGATTGCGGTAGGAGAGGCGCGGCGGGTCGGGCGCCAGATGCGCGGCCCAGTCTCCGTAAGCTCCTAACATGTTTGGCATGGTGAAACCTCGATAGAATGATAGACTCCTTCGCAGAATAATACATGCCGACTCGTCGCGACATCCTCAAAACAGCCGCGGGCGCGGGAATTTTGCTGAGCGCCGAGGCAGACACGCGCGCTGGCGCCAAGAAGAACGTGATTGTGGCCGGGGGCGGTATCGGCGGCCTGTGTTGCGCCTACGAACTGTCGCGCAAGGGACACGAGGTTACCGTGCTGGAGGCATCCGGGCGCGTCGGCGGGCACGTTCGCACGGTGCGCGACGACCTGCCGGACGGCCTCTACGTGGACGCCGGCGCGGAGCAGTTCACGCGGCCCGGCTATGAGCTCTACTGGCAGTATGTGAAGGAGTTCAAACTGCCGTACGTGCAGGACCACCGCCGCGAGCACATGCTGCGCGTCATCGGCGACCACGTTTACTCGGAAGAGCAACTGGCCGACCCGGGCATTTTAAGCGGCTTCGGCTTCAACCAGCGAGAGATCGATTTCCTGCGGCGGCACGCCTGGTGGGAGCTGAGCGCGCTGTACCTGGACAAGTTCGCCGATTATTTTTCCGATGAGTACCGCCCGTTCGACGCCGGCCTCAATGAGCTCGACAGCATCACGATCACCGACCTGTTGCGCCGCGAAGGAGCGTCGAATGCGGCCGTGCACTTTGCGGGCGGCAGCGGCTCGGCGCTGCACAACGTGTGGCACGCGTCGATTTTGAAGCGGCGCGGCGTGCCGCTGTGGCCCACCCAAATTTTCCGTCTGAAAGGCGGCAACAGCCTGTTGCCCGAGACGTTCGCGCGCAGGCTGGGGGATCGCGTCAAGCTGGGCTGCCCCGTGACGGCCATCGAGCATGGGCCGGGCGGGGTGACGGTGCACTACCGGGAATTCGGCCAGGCACGGGCCATGCCGGCGGATTACCTGGTGTGCTGCATGTCGGCCGTGATGCTGCGCCAGTTGCCCGTGACGCCCGCTCTCAGCGAACGCAAGCGCTGGGCGGTGGCGAATGTTCCGTACTACTCGGCGACGCGCCCGGTGTTCCAATCGCGTAGCAAGTTTTGGCGCGAGCAAAACGTCAGCATCAACATCGAGTTCCGCCAGCCGGCCCTGGAGCACGTCTGGTCGATGGCGGACGATGTGAACTCCGGGCAGGGACTGGTGGTGGGAACGGCCGGCCCCGGCGTGACGGCCGACGCGGCGCTGAAGGCGTTTCGATCGCGCTATCCGGGCAAGGGTGACAGCATCGAGCAGGCCATGGTGATCGACTGGTCGAAAGATCCGTGGTGCATGGCGTGCGAAACGACGACTTACCGGCCGGGCGAACTGCGCCGCTTCTGGCCGGCGATCATGGAGCCGGAGGGGCGCATTCACTTTGCCGGCGCGTATTGCGACAACCTGAACTGGGGGCAGGAGGCCGCGACGCGCTCGGGGCACAGGGTGGCGCGCGCAATCGACGCGGCGTGAGGGGCTTTTCAGATACGCGGCCATACTCGGCCGTCAGTTCAAAAAGCGTTGAGGGGAAGGCCAGGGTAAACTGGCCTTCCCTTGATGCTGCAAGTTGTTACGTTAGCCTTTGCAGAAGGCGATCTGGTCGTACAGCGGACCGGGGGAGTTGTCTCCATCGGTCAACAGCACGGTGATTTCGAGCGTCACCAAGTACGCACACGGTTTCAGCTTGGAGACCGTGAAACCCGACGGAGTCGCCGTCCCGAAATAGTCGCCGACCTCGGGTATGGCAGGCAGCGTAAAGTTGAAGGGGCCGCCCGGACCAGTCATGACGATGCTGACCGAACCCAGGTTGGGGTGGGCTGCCGTGAACAGAACGGTCAGCGTGTCGGCGATTTGCGAGCAGGGATGGGCGATCAGTTCCGCGATATCGAGCATGCGGACCGCGAGCTGACCGGGGAGTTGCAACCCACCGTCCCAGTCGGGGTGGAGCGTGATGTTGTTGTACAGAGTGTCGTCGATGGCAACATGTACGCAGGTGCCCCCATCGGTCTCCGATAGCGGTACGCCTTGCTGACGGACGCGCATGCGGATCCCGAAATAGAGGTCTTGCACCAGCGGGTGCGCCGCGGCGGCGCCGGCGATCACACCTGTCTCGTCGGCGGGGGTGAACGGAGCAAGCGACTGCGAGATGAGCTCAATCATGTTGCCGTTCGAGGCGAAGGCGCCGGCGGGCGACAGCCAGTTGTTCTCTTGCGGCACCTGGATCCAACCGTCGACGCTGATGGTCGCGGCGAGTTCGTCCGGCGCGGGGAGTGCGTTGACAATGTACTTCTTCGTTTCGATGAACGGAAAGACAGCTATGTGATGTTCCCAATGCCCGAGCAAGGTTTTAGCGATCTGCGCGGG
>DOZZ01000166.1:6180-12219 GCA_003517725.1 Bryobacterales bacterium | reverse complement strand
AGGTAATCGTAGGCTCCGATCGAGGTGAACTGGGGGAACAGGCTCGGGGGGCACACGCAAATGCAGAAGCGCCGGCAGATGGTGAAGCAGATCCAGTGGCAGAGCTGCAGACAGAAGCGCTCCACCTGGAACTCTTTGACGAGCGACGCGAAGGCGTCGGCGTTCGCGGTAAGCACCGCGTCCACGAAGCGCGTGATAGCGCCTTCCTTTGAGGCCAGTTGTGACGCGGCCTGGGCAAAGGCTCGCATTTCTCCGATGGAGGTATCGGCCAGGGGCGGGAAAGCACGGCAGAGCGGCAGGCAGACCAGGATGCAGTGCCAACTGCAGATCCACTCGCAGATGTAAAAGCAGTTAGTATCTTGCCCAAAAATGCCCGTGAGCGTTTGGCAATTCTGCGCCACGGCAGCCTTGATCACGGTAGCGAGCTTGGCGCGGTCCTGAAGCAGGGCGCGAACAGCCGCGCCGGCCGTGGCGAGTTCGCTGACGAATTCCCGGATGGGAACACGCGCCGGCGCGCAGACGACCTCGCACACCAGCCGCCAGCGAACGATACAGGCCCAATGACATAGAAAGTGGCAATACCGCTGGGCTTGAAGCTCTTTGACGAGGAGCGAGAAGCCTTTGGCATCGCGATCCAGAATGGCGGTCGCGAGGCGTTCGATCAACTCCTCGTCCCCGGTAATCTTGGCGACAAGCTCGGCGAACTTGGGAATGTCCTCAACGGTGAGGGCTTCTTTCGGCGGCCCGCAGAGCTCGATGCATTCTAAAACGCACTCCTTGCTGCGGAGCCAGAAACACACCAGATCGCAGTCGGTGATCTTGAGGTTGGCGAGCAGACGCTGAAAAGACTCCGCATCGGCCGCCCGGAACGCATCGACCGCGGCTCGGAATGTCGTTTCGTCTTGGGCTAGGAGACCGACCGCCTGGCCGGCCTTGGTAAGACTGGTGATCACGTCTTGACGTTCAACTGGGTCGCTCATATTGGCCTCCCCTTGTTAAAGCGCTATGGAAGAAGTGCTCCGCCGCGCCGCGACGGGCGTGCCAAGATCACTCCTCACAAACGCCCCTATGGGTGGCCTGGCGCTCAGCCCAGATCTTCAGTAAAAGGCGTTGTGTTTACCTATTCTAGTCCCCGTTGCAGCCGTCCATCCCTCCTAAAAAAATAAATTGAAAGCAATCGCTTTATAAAAGTTGACTTCGGCTGCGACCACCGGCGTCGAGGCGGGGGGCAGCAGTTGGGCGAGCCACAGACTTACAGCTGATGTAAACTCGCTTTCATGAAATTCGGCATACTGGCGATGGTTTGCGGGGTGGCCCTGGCGCAGGTGCATCAGCATGCGCCAGCCGCGCCGCCCGTGCCTTTGCAGCCGCTGGCGCAGCAGGTGCGGCAGTTGGAGCAGACGCTCGACTACTTGGGGCAGCCGCTCGGGCGGAACGAACTCGACCGCATCAATAGCGCGATTGCCAATGCCGATGAGGCTGCGGCGGTGGGGCAACTGGAGGCAGTGCTCGAGCCGCACGTACTGGTGACGGTCGATATCAACGCGGAGAGCCGCGTGAAGGTGCAGCAGGGCGCCGCCCGTCCCGAACTGGTGGAGGCCGGCACACGCCTGTTTCTGGTGAAGGTACTGAACGGCGGGCATGTCACGGCCGCCCTGAACGTGGAGAGCCCGAATAGCGGCAACACCTTCGTGAAATCGAACGGCGATGCCGCGCCGGCCATCCAATTGACGCCGCCGCAGGCCGCGGAGCGCTGGGCGGATATTACGCTCTACCAGCTGCCGCCCATGCGCAAGAGGCTTTCGGGGCTGGGGATCGAGTACGCGGTGCTGGCGGTGTCGAGCCGCGATGCCGGGCAGCGGTCGGCCAAGATCAGCTTCAACGTGGGGCAGGGCAGCCAGGATATCGGCTTTCGTAACGACGTTGTGATCGTGTTCAACGCGCTGCCCACGCGACCCGTGACCATTCGCGTGAAGGACGAGAATGGGCAGCCCTCGATGGCCTCGCTGATTATCCGCGACCGGCTCAACCGGCTGTATCCGAACCCCGCGAAGCGGCTGGCGCCGGATCTTTTCTTTCAGCCGCAGGTATACCGGGCGGATGGCGAAACCGTCGCGCTGCCGGATGGCTATTACACCATGGAATACACCGGCGGTCCCGAGTATCTGACGCGCACGCGGGAATTTTCGGTGGATTCGAAATCGTCGGCCGAAGTTGTATGCCAGTTATCGCGCTGGATCGATCCTAGTAAGTCGGGCTGGTACTCGGGCGACCACCATGTGCACGCGGCTGGCTGTTCGCACTATATGAACCCAACCGAGGGCGTGGAGCCGCGCGACATGATCCGGCAGATACTCGGGGAGCATTTGAATATAGGTTCGGTGCTGACATGGGGTCCGGACTATTACTATCAGAAGCAGTTCTTTACGGGCAAAGATGACAAGTTATCGCAAGCCGATCGATTGATGCACTACGATCTGGAGGTTTCCGGGTTTCCTTCGAGCCATGCGGGACATATTGTGCTGCTGGGCCTGAAGGACCAGGATTACCCCGGCACGCATCGCATTGAAGATTGGCCCACGTGGGATTTACCGCTGTTTCGCTGGGCCAAGGCGCAGGGCGCGATCGTGGGCTTCGCGCATTCGGGCTGGGGATTGCAGATCATGAGCCACGAGCTGCCGTCGTACGAGATGCCCGGGTTTGACGGTATTGGCGCCAACGAATACATCGTGGATGTGACGCAGCCCGATAGCGTCGATTTCATTTCGGCGGTGGATACGCCCTATCCGTGGGAACTAAATATCTGGTATCACACGCTGAATGTTGGATTTCGCACGCGGATCGCGGGTGAGACGGACTTCCCGTGCATTTATGACGGGCGGGTCGGTCTGGGGCGCAGCTATGTCAAGACTGACGCTCCACTTACTTATGCCGGCTGGCTGGCGGGCCTAAAGGCAGGGCGCAGTTATGTCTCGGACGGTAAGACGCACCTGATGGACTTTAGCGTGAATGGACTAGAGGCGGGCACACAGGGCAGTGAGTTACACCTGGCAAAGGCCGGCAATGTTACGGTGACACTTAAGGCCGCGGCTTACTTACCCGAGATACCGAATGAGGCAATCCGAAAATTGCCCGTGGACCAGAAGCCGTACTGGGATTTGGAACGGGCGCGCATCGGGAATACGCGCGAAGTGCCGGTCGAGATTGTCGTGAACGGCAAAGCCGTGGCGCGCCAAAACATCGTTGCGGACGGCACGCCGCGCGAACTGAAGTTCGAAGTAACGCTAACCGAGAGCAGCTGGATCGCGGCACGTACACTGCCGGCGGCGCACACCAATCCGGTGTTCGCGCTGTTGGGCGGCGCGCCGATCCGTGCTTCGCGGCAGAGCGCCCAGTGGTGTCTGGATGCGGTGAACCAGTGCTGGACGCAGAAAGCCCCGCGCATCGCGGCCGGCGAACTGGCGGATGCACGGAAAGCTTACGACCATGCGCGCGAGGTTTACCGGCGGCTGATTAGCGAGAGCCAGCACTAAGCCCATGGACACGACTGCGGTGCTGCTGATCGACTGCCCGGACCGTAAGGGGCTGGTGGCGTCGGTGGCCAGCCTGCTGTATGACTACGGCGCCAACATCACGCATGCGGACCAGCACCAGGATCATGAGGCTGGGCTGTTTTTCATGCGCGTGGAATGGGCTTTGCGGGATTTTGACTTGGGCGCCTTCAAGGCCGACTTCGCGAGCAAGGCGGCGGAGTTGGACATGCGATGGCAACTGAAATTGATGTCGGATGTGCCGCGCGTGGCCATTTTCGTGTCCCAGTATCTGCACTGCCTGGCGGATATTCTGCATCGGCAACAGACCGGCGATTTCCATTGCACGATTCCGCTGGTGATAGGGAATCATTCGGACGCGGCGCCGCTGGCGCGCTTCCATGGCGCCGAATTCCACTGCCTTCCGGTTACGCCCGAGACCAAGGCCAGGGCCGAGGCGGAACAACTGCGGCTGTTATCGGCGGCCGGCGTCGAGCTGGTGGTGCTGGCGCGCTATATGCAGATTCTGACGCCGCAATTCATCCAGAGATATCCGTCGCGCATCATCAATGTCCACCATTCCTTTTTGCCGGCGTTCATCGGCGCGCGGCCGTATCACGCGGCGTTTCAGCGGGGTGTGAAGCTGATCGGCGCCACCAGCCATTACGTCACGGAGGCGCTCGACGATGGGCCGATCATCGAACAGGACGTGGTACGCATCTCGCACCGCGATCAGGTGGAGGATCTCATTAGGAAAGGGCGGGACCTGGAGCGTTCCGTTTTATCGCGCGCGCTGATGTGGCACCTGGAGCACCGCATTTTGGGTTATGGAAATAAAACCGTGATTTTCGATTAAATCGTGCTAATATTTACGTACGATTTCTTACATTTAAATCAAGGAACCTGCGTGAAACTTGCCTTAGTCCTGCCCGCCTTGTGCTTGGCCGTGTTCGGTTCGGCCGCGTCCGCCCAAACTTTTACGGTTTCCTCTCCGACGCAGGTCGCGGTTACCCAGCCTCTCCGCCAAGTTCATGATTCTGAACAGCCGACGGGTCATCAGGTGCGCTACCATCCGCTGTTGCCGGCCCGCGCCGGCGGCCCCAGCCAGACCGATACGGCTCTGCAGACGACGGCGGGTCCGTTGATCAGCGCCACGGCCGGGGCGGTGTTTGACGGCGTCGGGGCGAATTGTTGCGCGCCCCCCGATACCAATATGGCGGTGGGCCAGAATCCCGCATTTAATTACATCCTGCAGACGGTTAATTCTCGGTATGCGATTTATAACAAGAGCGGCGGGCTGGTGCTGGGGCCCAATTCGCTGAGCTCGCTATGGTCGGCGCTGGGCAACGGCTGCGCGACCCAAAATGCTGGTGACGTGGTAGCGCAATACGACAAGGCCGCGGATCGATGGATCATCACGCAGTTGGGCGGCACGGCATCGCCTTACCTGGAGTGCATCGCGGTCTCGAAAACGGCCGATCCCACGGGCGTGTATAACCTATATTCGTTTTCGTACGGCACGACGCTCAACGATTACCCCAAGTTCGGCGTGTGGCCGACCGCCACCAATAGCGCTTATCTGGCTTCTTACAACCTTTTCAGCAACGGCCAAAATTTCGCGGGCGGCCAGCTATGCGCCTATGACAGGACCAAGATGCTGACGGGCGACGCCACGGCGCAATCGATCTGCACCACGATCAGCAATGACGGCGGTTTCTTGCCCTCCGATCTGGATGGCTCGACCGCGCCGGTGGACGGCACGCCCGGCTATTTCCTAAATTTCGAAACTCTCAGCAGCCTGCGCATGTACGCGATGCACCCCAATTTCGCCAACCCCAGCGCCTCCACCCTTTCGGTGTTGCAGGATATCGGCGTGAGCAGCTTCTCGGAAGCTTGCGGAGGCGGCACCTGCGTGCCGCAGTCGGGCACCACGCAGCAACTGGATTCGCTGGGCGACCGCCTGATGTACCGGCTGGCGTTCCGCAACTTCGGGGACCACGAGGCCATGGTGGTGAACCACTCGGTAAGCGCGGGGACGTCGGTGGGAGTGCGGTGGTATGAACTGCGCGCGCCGGTGAGCAGCACCGCCACCTTCAGCCTGTTCCAGCAGGGCACTTTCGCGCCGGATGCCACGTATCGCTGGATGGGCAGCGCCGCGATGGATAGCTCGGGCAACATCGGGCTGGGCTACAGCGCGTCAAACGGCAGCATTCACCCGGCGATCCGGTACACGGGCCGCCAGGCCAGCGATCCGGCCGGGACCATGAGCACTGAGGCCAGCATCATCGAGGGCACCGGTTCGCAGACCACCAATCTTTCGCGCTGGGGCGACTACACCGCGCTGCGCATCGATCCGGCCGACGACTGCACCTTCTGGTACACCAACGAATACATCAAGACCAACGGCACGTTCAACTGGAGCACCGGTATCGGGTCCTTCAAGTTCACCTCGTGCGGCGTGGCTGCATCCCCAGACTTTTCGATGTCGAGCAATCCCGCGTCGGTAACG
>DOZZ01000166.1:4486-5981 GCA_003517725.1 Bryobacterales bacterium | reverse complement strand
TTCGGTGACGCCGGCGGCAAATGGCTCGGCCACTTCGGCGCTGAGCATAGTGACGACATCGGCGACGGTGGCCGGCACCTATACCGTGACGGTCGCGGGCGCCTCCGGGACTTTGAATCATTCGACCGCCGTGGCACTCACGGTGAATGCCGCCCCGGTACCGGACTTCTCGATATCGAGCAGCCCGACGTCGGTGACGCTGACGCAAGGTGGGAACGGCAGTTCGACCGTCACGGTGACCTCGACGAACGGGTTTAGCAGCGCGGTGGGGCTGACGGTCACAGGCTGCCCCGCGAATGCCACGTGTACCGTGAACCCGACGTCGGTGACGCCGGTGGCCAACGGCTCCGTCACGTCGGCGTTGAGCCTGGCCACCACGGCCAGCACGGCCGCCGGGACCTATACGATAACGATCGACGGGACTTCTTCGGGAGCGTTGAATCATTCGACCACCGTGACGCTCACGGTGAACGCGCCGGCGGCCGACTTCACAATCTCGGCCAGCCCGACCAGTTTGACCGTGTTACGTTCCTCGAACGGTTCCTACACTGTCAGCGTGGGCGCCGTGGGCGCCAGCAGTTCCGTGACGCTGAGCGTTTCGGGGTTACCGTCGCGCACACATTCCAGCTTCAGCCCAAACCCGGTCAACAGCGGCGGGACCTCGAAGCTGACGATTTCGGCCAACCGCAATGCCCCGGTGGGGTCTTATGCTTTGACCATTACGGGAAGTAACGGAAACTTCTCACACCCAACGCAGGTGACGTTGCAAATCCAGTAAAATTATCGCTGGCTCCGGCCCGAGCGGGGCAGGTCAGGAGGACGGATGCGTTGGTTTTTAGCGGCTCTGCTGCTTCCCACCGCGGTGTGGGGCCAGGAGGAACACCAGCATCACCATCCGGCCGGTGCACTGGGGTCGGTAAACTTTGCGACCTCGTGCACCCCGGCGGCCCAGACGCAGTTTACACGGGCCGTGGCGCTGCTGCACTCGTTCGGTTACGAGGAAGCGCGCAAGGCTTTCACCGACGCGGCCGCGACGGACGCGGCTTGCCCCATGGCGCACTGGGGCGTGGCGATGACCTGGTATCACCCGATCTGGGCGCCGCCGACACGCGATGAGTCGCAGCAGGGCGCGGCAGCCATCTTGCGGGCGGGCGCGACGCCGGCTCAGACCGCGCGCGAGCAGGCCTTCATCGACGCACTGGCGCTGTTCTATAAAGATTGGCAGACGGTAGATCACCGCACGCGCGCCACGGCCTATGAAAAAGCCATGGCAAAGATCCACGCGCGCTATCCGGCGGATGACGAGGTGACCATCTTCTATGCGCTGTCGATCCTGGGCAATCTGGACCAGAACGACAAGACGCACGCCAAACAGAAGAATGCGGCGAAGCTGCTGAATGCGGTGCTGCCGCGAAATCTGAATCATCCCGGCGTGGTGCATTACATCATCCATAGCGACGATTATCCGGATCTGGCGGAGCTGGCGCTGCCGGCG
>DOZZ01000166.1:2009-4365 GCA_003517725.1 Bryobacterales bacterium | reverse complement strand
GGCGCGCCGCACGCGCTGCATATGCCGTCGCACATTTTCACGCGGCTGGGATTGTGGGACGACTCAATCCAGTCGAACCTGGCATCTTCGGCGGCGGCTAGAAAGCGCGTAGGACGGATGCATCCTGGAGCCGGGTCGTTCGATCAGCTACATGCGTTGGATTACCTGGTCTACGCATACCTGCAGGAGGGGCGGGACGCGAGTGCCCGGCACGTGTTGGAGGAGATGACCGCGATGACCGCGGTGGACGATCAGCAGCCTGCCGCGGCGTATAGTTTCGCGGCGGCTCCGCAGCGCTATGCGCTCGAGCGGCATGATTGGAAGGCATCGGCCGCTCTCGAGGTGGGCCCGGCATGGTTTGAGTGGAAGCGCCACCCGCAGTTCGAAGCGGTGGGCCATTATGGGCGGGCGATCGGCGCGGCGCGTGCCGGCGAGGTGGCAGTGGCGCGGCAGGAGATCGCAGTGCTGGCGGCATTGCAGGCGAAGGTGCCGCAGGCCAAGGATTACGATTGGTCGAGTGCCGTGGCGGCGCAGCGCGAGACGGCCGAGGCGGTGCTGGCGTTTGCGGAAGGGCATCACGCCGAAGCGCTGCGGGCTTTGAGCGCGGCGGCCGACCATGAGGACGCAGCCGGCAAACACGCGATTTCCCCGGGCCCCCTCCTGCCGGCGCGCGAGTTGCTGGGGGACTTGCTGCTGGAGACGGGCGCCAATGCCGAGGCCCTGGCGGCGTACGAAGGGCGCTGCGCATTGCTCCGCACCGTTTCAATAGCGTGGCCGGGGCGGCGCGCGCGGCGGAGCGTAGCGGCGATGCGATGAAAGCGCGGGCTTACTATACTGACCTGGCGCGGCTGGGCGAACATGCCGAAACCGCGCGGCCTGAGTTGGTGCAGGCGCGGGCGTATCTGGCGGGTAAGTAAGCGGATTGCGAGCTTCTGTCGGGCTAAATCCCTCCGCACGCTGAAGGCCTGCATCACTGACGCTAGGGCGTTACTTCGTACTTGCGCATCAGTTCGTCCCACTTGCCCTGCGCCTGCAACATCATTTCGGCCACCTCGCGCACCGCGCCTGCACCGCCCGGCGCGTGGGTCACGTAGTGGGCCTCTTTTTTCACCTCGGGGCGGGCGTTCTGAGTGGCGACGGCGAACCCGACGCGGTGCATGATTACGATGTCGGTCAAGTCGTCCCCGATGTACGCGATGGCATCGCGATCAAGGGCGCAATCGGCCATGATCTCATCGAGAATCGAGATCTTTTCGATGTGCCCCTGGTAGACGTAGCGCATCTTGCACTGGCGCGCTCGTTCGGCGGTGGCGGGAGATACGCGTCCGCTGATTACGCCGGCCGCGATGCCGTACCAGTTGAGCCATTGCAAGGAGATGCCGTCCTGGGAATCGAAGCCTTTGGTCTCGACCATGTTGCCGGCGGCATCCGGAACATTGTAGAGACGGCCGTCGGTCATTACGCCGTCCACATCCATCAATAGCAGCTTGATTTTCGAGAGTTTCGAGTTCACGCCCAATTATAGGGGAAAGGCCGGCGATCGCCCGGAGGAAAGCGATGCCGGCCCCGGTACCTTGCTCCTTGCGGAGTGAGGCGCCAAATCCTGAGACATTATTAAAATATCTCAATATTAGGATGCCGCACAACCGTCCTAAGCTGCACGGTTATTTCAGGTAAAACAAACTGAGACGCGGCAGACGGGCGGCTTCGAGCAAAGTCCGGTTCAGGAACTGCTGCTCCAGCATGCTTAACTGCTCGGCGCTCATTTTGGAGCGATACGGACCGAGTTGGCGGTCCAGATCCCGCCGCATGGCCAGTGCCTCGCTTTCGGGCTGACCGGCGCGGGCCAGCGCGATCAGCTTCTGTTCGAGCATGGTGAGCCTCTGTTCGAGCGCCTCCAGATCGGCCGTTTCGGCTTCGAAATCGCGCAGAATCTGTTCCAGGCTCTCGGCGATCGGAGCATAAGTGGCCGGGGCCGCCAGCAACGCGTCGCGATTGGCTTCAAGATACGCGCGCAGCGTGTTTTCAGGAAACGGCGCGGGGGCCTGCTTGGCGGTCTTATCCGGGCTGCGCTGCGCCTCGGTCAGCACGGCCTGCGCGCAGAAGGCGAGTGAATTCACCTGCTGCACGCGGCTCTTGCGGGCGCGCCACTTCTCGAAGGCAGCGTCGATGCCGCGCAGCACGGCTTCGAGCGGCACGTCCGACGCCTTCCAGCTTTCGACCAGCGCCCAATCCAGCGGCGACAGCAGAAACAGGCTGGTGCCGCGCGCTTGCTGGAAGTGCTCCTCGATCTCGGTGAAGTAGTTGAAGTAGTTCGAAAAATCGTGCATCACGCCGGCCGCACACCGCCCGCCAC
>DOZZ01000166.1:0-1836 GCA_003517725.1 Bryobacterales bacterium | reverse complement strand
CCCGCGGTAGTTCCGACCACGGGCCGGCCGTCGATCGAGACGCGCACGCGCTTGCCGCTCGAATAGCTTGATCGCGCGGCAAACTCAGCCCGCAGACGCGCGGCGGGCTGCCCGCGCCACAGNNGTTTCGAGCGCCAGCGATGTCGCGATGCCGGCCAACTCCGGCGCGAAGCTGCGCTGCCCGATGTTGATGCCGATGCCCGCGATGGCCGACTGCTGCGCGCTCTGCACCAGAATACCGGCGAGCTTGCGCTCGTGCAGCATCACGTCGTTGGGCCAGCGCAAGTCGCACGCGACCTGCGTGGCGTTGCGGATGGCCTCCACCGTGGCGATACCGAGGGCTAGTGTTAGCAGCGGCGTCATCGGCAGCACCACGGAAAAGTACAGGCCGGCTTCCGGCTCCGATTCCCAGCTGTGGCCGTGGCGCCCGATCCCGGCGGTCTGTGCGCCCGCGACGATCAGCGTGCCCGCCGGATATCCCTCTACTTCGCGCATGGTCGAATCGAGCACCGGGACGTACAGGACCGTTCGGCCCGGCAGCCGCTGCTCGACATCACGGCTATCCCACGGCATCAGAGCAACTCGAGGCGAAAGCTGAGGTCCATGGCGCGCGCCGAATGCGTGATGGCGCCGGCGGAGACGAAGTCGGCGCCGGTCTCGGCGAATGCGCGGACCGTATCGAGCGTGATGCCGCCCGAGATCTCGACTTTGGCGCGGCCCGCAATCCAGGCAATCTGGCGGCGGGCTTCGTCGGGCGTCAGATTATCCAACAGCAGATGCGTGGCGCCGCAACGCAGGGCTTCTTCGAGCTCCTTCTGCGTGCGGACTTCAATCTCGATGGGCAGGCCGGAAGATTGCGCCGCCTGCAGCGCCTGGTCCACGCCGCCGGCGGCCGCGATGTGATTGTTCTTGATCAGAATGGCGTCATATAGGCCCATGCGATGATTGACCGCGCCGCCCGAGCGAGCCGCCATCTTCTCGAGCAGCCGCAGCCCCGGCGTGGTCTTGCGCGTATCGAGCACGCGGCAGCCGGTGCCTTCGACCGCGTCGGCAAAGCGGCGGGCCAGGGTCGCGACGCCGCTCAGCCGCTGCAGAAAATTGAGCGCCACGCGTTCGCATTCGAGCAGCCGCCGTGCGTTGCCCTCCACGCGCGCGATCACGTCGCCATCGCCGACGCGGTCGCCATCCTGCCGTAATATTTCCAGGCGCGCGCCATCGCCGGCCAGTTCGTAGACCACGGGCAACACCGCCGTGCCGGCCAGCACCAATTCTTCGCGCGCCAGAAATACGCCGCGGGCCTGCGTGGTTTCCGGAATGCAGGCGCGGCTGGTGACATCGCCGCTGCCCAGATCTTCGTCCAGGGCGCGGCGTACAACATCGACAATCCGCGAGTCCAGCATCTACCCCAGACCCGCCAGCGAAGCATCGATTTTATGCAGCTGCGTCTGGTAGTCGGCCAGTTTGGCGCGTATGCCGTCCACTACTTTGGCCGGAGCTTTGCCCAGAAAAGTCTCGTCCTGCAGCTGGCGGTTGGAGTTAGCGATAATTTTTTCGAGCTGCTCCTTGTCCTTCGCCAGTCGCTGGCGCTGGGCGTCCAACTGCGCCATGGGCAGGCTTAACACCAGGTCGAAATCGGCGGTCGAGCGGATCGCCGCGGCATTGACGGGCGCGGCCTCGTCGCGAAATTCAAGCGTTAGGTTGGCCAGCTTCTGGATCGCGGCGCGCTGCGCACTGATTGCTTCAAACACTGCTCCGCGCGCATACACCACGCCCTCGGCGCCGGCCTTGGGGTCGAGCTTCATGTCGGTGCGCAGATTGCGGGCGGCGCCCACGATG
>DOZZ01000148.1:729-13905 GCA_003517725.1 Bryobacterales bacterium | reverse complement strand
TCATCGGCGGCGGCGACACCGGCGCCGACTGCCTGGGCACCACGCACCGCCAGAAGGCGTCTTCGGTGCACCAGTTCGAACATAAACCAGCGCCCCCGCTGGCGCGCCATGCCTCCACCCCCTGGCCCATGTGGCCGGTGCAACTGCGCGTCGAAAGCGCGCACGAGGAAGGCGGCCAGCGCGAGTGGGCTGTCTCGGTCACGGGCTTCACGGGCGACGACGAGGGCAACGTCAAGTACCTGCACGGCGTGCGCGTGAACCTGATTCCGGGTCCGCCGCGGCGCTTCGAAGCTATCGAAGGTTCGGAGTTCGCGCTGCCCGCGGAACTGGTGCTGCTGGCCATGGGCTTTACCGGCCCGGTGCGCGAAGGGCTGCTGGGCGAGCTCGACGCCAAATTCGATCTGCGCGGCAACCTGCACGCCGACGCCAACTACATGACGTCGGTGCCGGGCGTATTCACCGCCGGCGATGCCCGGCGCGGACAGTCGCTGGTGGTGTGGGCGATCGCCGAAGGGCGCAAGGCCGCGCGCGGCATCGACCAATACCTGATGGGTGTCAGCCACCTGCCGGCGTGAGCTTCAAAGGTGAAGATCGAGCCCGCGGGCCCGCAAGATCCCGACACGGTACGCGCGCTGTTTCGCGAGTACGAGGCCATGCTTGGAGAAGACCTCTGCTTCCAGGGCTTCGAGCAGGAACTGGCGGGGCTTCCCGGTAAGTACGCACCGCCGGATGGGCGTCTGTTCATCGCTCGTGAACAAGGTGAAGCTGCGGGTTGCGTAGCGCTGCGGGCGGTAAGTCCGCGCGTGTGCGAGATGAAGCGATTGTTCGTGCGTCCGAATTTTCGAGGCCGCGGACTGGGCCGCGCGTTGGCCGTGCGCATTATCGAGGAGGCGCGGGTCGCCGGGTATGCATCAATGCTGCTCGACACGTTGGAGCGTCTGAATGCGGCGCGCGAACTTTACCGTTCGCTGCGTTTTGAGGAAGTCGCGCCGTACTATCAAAACCCGCTGCCTGGCGTGGTGTATCTGAAACTCGATCTGGGTTGTAATTTGATCCGCGCGCTAAGGTAAACATCAGGAGAGTGCATGCCCTACATCAACGTCGGCCAGGAAAACTCCGGCCCCATCGATCTCTATTACGAAGACCACGGCGCCGGCCGGCCGGTGGTGCTGATCCACGGGTGGCCGCTGAGCGGGGCGTCCTGGGAGAAGCAGGTGCCGGCGCTGCTGGCCGCCGGCCATCGCGTGATCACCTACGATCGGCGCGGCTTCGGCCAGTCGAGCAAGCCCACCACCGGCTACGACTACGACACTTTGACGGCGGACCTGCACCAGATCATTACTAAGCTGGACTTGCGCCAATGCGCGCTGGCGGGATTCTCCATGGGCGGCGGTGAGGTGGCCCGCTATATCGGCAAGTACGGGACTGAGCGCGTCAGCCACGCGGCATTTCTGGCGGCCATCCCGCCATTTCTGCTGAAGACTGCGGACAACGCGGACGGCGTCGACAACAGCGTTTTCGATGGCATCAAGCAGGGGCTCACGGCGGACCGTCCGGCGTTCCTGGCCCAGTTTCTGCAGAACTTCTACAACGTCGACGTGCTGCGCGGCAAAAGCATCAGCGACGAAGTAGTCCGGCTAAGCTGGCTGATCGCGGCGGGCGCATCGCCCACGGCTACGCTCGATTGCGTCTCGGCGTGGCTAACGGATTTTCGCGGGGATCTGGCGCGCATCACGGTACCGACGCTGGTAATCCATGGAGATGCGGACCGCATCGTGCCTTTCGCAGTCTCGGGCAAGCGCACGCACGAGGCGATCGCGGGGAGTCGGCTGGTCGTGATTGAAGGCGGCCCGCATGGATTGAACTGGACGCATGGGGAGAGGGTGAATCAGGAGTTGGTGGCGTTTCTGGGGTAGGCAAAGCCGGATTAACTTTGGCCAGAGGCGAGCAGTACACTACCCCGGGGGGACACCGCCTCGCCGGTATTGCGAAGTGGGTATCGGACCACGTATTGCCGAAATGGTCGCGCTTCGCAGCGATCTAGAGTAGTGCGTCAAAAATCCTGAACCATTTAGCGCAAGGTGGGGCGGATTCGTGGTCCGCGGCCGACGCCCTCGCCGGCCTTGGATGGCAACCGAATAGCCGGACCAGGGCGTCCGCCCCACAGAGCAGCATAGCCGCAACCAAACTGACAGCAGCCCTGCCCGAGATACGTCCGCACCCCGGGCACTATCAGGTCCGTGTGGCGCGGCACAGCGTACTTTGTGGGCGGCGTGGTGAGGACGCCCACAGTCTCCAAGGCACCCGAAAAACGCGGCGTGGAATTCTGGCGCCCGCGCCGGCGGTACACCTAAATCGAGACGCACCGAAACCACGGCGCCCTGAGAACTCCGGTGGGCATCACCACGCCGCCCACAAAGTACGATGTGCCGCGCCACACCGACGTTTGCCGTTGCCGAGGAAACTAGCGCGTTACCGTATTGGCTGCCCGCAGCTTTCGAGTCGGCCGCATGTAATGTTCGCGTACTGCAAAGAAATCAGAGAATGGCAGCGAGTTGCTCTAGTGCGCAGGAGGATCACAATTAGAGAGAGAACCATGGCGCCAGGTCTCGCGACGCCCAGGCTAGCCGCCGACGGTCTACCATCGCGTCTCCTGATATAATCGTCTATTCACCCAAACCTATGCCATTAAAGCCTATAGCCGTGAACGACGGCGAGGAAAAAAAGCTTTTTCTGCTCAAGCCGCGTGGGTTCTGCGCCGGGGTGGTGCGAGCCATCGACGTCGTCAAAATCGCGCTCGATCTTTATGGCCCGCCGGTGTACGTTCGCAAGGAAATTGTTCATAACAAACACGTAGTGGATGAGTTGCGCGAAGCCGGGGCCATTTTTGTGGAGGAGCTTGAGGAAGTTCCGGTCGGCGCCCGCGCCATCTTTAGCGCGCATGGCGTCTCGCCCGCGGTTCGTAAGGAAGCTAAGGATCGCCAGCTTAACGTCATCGACGCCACCTGCCCGCTGGTCACCAAAGTGCATCTGGAGGCGGTCAAATTTGCGCGCGAGGGCTACACCATAGTCCTGATCGGACACCGGGGGCATGATGAAGTCACCGGGACGCTGGGCGAAGCTCCATCGCGGTCGATTCTGGTGGAAAATGTGGCCGATGTCGATGCCCTCAACCTGCCCGACCCGTCGCGCGTGGCCTACCTGACCCAGACCACGCTGAGCCTGGATGAGACCAAGCACATCGAACAGCGCCTGAAGGAACGCTTTCCGACCATCACCGGACCCAAGTCGCAGGACATCTGTTATGCCACCGAAAACCGGCAGATGGCGGTTAAGGGAGTGGCGCCGTTCTGCGATCTGCTGCTGGTGGTGGGCTCCGATAACAGCTCCAACTCGAAGCGGCTGGTGGAGGTGGGCCGCAATTTCGGCATCCACGGCTACCTGGTTAACGATTGGAACGATGTCGACCCGGCGTGGCTCGAAGGCGTTAAGAATATCGGCGTGACGGCCGGCGCGTCGGCTCCCGAGCACCTGGTGGAAGAGCTGGTGGAGGCGCTGCAACAGAAGGGCTTCACGCAACTGGAAGTGGTGGAACTGGTGGACGAGGATGTGCGCTTCTCGCTGCCACCGGAGTTGAGTGCAGCCGCGGGTCTTGTTTCGTTGCGATGACGCCGGCGCTTGTGCAACGCGTTGTGAATCGAGACGAGCTGCTAAAGACCACCGGCGCGGCCATTGACAAGGCCGGCCAATATTTTGTGGATCTGCAGTATCCCGAGGGCTACTGGTGGGCCGAACTGACGGCCGACAGCACCCTCGAATCCGATTTCATCCTGCTGCAGTTGTGGCTCTATCCGCCGGTCAACGGGGTGTGGCAGCCTGAGAGCCGGCCGCAGGTGGACCGCGCGGTGCAATCGATTCTGGCGCGCCAGCTGCCCGACGGCGGCTTCAATATTTATCCCCAGGGGCCGGCCGAGATCAGCGCGTCGGTCAAGGCTTACTTCGCCCTGAAGCTGGGCGGCATTGCGGTGCACGATGCGCGCATGGTCCGTTTGCGCGAGCGCATTCTGGCGCTGGGCGGCATACAGTCGACCAATAGCTACGTCAAGGTCAACCTGAGCCTGTTCGATCTCTACCCGCGCGAATACTGCCCCAGCATTCCGCCCGAGATCATGCTGCTGCCGGGCAAGATGCTGTACCGCATGTCGTCGTGGACCCGCGCTATCGTCATTGCGCTGGCCATTGTGCATGCCCACAACCCGCGGCGGCCGGTACCCAAAGGCTTCGATCTGGACGAACTGCATTTGCCAGGCAAGACCTATGAATTCGAGGTCGGCGACAGTTGGCTGAACTGGCGTAAAGCTTTCATTTCTTCCGATAAGATTTTGAAACTGTGGGAGATCTACGGCTTCTCGCGCATCCGACGCAGCGCCCTGCGGAAGTGCGAGCACTGGATGCTCGAACGCTTCAAGGGCTCGGATGGACTGGGCGCCATCTACCCGCCCATGATGTACGCGATCATGGCGCTCGATGTGCTGGGCTACGCGCCCGACCATCCGCTGCGCCAGGAAGCGGTGGCGCAGTTCAATCACCTGATGGTGGACGACGGGAAGCGCTTCTTCTTCCAGCCCTGCTTCTCGCCGGTGTGGGACACGGCAATCGGCGTCTACGCGCTGGGCGAGGCCGGCATCCGGCCCGAGCCGGCCATGCGCAAAGCCGCGGACTGGCTGCTCACCAAAGAGATCCGGCGCAAGGGCGACTGGGCCATCAAGCGCCCCGATACCGAGCCCTCGGGCTGGGCCTTCGAGTTCAACAACGAGTTTTATCCCGATATCGACGACACCGCCATGGTCCTGCTGGCCTTCCAGCATGCGCGCGGCGGCGACGCGCAAGTCCAGGAAGCCTGCGAGCGGCGGGCTACCGATTGGCTGCTGGCGATGCAGGGCAGTGACGGCGGATGGGCCGCGTTCGACGTAGATAACAACTGGGAGTTCCTGAACAACGTTCCGTTCGCGGACCACAACGCCATGCTCGACCCGGCCTGCGCGGATATCTCGGGCCGCGTGCTGGAAGCGCTGGCGGCGCGCGGGCTGACGCGTAAGCATCCGGCGGTGCAGCGCGGCGTGGATTATCTGGTGCGCACGCAGGAAGCCGACGGCAGCTGGTATGGACGCTGGGGCGTCGCGTATATCTACGGCACGTGTTTTGCGCTGCGCGGGCTGGCCGCCGCCGCGGAAGACGATCACGAGCCGCATGTGCAGCGGGCCAACGAGTGGCTGCGCTCCATACAGAACGCCGACGGCGGCTGGGGCGAAAGCTGCGCCAGCTACGACAACGGCATCTATGCGGCCGCGCGGAGTACGGCATCGCAAACGGCGTGGGCCGTGCTGGGCCTGATGGCTGGCGGCGACACCCAAAGTTCCAGCGTGCGCAACGGCATCGCTTACCTGCTTGAAACGCAGCGCGCCGACGGCGGCTGGGATGAGGATCTCGCCACGGGCACCGGTTTCCCCAAGGTTTTCTACCTGACGTATTACTACTACCGGTTATCTTTCCCGCTGCTGGCGCTGGCCATGTTTGCGCGGGCGCAGCAAGCGGAGCAGTAGGCTTGAAACCGGTTTTGGTAACCGGCGCGTCCGGTTTCATCGGGTGGCACGTGGCCCGCTTGTTGCGCGGGCGCGGTTATCCCGTGCGGGCACTGGTGCGCGCGGCCAGCCGCATCGATGAGCTGGATGTCGAGCGCGTCACCGGCGATCTGCGCGACCCCTCGTCGCTCGAGCGCGCCGTGGCCGGCTGCGGCCTGGTGTATCACGTGGCGGCCGACTACCGGCTGTGGGCCCGCAACCCTGACGAGCTGTATCAATCGAACGTCGAGGGCACGCGCAATTTGTTGACGGCCGCGCGCGATGCCGGCGTCGAGCGCTTCATTTACACCAGCACCGTGGGCTGCATCGGCATTCCACGCGGCGGCGTGGGCGACGAGAGCCAGCCGGTTTCGCTGGACGCCATGCACGGGGCCTATAAGCGCTCGAAATTCATGGCTGAGCAGGCCGCGCTGCAGTTCGCCGCCGAAGGCTTTCCGGTGGTGATTGTGAATCCCACGGCGCCGGTCGGCGATCACGACGTGAAGCCCACGCCTACCGGCAAAATCATTCTGGATTTTCTGCAGGGCCGCCTGCCGGCCTATATCGACACCGGCCTGAACCTGGTGGACGTGCGGGATTGCGCGCTGGGCCATCTGCTGGCGGCGGAGCACGGGCGGCCCGGCGAGCGCTATATTTTGGGCTGCGAGAATCTGACGCTCTCGGCGATTCTGCAGCGTCTGGCAAAGCTGACCGGACGGCGCGCGCCCACCGTGCGGCTGCCCTATGCCGTGGCTTTTGCGGCGGGCGTGGCTAGTACGGCCTGGGCCAACCTGACGCATCGCGCACCGCGCGCGCCGCTGGATGCCGTGCGCATGGCGCGCAAGCATATGTTCGCTTCGCATGCGCGGGCCGAGCGGGAGCTGGGCTTTCGGCCGGGTTCGGTGGATGCCGCGCTACTGCGCGCCGCGGGCTGGTTTCAGGCACAGGGGTACAGCGCCTGATGCGCCTGTTCATCGCGGCCGAACCGCGCGAGCTGGAGGGCTTTCTGCCGTATTGCACCAATGTGTCTCCGGTTGAATTTCCGGTGCACTGGGCGCGGGTGGGAAACTGGAAGGAACAGCAGATGATTGCTATTGCCAATGGGGCCGGACCGGTGCGCGCCGCCGCAGCCGTCGATTGCGTGCTCTCGATCACGCGGGCGCTGGCCGTGTGCAGCGTGGGTTTCTGCGGCGCGCTGGATCCGGAACTTGGCATTGGCGATGTTTTCGTGGCCAAGTCCGTCAATGGATTGTCTGCCATGCGGCCAGTAACCGAAGTGACGCATCGGACCGGCGCTTTGGTTTCGGTTGAACATATTGCCGGCACCGCCGAACACAAGCAGGAGTTGCGCGCGCGGGGCTTTGACGCGGTGGAGATGGAAGCCGCGGGCGTGGCCGAGCGCGCCAGCCACTACGGCGCGCCGTTTTATTGTGTCCGCGCCGTGACCGATGTGGCCGGTGAGAGTTTCGCCAACGACTTTGAAGCCGCGCTGAAACCTGACGGGCGTTTCGCCGTGTCTAACCTGCTGGTTGCGGCGCTGGCGCGGCCCTTCGAGCGTGTACCGGAACTGTTTCGTTTGCAGCGGCGCTGCGGTATCGCGGCGCGCCGACTAGGGGGTTTTCTTGACGCCTGCGAATTCTAGCGTGCCTGCCACAATGTGGGCCGGCGTCTACCGGGGGCAGGGAGCCGTGCGCGTGGAGCAGGTGCCTACGCCCGCCGTAGGGCCCGGGGAAATCCTGGTGCGCGTGGAAGCCTGCGGCGTGTGCCACACGGATCTGAAGAAGGTGGAGTACGATCTGCTGCCGCCGCCGCGCATCTTCGGGCACGAAACGGCGGGGGTGGTCGCCGCAGTGGGCGCCGGCGTCTCGCGGTTTGGGCCCGGCGACCGCGTCGTGGCCTTCCACCACATCCCCTGCGGCGATTGCTTTTACTGCCGCCGCAAGCTCTACGCGCAGTGTCCCGTGTATAAAAAGGTCGGCATTACGGCCGGCTTTGAGCCCGCCGGCGGCGGTTTCGCGCAGTATGTGCGGATCATGGACTGGATTGTGGAGCGTGGCGTGGAGAAGATTCCGGCCGGCGTGACGTTCGACGAAGCCTCTTTCGTCGAGCCGGTCAATACCTGCCTGAAGGCCGTGGAGCAGTGCGCGCCCGGTCCCGAAGACACGGTGCTGGTGATGGGGCAGGGGCCCATCGGCCTGCTGTTCACCATGCTGCTGGCCCAGCGCCGGTCCGTCATCGCGGTCACCGACACCATTGAGAGCCGCCTGGCGCTGGCCGAGACGTGCGGCGCGCAGCATGTTTGGAATCCGCGCGTCACCGACGTGGCCGGCTCACTGCGCAAACTGACGCACGGCCGCGGCGCCGATATTGTGTTCATCGCCACGGCCGCGCCGGGCCTGGTGGAGGAGGCCGTGCGCTGCTCGCGGCCCGGCGCGCGCATCGTTTTGTTCGCGCAGACCTCGGACAAAGAACGCATCGAACTGCCTGGCGCGGCCATCTGCGTAGGGGAACGCGTGCTCTTCGGATCGTATAGCGCGTCGATCGATCTGCAGCGCGAATCGGCCGAACTGGTGTTCAGCCGCAAGCTGCCGGTGGCTCGGCTTGTGTCGCACACCCTGCCGCTTGGTAAGATCGAAGACGCATTTGCGCTCGCCCGCAAACCGACCGGCGCCTCGCTGAAAATTGTGATGCACCCGCAGGAGATTTCCTAACGTTGCCGCTACGTATGACAGCCGCGGTTCTCTACGGAAAAGAGAACGTCCTGATTGAGCAGGTGGACGTGCCCGTGCCGGGTCCCGGCGACCTGCTGGTGCGGGTGCGCGTGGCGCTCACCTGCGGCACGGACGTGAAGGTCTTCCGGCGCGGCTATCATGCGCGCATGATCGTGCCGCCGGCGCTGTTCGGGCACGAACTGGCCGGCGAAGTGGCGGCGGTGGGCTCGGAGGTGCTGGATTTCAAGGTGGGAGACCACGTGGTGGCGGCCAACTCGGCGCCCTGCGGCGCGTGCTTCTACTGCCTGCACCAGCAGGCCAACTTGTGCGAAGACCTGGTGTTCAACAACGGCGCCTACGCCGAATACATCCGGATTCCGGCGCGCATCGTCAGTGGCAACACTTACAAGCTGCCAACGGATCTGGGCTTTGCCGACGCCGCGCTAGCCGAGCCGCTGGCATGCGCTCTCAAAGGCGTGCGCGATGCCGGGGTCAAGGCGGGCGATTTCGTGGCGGTGATCGGTTTGGGGCCGCTGGGCACCATGATGGTGCGGCTGGCGTCGCTGGCCGGGGCGCGCGTGATTGCCATCGGACGGCGCGCCGAACAGATCGACCGGGCGCTGTCGCAAGGCGCGGAATTCGGCATCTCATTGGAACAGTGCTCCGACCCGGTGGCGCGCGTCAAGCAGATTGCCCAGGGCCGCGGCGCCGATGTCGCGATCGAAGCTGTCGGCAAGCCGGAGTGCTGGCAGTGGGCGGTGCAGATGCTGCGGCGCGGCGGCACGGTGAACTTTTTCGGGGGCTGCCCCAGCGGCACTCTGATCCAACTCGACACCGAACTGCTGCATTATTCCAACCTGACCTGCGTCTCGAGCTTCCACCACACGCCGGCGCTGATTCAGGAGGCGCTCGGGATTATCGCGGCGGGCAACGTGCGCGCTTCCGTTTTCGTCAACCAGCAGGCGCGGTTGGACCAGGTGCCGCAAGTGCTGGCTAACCTGGCGCGCCAGAACGGCAATCTAAAAACCGCCATCCTGCCATGATCCGGCTGGCGCCTAAAGACTTCGTCATGGACACGGCCGCCATGGCGCACACCGCGACCGCGACTGAAGCGCTGGAATACACGCGCTGGCTGGCGACCAGCCACTACGAAAACTTCCACGTCGTCAGTTTCCTTTTGCCCAAGCGGCTGCATCAGGATTTCTACAACGTCTATGCCTATTGCCGCTGGGCCGACGACTTGGGCGATGAGATCGGCGACACGGCTAAAAGTGAAGAGTTGCTGCACTGGTGGCGCGGCGAACTGCACCGCCTGTATGGCGGCGAGGCGCGGCATCCGGTGTTCGTGGCGCTGGCGGATACGGTGCGGCGGCACGCTATTCCAATCCAGCCTTTCGACGATCTGATCACCGCGTTTCTACAGGACCAGCGCGTGACGCGTTACGAAACCTGGGATGACGTGCTGGGCTACTGCGTGAATTCAGCCAACCCCGTGGGACGCATTCTGCTGTACCTGAACGGTTACTCCGACGAGGCTCGCCAGCGCCTCTCGGATGCCACGTGCACGGCGCTGCAGCTGGCCAATTTCTGGCAGGACGTCAGCATCGACCTCGAGAAAGACCGCGTCTACATGCCGCTTGAGGTGCTGCGCCGGCACGGCTACTCGCTCGACGATCTGCTGGTCCGCCGCTTTCAGCCGGAGTTCGCGAACGCCATGCGCGAGATGGTGGAGTTCGCGCGGCGACTGTTCCTGGAGGGGCTGCCGCTGGTACAGCACGTGGACCGGCACCTTTCGCTCGATCTGGATTTATTCAGCCGCGGCGGGTTGCGCGTGCTGCAAAAGATCGAACGGCAGGGCTACGACGTGTTGTCGCGGCGTCCTAAGATCTCGCGCGCCGAGCGTGTCGGCATTCTGATCGGNNCGCGGCGTGGCTCGCCGCCGCGCGCGCAACTTCTACTATTCGTTCGTGCTGCTTTCGCGCGAGCGCAAGAACGCGATGTGCGCGATGTACGCGTTCATGCGTTATTGCGACGACCTGAGCGACGAGCCTGGGGCCACGCTGGCGCCCATCGAGCGCTGGCGGGCGGCGCTCGGCCGGGCGTTGGCCGGGAATTTTGACGAGCATCCGGTGTGGCCGGCGTTTCACGATGCAGTGACGCGGTACCAGATTCCGCACCAGTATTTTTACGACATGATCGACGGCGTGGCTTCCGACCTGTCGCCGCGGCCGATCGCCACTTTCGACGATCTTTACGGTTATTGCTACAGAGTGGCTTCGGTGGTGGGATTGACCACCATCCACATTTTTGGATTCAACGACGCCCGCGCGCCCGAGCTCGCGGAAAAGTGCGGCATTGCCTTTCAGCTCACCAACATTCTGCGCGACGTGAAGGAAGACGCGGCCAATGGGCGGGTTTATTTGCCAAGCGAGGACCTGGCGCGCTTCGGGGTGAGCGCGCGGGATCTGCAGGCCGAACGGCGCTCGCCGCAATTTGTGCGGCTGATGGAGTTCGAGGCCGAGCGCGCGCGGCGCTACTACGAAGAGGCGCGCCCGCTGATCGGCATGGTGGACCGGCGCAGCCGCTCGTCGCTATGGGCGCTGATCGCCATTTATTCGGGGCTGCTCGATCGCATCCGTGCTAGCGGCTATGACGTGTTGACGCGGCGCGTTTCGATGCCGGCGTGGCAAAAATCATGGATCGTGGTGCGAGCGGCGCTGGGGGCTTGCTGATGTTAAGAGACCGGCTCCCCATGTGGGATCATGCCGCGATCAAGAAACGTTGTAATCAGCGATCCATTACCGCAAAGTATGAAGCTTCCAAAATCACGGTACCACTCGTGCTCGGGAACATCGGGATCGCGTCGAAGCCAAAAATCCAACTTGTGCAAATCGGCGACGCTGATCTGCCGCTCTTTAAACTCTTCTGATCAGGTGATCGCGGACTGCGGGTGGAAGCGCTTGCCAACTTCTGATTAACTTCAAATGCCGAAAATTGTCTGGCCGAGCCGCGTGCCGTGCGATTCGCTCTCTGATTCTTCGGCCGAGAGCAAGTGCTCGGCGAGAGCTTCGATCTTGGACTCGCGCAGGTTCTGGGCCGCCAGTCCGGAGCGCAATAAAACCTGTATCGTTTCATCGAGCGTCGCAGAGAACATTCGGGCTTTCGCCTCGATCGCATCGCGAAGTTCGGCCGGTAGGTTAAGGCTGATGCACGCTTCGCTACTTCCCTTTTGTGCTGCTCGCATTACCTCTCTATTGTAATCCCACAGATGATGTACAAAACACCTTGCGGCGACAAAATGCAGCACGGCAGCTCAAGGGCAAAGACGTAGCCTAAATGAGTGTGGACGCACGTGTTCGCCAAAGTAACGGCTCACAATCCACGAAGCTCAATAAATCGAGCTAAGTGACCGTGCGAACCACGCGGAAGCCGACGTTGTAAACGCGGTTAACCGGGAAATCGAAGCCGCGGAATGCCGGGTGGCAGCGCTTCTCCGCGTCGAGCCAGCTGCCGCCGCGGAAGACGCGGTACGAGCCGGCCTCCGGGCCGGCGGGATCATTCTCGGGGCTTACCGCGTAGTAGCCGCGGCCATACCAGTCGTGCACCCATTCCGCGACGTTGCCCTGCATGTCGAAAAGACCGCGCGTGTTGGGGGCCAACTGCCCGACCGCGTGCGTGTGGCCGTCGGAGGTCTGCTCGGTCCAGCCTGGCTGGTTCGATGGGCCGCACGCGTATTCCCACTCGGCTTCAGTGGGCAGGCGATAGTGGTGGCTCGGATCGCGCGTGTTGAGGCGCGCCAGAAAGAGCTGCACGTCGTCCCATGAGACGCTCTCGACGGGCAGCGCCGGGCCCTTGAAGTGACTCGGTTCGAGGCTTACTTCCTGACCCTGGGAATTCTGCAGCGTGATGCCCGGCCTGGGGTGCGCGTCGGCCAGCACGCCGGCCCACTGCGCCTGCGTCACCTCGAATTTTCCAATCTCAAAGGGGCGCGTGATGCGTACGCGATGCACCGGCTGCTCGTCGGGATTGCTATCGCCGGCGCCCATGCGGAATTCGCCCGGAGCGATGCGCACCATGCCGGCGCCTTCGGTCAAGGCCGACACGCCGTAGAGGTCTTGCGCGTGGCTTACTCTCGCGGCCAGGCCGCCGAGCACGAGTCCGCTCAACAGTTTCCGTCGCGAGATTATGTTCTCAGATGGCCGCATAAATTAGGCACTGCTGAAGCATGCCCACAACTAGTAGGGTATCGTGACGGGGCGGTCATTCTTCGGATCGGCCCAACGTGTATTCGGAATGGTCGGCGTCCAGCCTGGGCGGCCGGGGTCCTGATCGTAGGGGTAGCCGCCCAGGCGTTGGTACAGCTCGCTGTACTCGCGTAGCTTTTCGCGATCCAACTTGACGCCGAGGCCCGGGCCGCGCGGCACCTCGATCGCGCCATCGGTATAGCGCAGCAGGCCGCCCTCGATGATGTCGCCGGCCAGATGATGGTAGTGCGCATCGGCCGTGAACGAAAGGTTGGGGAGCACGGCGCCAAGGTGCAGCATGCTCGCGAGCTGGATGCCGAGCTCGCCCGAGGAATGCACCGCCACGCCGAGCTGGAATGTCTCGCAAATAGCCGCGGCCTTCACGCAGGGCCGGATGCCGCCCCAAAATGTGGTGTCGAGGAGAATCACGTCCACCGCCAGGTTGAGCACGTTCGCCGCCAGTTGCTCGAAGTTCACTACCACGGTATTGGTGGCCAGCGGAATACGCACCATCTGGCGCGTGCGGCGCATGCCGTTGAGGCCGAACACCGGGTCTTCCAGATAGTCGTTACGCAGGTCTTCGATGGCTTGGCCGAAACG
>DOZZ01000148.1:0-508 GCA_003517725.1 Bryobacterales bacterium | reverse complement strand
TTCATATCGCGCGCGGCGGCGACCAATTGATCGGCGGTGCGCACTTCACCGTGTCCGGTGACGGGGTTGGGGTAGCGGAAGAAACTATACGAGGCGAAGGGCACGCGATCGCGCAGGCGGCCGCCGAGAAGGTCGCAGACCGGAACGCCCCAGGCCTGGCCGACGATATCGAGGCACGCGAATTCGAGGGCTGCCAGGATCTGGGTGCGATTGTTATAGAGCGAGGCTGTTGGGTTAGCGATCAGGAAGCGCATCTCTTCGAGGCGCACCGGATCGTGTCCCACCAGATACGCCTTCATGGCGCGGAAAGCCGCCTCGGCCGATTCGCCTCCGCCGCCCATTTCGCCCAGGCCCACCAGCCCGGTGTCGGTTTCGACTTCCACGATGGTGCGCACGAAGCGTCCCCAATGGCAGCCGTTGCCGTGACGCAAAGGCGCTTCAAGCGGCACCGTTACGGTGGTGGCGCGGATGTCAGTGATGCGCATGAATTTTGTTGTATCGTACAACA
>DOZZ01000150.1 GCA_003517725.1 Bryobacterales bacterium | reverse complement strand
GCCTGGGCGCTCTACCGCAACCGCCAGTTCGCCGAAGCCAAAACCCAGTTGGACCAGGCCCTCGCGGTGGGCGTGCGCGAGCCGTTACTGTTCTGCCACGCGGGCCGTATCGCCGCGGCGCTGGGCGACAAGTCCGCGGCGGACAAGTTTCTTGAGCGAGCGTCCGTAGCGGGGGCACCGCTATGTCCCGCGGCCGAGGTGAAGGTCGCGGTCACCGGTCTGGAGCCTCGCCCGTGAAACCGCGCGCCATCTGCCTGTTGTTCGCCGTGAGCGCATTCGCGTCGGGTCAAAGCGCTAAAGTGGACGACACCCTGAGCGCGCGCGCGCGCTCCGAACGCTTGGCCCACGCCCCCACAGACGACCGTATCCGCGCAGCCGAACACACGCTGGCTTCCGCGCCCGGCAATATGGCGGTCGAGATCGACCTGGTCGCTGCCTATCTGCAAAAAGTGCGCGAATCCGGCGATTTCAGTTATCTGGATCGCGCGTCGAAGATCGTCGACAAAATCCTGGAGCAGGATAGCTCAAGCCCGGCCGCCGCGCATTTTCAAAACGAAATGGACATGCAACGGCACAAATTCGCGGCCGTGGCGGAGCGCGCGCGCAGCATGACCAAATACGACGTGTCCGACGCCGCGGCCTGGGCCAACCTGGGCGACGCGTCGATGGAGCTCGGTCAATACCCGCAGGCCGGCGATGCCTATGTGCGCATGTTTGCCCTGCAGCCGGATCTGGCCAGCTACAACCGCGTGGCCTACTTTCGCTTTGTGTCGGGCGACGCGGCTGGCGCTATCGCGTTAATGCAGACCGCCATCCAGGCCGGCAGTCCGATGGTCGAGAACACCGCGTGGTGCTGGGCCGAACTGGGTGACATGTACTTCAAGACCGGCCGCGTGGCCGACGCGGATGCCGCCTACCATTCGGCGCTGCGCATTTTTTCCCGGCTGCATCGCGCCATTGCCGGGCTCGGCCGGGTACAGGCGGCACAGGGCCACCCTGCCGAGGCCATTAAGAGCTACCAGCGTGCCCAATCGATTGTGCCGCTGGTGGATTATGCCGGCGCGCTCGAAGATCTTTATCGCCAGACCGGCAGGCCCGGCAAAGCCGCCGAGCAGCGCGGACTGCTCGACGCCATCGACACGCTGGCCCGGACCAACAAGGAAATGACGAACCGCAACCTGGCGCTGATCTTCGCGGACCATGATCGCAATTTGCCACGGGCGCTCGAAATGATTCAGGCGGAGTTGCCGGGGCGCGGCGATGTCTACACGTGGGACGCGGCGGCCTGGATCTATTTGAAGAGCGGCCGGCTGGCGGAAGCGCGGGCCGCCAGCGCCAAAGCCCTCAAGCTGAACACGCCGGAGCCGCTTTTTTACTATCACGCCAGCCAGATTGCGCGCGCCGCGGGCGACCCCGCGGCGGCCACCACTTACGCGGATCGCTGTATGGCGCTGAACCCTCACTTCGACACTCGCGATTTCCATCAAACGGACGCGGTAACACTTACGGTGATCAAGCAATGAAAACTCTATGGCGCGTTATCCCGATACTTTTTCCGCTGCTGGCCGCGGCTCATCCGATGGGCAACTTCAGCGTGAATCACTATGCCAAAATTCAGCCCGGCGCAAAGGCCATCGAGATCGAATATGTGTTGGACGTGGCCGAGATCCCGACGCTCCAACTGCAACAGGCATGGGCGGTCACGGCTACCACGCCCAGAGCTGAGATTGAGCGCAAGGCGCAGTCGCAGGCGCGCACATGGGTGCACAATCTGAATTTGCGTATTGACGGCGCCAGAGTCACGCCGGAAATAACGCGCGCCAGCCTGGCGATTGTGGACGGCGCCGGCGGCCTGCCCGTCTACCGCGTAACGACACGTCTGCGAGTGCCCGCGTCGGGCGGCAAGTTCACTTACCAGGACAACAACTTCAGCGAGCGCGCCGGGTGGCGGGAAATCGTCATCGCGCCGCAGCCGGGCGCTCCGCTGCGGCACGCATCGCAAGGCAGTCGCGACCTAAGCCAGGCGTTAACCGCCTATCCGCAGGACCCCACCCTCGCGCCGCCGCAGGACGTCCGCGCCTCGTTTGAATGGACCGGCGCTCCACCCGTTGTGGCGACCGCCGCGCCGAAGCCAGTTGAGCCCGCGGCGCCCGCAGCGGTTGCGAAGCCCGTGGCGTCCACGCCCTTGCAACCCAATTCGCTTGGCACTCTGTCGCGCTCCGGTTTTCTCTCGCGCACGCTCGGCAATCGCAATGCGCCCATCGGATTCGGGCTGGCGTTGACTTGCATGCTGGTGGCTTTCTGCCTGGGCGCCCTGCACGCGGTGGAACCGGGCCACGGCAAAACCATGGTCGCGGCCTACCTGGTCGGTTCCCAGGGCACGCCCAAACACGCCGTGTTGCTGGGCGCGATGGTCACGTTTACGCACACCGTGAGTGTCTTTATCCTGGGCTTCATCACCTTATTTCTGGCGCAGTACATCATGCCCGAAACGCTGACCAAGTATCTCGGCATAGCTTCGGGCCTGTCGATTGTCTGGATCGGCGCGCTGCTGGCATACCGCCGCTGGCGCACATACTCAGGTCACCACCACCATCGTCACGCCGCTGCGCCTGCACATGATCATGC
The DNA here is from genome assembly GCA_003517725.1 of Bryobacterales bacterium. GTDB lineage: Bacteria > Acidobacteriota > Terriglobia > Bryobacterales > Bryobacteraceae > DOZZ01. The sequence continues at coordinate 3,405 of DOZZ01000150.1, read as the reverse complement.
GCATCCTCACACTCACGAGCACCCGCATACACATGAGCACGGGCATTCTCATACGCATGAGCACAATCACGTCCATGGACTCACGCACACCCATGACGGCCACACCCACACGCATGCGCCCCCGGCCGATCTCACCATCGGCAGCCTGTTGGCGCTCGGCGCGAGTGGCGGCATGGTGCCCTGTCCGGCCGCGCTGGTACTGCTGCTGAGCTGTATTTCGCTGGGCCGGCCGGCGCTCGGAATCGTTCTGCTGCTGGCCTTCAGTCTGGGTCTCGCGTTGGTGTTGATGGCTATCGGCCTGGCCGTGCTGGGCGCCAAGAGCCTGGTTCCGGAGAGCCGCCGTCCCTCAGCCTCCAGCCCCTGGATACGAATACTGCCGGTAGCTTCGGCGCTGGTGATTTTCCTGGTAGGCGTGGTGATGACCGGGGTGGCGCTGGGCGTCCTCCCGGCGATTCGCTTCCTGGGCTAGCGGGCGCTCGATGGGCTAAGGGTGAAGGCCACGCAAAGCGATGACCTGCGCCACGGGAGCCGAGTCACAGCAGACAGCGTGGTTGAGGTCTTTCGCGGTCGTGATTCTGAACGCAAGCACTGCCGCACCATCAGTACATCGTGGTGCTAACGCATGAGTGAATTTGGCTGGCTGGCCTCGCCATCAACAGCCTTACGCCGATAAGAACCAATTACCGCACCGGTACGTACAGCGTCTGCGGATCCACTGACCCGCCGACCGTAACCACCAGCGGCACGTCGCCGCTCGGCGCGTTCGCCGGAATCGTTACGTTGAACTGGTACAGGCCAACATATCCCGGCGCCAGACCCGCGTAGAGAACCTGTCCCGCCGAAGTGCCAAAAGTGAATTTCGTGGATGCCGAGAGCGTGGTCTGCCCCGTGGCGATCTGTCCCGCGATGGGCACGGCTGTTTCGTTCACGGGGCCGAATCCCAGGCCGTAGAACACCAGCGTTTCACCGGGCGCGGCGGGCGCCGAGGGCAAGCCCGCGATGCTGCCATTACTGACGATCGTGCCGTCGGCATGCGCCGCATAGACGTACTGCTTACCGTTCACCAGAAATGTCGCGGGCGCCAGTAAACCGGCGGCTGTCGGCTGCATGTTGAGCGTTACCGGCGCGCTCGGCTGGCTCTGGTAAGTGACAACCACTTGCACCTGTCCGGTGGTGGGCACATTGGCCGGAACCTGCGCGTTCACCTGCGTGGGGCTGACGGCGTAGACGTAAGCGTTCTGCCCGTTCACCGTCACCGTGACCCCGTCGAGAGCCGTGGGAGCCGCGCCGTTGGTGAAGTCGGAGCCCGCCCATTGGCGCGTGGTGGCGGCCAGGTTGGTTCCGTAAATTTCGATGTACGACCCAGGGGCCGCCGCCGTAAATGCGCCAAAGGCGCTGGCCGAAATCACGCCGCCCGCGCTGATGACGGGCGTCGCCGTAAGCACCGTGATCGAGGTGACCAGAACAAAATTCGAATCCTGCAAACTGCCACCCGTGTAGTTCGCGAGCGGCAGACTTCCGAAGGCCGAGGAGGGGTCGCCCCCGCTGGCGTCGTAGACCGGCAAGGCCGCAATCTTATCCATCACGGCCAGTCCCGCCGCGTTGGCGATGCGCCCGAACACGGTGAAGCCGCCGTTTTGACTATCGAGGTTGGGAGCGTTGCTGTCCGACTCATTGAAAAACCACTGGTTCGTAGCGCTGTTAGGGTCGGTTCCAAGCTTGGCCATCGCCAGTGTGCCGCGCGTGTTCGAAACGTTGAATTCATTCACCACCGGAGCATCCTGAGGGATCGCTACCGGCGAGTGGTTCACCAGCTGATAGCCGCCGCCCTGGATGACGAACCCGGGCGCGGACCGGTGAAACAGTGAATTGACGTACGCGCCGCGGTTGACGTAATTCAGGAAGTTGGCCACCGTCTTGGGCGCCACATTCGGCAGCAGGTTCACGTCGATGTCGCCTTGCGTGGTATGGAAGCGGACCGTCTGGCACCACAGCGCGGCGGGCAGCAGCAGAGCCAGGCCGAGCCTGGTCGGAAGGGATGGCATAAGGGGTAAATTGAATTTTACCCCATGCCTTCGATGCGCCGTGCTACTCGGCCGTCGTCGGATCGATCAGCGTCTTGATTTCGGAGACCCGGTTGGCCGGAAAGCCGCCCTGCGCCGCGTGTTCCCGCACGGCCTTCTCGTCCGGCGCGATATAGACGCAATAAATCTTGTCGTCCGTCACGTAGCTTTGGACCCACTGTATCTGCGGCCCCATGCTCCGCAGCACGCCGCAGGACTTCTGCGAAATCTGTTGCAATTGCTCGCCGCTTAGCTTGCCGGCCCCCGGTATTTCCCGTTCAATCAAGAATTTCGGCACTTGGTTCTCCTTTTCTTCAACGCTTGGCCTCCGCCACCGTGATGTTGCGGAACTTGAGGCCGCCGGTGTGGTCACCCTGAATATAGAACGGCCCCGGCTCACCCTCGTTGGCATCCAGCGCGCCGCCCGTGATGCCCTCGATCTCCTGATGGTCGATGGTGGGGACCCCGTTGCGCACTACCGTGACGTAGCGGCCCACCAGCGTGACATCGAAGGTTTCCCATTCGCCGGGCTTCCGCGGCAGATCGACTTTGGGGGCGATGCGCCCATAGATCGAGCCCATGCGGCGCTCCGGCGGCTCCGAGTCCACGGGCTCGTACTCCAGCTGCACTTCGTAGCGCCCGCGCAGGTAGAAGCCGCTGTTGGCGTGGTCGGGGCAGTTCACCTCAAAATGCGCTTTAAAATCCTGAAACGAGCGCGTGGTCTTCAGGTTCGCGCCGTGCTCTTCATTTACCAGCAAACCGTCTTTCACGACCCAATGGTTGTTGGCGGTGTCTCCAATGGGTTCCCAGCCGGTAAGATCTTTGCCGTTGAACAGCGGCTGCGGCTTGCCCCACGCCTTGGGCTCTTTGCGCTTCAAATCCGGCGCGCGCACGCCCTCGAGCGGCGTCGTGGCGTCCCCGCGCTTCTGCGTGCCGGTGAGTTTGTTGCGCGAGGCATCGAGTTCCCAGACGAGGTTCTTCGAAAGGTTCAGCGTCAGATGCGAGCCGCTAGCCTTGAAATCTTTCACCTTGTAAACATTGCCGCCGGTGGGCTGAAACCAGATCTCAAGATTGCCGTCCTTCGGGGTCACACCCAGCCAATTGGCGCCCACGCCGCGCGACGCCTTTAAATTGAAGTCCCAGCGGCCCACGAAAGGGCTGGGCGTTTGAGCGGCCAGCGGCACGAGAAGAGCAGCGCTAAGCGCCGCAACGGAAAAGAACTTTTGCATGCAGGCCAGTCTAATACAGATTGGCCGCCCGTGACTGCCCGCGGCTCGGGTCCGTCGCCGATGCAGACGGAACACAGAATATGCGTTTAAGAGTGTGGGCCATGGCGGTGATC
>DOZZ01000055.1:9788-15881 GCA_003517725.1 Bryobacterales bacterium | reverse complement strand
GCGATCGAATTTTTCCTTTGCCATGAGCCTTTGCCTCGTCGAAAAACTTGTGGAGCCGTTGACCGGGATTGAACCGGTGACCTCGTCCTTACCAAGGACGCGCTCTACCAACTGAGCTACAACGGCTTGTTGTACAACAAACCTGGTGGACAGGGGAGGATTCGAACCTCCGTAGCCCTTAAGGGCGGCAGATTTACAGTCTGCTGGTATTAACCACTCACCCACCTGTCCTGCTAAAACCATTCTGTAAAGTGGGCTAGTTTTGGGCTAGTCGCGCCGAACTCTGCTCCGTTCGGCACAGTTCGTAGGATACCTTAACGCAGGGCCGCTCACAAGGCGCGGTCCATCCAGCGGGCACTCTACTTTTTAGCGCCCTTGTCCTGCTTCGAATCGCGATAACCAGCCTTGATAGCGTCGGCTTCGCTCATGTACTGACCTTTTTTGGTCTTGCCGTACCAGCGGTCACCTTGATGGTGGTACACCTTGCTGTCGAGATTGACCCAGACCATCCCGGGACCTGGGTTGCCCCGCGGCGCCGCTGCCGTCGCCGGAGCAGCCGCGCGTTTGGAAACCGAGGGAGCCGGCGCTGCCGCGGCGGCCGGAGCCGCGCCCACCGTCAACATGGGCGTTAATTTCTCGATGACCGCCGGCTTCAGTCCGGCGCGCGAAAGATCCTGCACCGAACTGTAGGGCCGCCCGCTGATGATTTTCTTGGCGGTCGCGGGTCCCACGCCCGGCAGCGCATCCAGCTCCGACGCGGAAGCATTGTTCAAGTCCACTTTGCCGGCGGGCGACGGCTTCGAAGCTTTAGCTTTTGCTTCGGCCTTCGGTTCAGCCTTGGTCTTCTTCTCTTTGCCCGGAACCGCTATCAATCCGAGCGTGCACGAGAGCAAAAGCACCAGCACCGACGTTCGCAGTTTCATGGGAGCATTATGTCACGCAAAAATGCCCGCCCACTACAAGAGAACGTCCTCCCGCAGTGATCGGGCACGCCGAGCGTAAGATTTCAGACGGCGCGATTACGCCGAGCGGAGAATGGGCTCGAATAAAGCGCTGTTTTCGGAGATGGGTCCGACGCGCAGCGCGGTTTTGGGCAGTACGTTCTGGAACTCCGGGCGCCCTGCCATGAAAAGATTTTCGGCATAGCCGGCCAGTTGCAAATTGAAGTACTCGATGCGATCGATGATGACGTGAAAAAGGGGTGAGGAAAACGGCTTGCGCAGCGCGTGGATGGCGCGCGACAAACGGTTCAAATCATCGGGTGCGGGCCACACTTCGGCGGTTTCCAGGTCACGCATCAGGTCTTCCAATTTCTGACTGATGCGGAACAGGTTGGGCATCACGGGAATCAGCGTCCAGGAAGAACGTGATGCGGCGTATCGAATAACGCGACCGACTTCTACTTCAAGCAATTGCGCGTTGCTCATCTTTAAAGCTCCTGAAAGCAATTCGAAACGCCAGCTTATAACAAAAAGCTAAATAAAAGCAAGATTAAAATGCATTTATTTTACTAAAGTAAACGATTTGTACAGTCCGGGAGGGCGTTCCAGTTCGCGCGATGTTTCTCGATCCGACGTAACAGCTTAAAAGATTTAGCTTTTAGTGAGTCTCTTAGGCAGCGCCCGCACCAGCTTCAAAGGACTGTTCAGCACCGTCTTCCTCGGGAATTACGACGAAAAGCCGATCGGAATACCCGCCGCCTCCTGGAGTACGGAAGCCGGTCACCGTTTCGACACCACCGGCGAGCAGCTTTTGGAGCATGGGGGTGGTGGCATAGTTGGCTTCGACAAAATCGACGCCTTCGGCGGTCAGGTTGAAATCCGAGTTGTCCGACCTGGTGATGTACTTTTTGCTCTTCAGGTACCACGTGGTGAAGTCCAGATATTCGCGCGGGAAGCCCATGCGAATCTCCAATTCCTCCAACGAGACGTGAGGATGGCGCGAATTGGTGCGGCGGCGGTTATAGAGGAGCGACAGCACGCCCAGACGGCGGTTCAACTCGCCCTCGATGCCGTCCAGAAAATCAACGGCCTCGAAGACCCGGATGGGCTCTTCTTTTTTGATCCCGAGCTCGCGATCGTATTCGGCGCGGCGCACCGGGTCGGAGAGCACTTCATAGGCGCGATTCAGCAGCAGGAACTTGTCCGGGTCGCCCGTGTCGGCTTTATCCGGGTGGAAACGGCTCGCCCAAAAGCGGTAGATCCGGTGAATCGTGTCGGTTTCGGCCGTGGAGCTTATTTGCAGAAAAGCGTAATAATCCTCAATGTCGGCGGTCACTGCGGCGCTGGTCTTCTTGGTTTCCTCGTCGAGCTCGATTCCGACGATATAGACGCCGTTGCGGCCAAAGCAGTGACGAACCACGCCGTAGCCGGTGGGATGCCCCCCGGGCCCCTGGACATAGACACCTCGGCCGACGCGTAATTCCATGCGCGAGCGAAAGCCGATACCGGAAACGGAAAAATCTACGCCGCCGACATTCGCGGAATGCGTTACGCCGTTACCATCCTGCCAGGTAATGGAGTAATCGCGTTTTGAGGTCGACCGCGGCTCCCGGCGCCGATTCGCTCGCATTTCGTGCTCCTCTTTTTATTCGTCGAAAAAAAAGCTACTTCGCCCCGGCCACAAAAAATGTTTATTTAGCGGGTTTCCAAGCTCGGTGTCTCAGCCTATAAAGCCCAACATACTTTTGTCAACGGAAATTATAACGTAATTATGAAAGGCCGTGCCCATCAAAGAACTGGCGTTCTATCGAGTGGAACCTATGTTCGTCCCGTAAACCAAAAAGAAACGTAAATAGAAGCACCGGACCCGCGTCTTTCACCCGTTTGTGCGTTTGAATATGTTTTTGGTCGACCGTGTGAATTAGGCCTTTTCTTATTGGACTTCGGAGGCCGAACAAATCGATAATTTGAGCATTGGTTCCTCGTGTGAGGATCCTGGAGGAAACAGTGAGAATAGGGTTACTGGGCACCATCTTTCTGACTGGTTTATGCCAAACGGCATCGGCCAGTCTGGTCTTAACCTCGCCCATCGCGGTCACCGGGACCGGATTGGGCACAGTCGCGACGATCCTGACGATTCAGGACACGAACACTGAAATCGGATGCGTGGGCGCAACATCAAGTCAGATCGGTAACACATTGACCGGCCCGTGTACGGGATCGGGCGCTGACGTGAAGACCGGCACGAGTCAAATCGGGCCGCAACCGCTGACCGCCGCGGGCGTGACGAGCGCTTCTAATTTTGCGATCGTCTTCAACGCTGACCAGCCTTCTGGGGGGCCGATCACTTTAACCGGACTGACTGCCACTTTTTATAGTTCGACGGGAACGCTCTTATACCAGACTGTAGGGTTCAGCTGCCCAGGCCTCGCCAGCTCTCCAACGTGCACCTTTCCCGAGACCTTCTCGGGAATCGGGAAATCCGGGTTTGTTTTCGGCCTGGACACCACGCAGGCTTTAGCCGCCACGACGGCTGGAGTCTTCAACCCTGCCAATGGCACGGTGGTGGGGCTAAGCGCTTCACTCTCGGGCTCGAGCGGCGGCCCGGAAACCTTTTCTCTGGGCACTGTTGCGGGCACAACCGGCGGTGGTGGCGGCGGTGGCAGCCAGACGCCGGAACCGGAGTCCCTGGTACTGGCCGCTTCGGGCGGCATGCTCTTGTTCGCCGGCAAGCTTCTGACCCGCAAATCGCGTCAAACGCAAGCGGTTCGCTAACAGAAATTCATCAGGCACGCTACGCAGCGGGGTTCCGTAGTATCGGAACCCCGTTGTGTTTGAGTCCACCTTTCTACTGTTCAGCAGCCGTTTGATACGAATCCACGTTGTCCGCATCGATCAGCGTAACGCCCGTGTCGACCGTGCTCGGAATCGGCGAGAACGGCGTCATGGACCAAGCCCGGTCCAGCTTGCCGGGTTTGGACAGGTTGAGATCGGCCAGCATGCGCAATCCCACGTAGGCCATGGTGTAAGGCTTCTGCGCGAGAGTGGCGCTGATCACACCCTTCTTGATGCCGTCGAGCGTGCGCGGGTCGGTATCCATGGCAAACACTAATTTGCCCTTCACGTTGGCGCGGCTCAGCACTTCGGCAATTTCAGCACAGGCGATCGCTTCGAGACACACGAACGCGTCCACTTTCTCGCCCTTTTCGACGATATCTTTTGCGGTATCGAAGGCCACGCGCGGGTCTCCCTGCATGTCCACCACGCGGGCTATTTTGATTTTGGAGTGCGCCGCGAAGTAGTCGCTTAAGCCACTCTGGCGCTGCACCAGGTTGAGCTGCTCGGGCATGGTGAAGACCGCCACGTTGCCCTTGTCGTTGAGGGTTTTTGCGACGGAAGTCGCGATCATGGTGCCGGCTTTATAGTTGTCGGTTCCGATGAACAAGAGCCTCTTGCTGTATTCGGCGTCGGAATCCATGGTGAAGACGGGAATGTTTTTGGCAATGGCCCCGTTGATGTCGTTGCGCATGAGGCGACGGTCGGCCACGGAAATCAGGATGCCAGCCGGATCTTTACGCAGGGCGCGCTGAAACTCTTCATGCTGCTCGCGCGGATCGTAGGTGTCGGGGCCGACCATTTCGGCGGTGACACCGAGTTGCGTGGCGGCGCGCGTGAGGCCGGCCTGCGCGGCCTGCCAGTACGGCAATTTGATGTTTGTGGCGACCAGATAATAGTGGCCTTGTTGGGCGGGCTGTGAAGTGCCACAACCGCTGGAGACGAGGGATGTGAAAACGGTGAGGACGACGAGTAGTCTGATGCGCAACCGCATGGCTTGACTCTCCTTCTGGCATACAGGAGTATATCGCCGAATACGCGTCTGGGAAGAGCCGCGAGGCGCTTTGTCGGATTAGTTCTAACGATTCAGTACGGGGTCTACCGCGGCGTCATCCACACTGCACGAAATCGATTTCCGAGAGCGAGATGAACGTCTTGGCGTTGCCACCGACGCGATTGACGGTGGCGATGCCGTAGAACTTGAAGATAACCACATCTCCTTTTTCGAGGGCGATCAGGTGGCCGCGTAGCGAGATCTGAACATGTCTGGCCACGAGATACTCGCGCAGGCCCGCGTTTTGGTCATACGGCTCATCGAAGCTGGTGGATATGGCCTGGCGCCAGCCGTGTACTACTGCTTCCTGCTCACTCAGCATTAGAAATTTCCTCTCGCCCGCTGGGGCGGTGCCTAAAAGAGTAGCGCGCGAGAGAGCCGCTTGGAAAGATTTGGAGGCGGTTTTGACGGGTGTCGGCGACAGGAATCGAACCTGCGACCCTCTGATTACACAAGCCGAGCGCGAGGGATTAAACGATGGGCCCACATCTTATCGTCGGGCCTTCCGCCTTTTACATATTCAACGGCATGGACGGTACAGGTGTCACCGCGGTCACCTGGTGGTAAAACACCGATGTTGCCGGGTTCTGGCCCATGTTAAAACCGATGGTGTAGAAGTCGCGGTGTACCGAAAGGGCGCCGAACCCTACTTGCGACCCTTCCGCGATGGGCTTGAAGCCCTTGATCACTGTCACCTTACGGGTACCGACCGCGATTTTCCAGAAATTCACCGCCTGGATGGAATCCGGCGTCCAAGGGTTCATAAAGGTGCCGATGTGGCCGAAGCAGGTTTCGCCATTCAGCGTGAAGATGACCAGCCAGCAGCCTGACATGGGCCCCGTGAAGACCGGCAAGTTCTGATTCAAAACCACGTAGGAAATCTTTCCCTGAATCCATGGAAAAAAGAGAAAGTTCCGTTCCGGGTTCACGTGAAATCCCGACTCGACGGGGCAAGGATCGCCGGGATTGGGCTGCGGATGCGAAGCTTGTATTGCCTGGGGACGACATGCACGAAATGGTCGGGGGCGCCCGCCGTTGGCACTGCTTGTGGCATGCTCATCTGAGAGACCATCATCTTCAACTTGAGCCCTTTTGTTAGTTTGTTCAGCATCGGTCCTAATCTCCTAGCGGTTGTGTTTCCAATTTGCGCAGTCCGGTAAGCTCAGAGTCACGTAGGGCCACCCGCGTGAGCATACGTCCTGCCTCCTAATTCCGCTTAGCGTATCACTGCAACGAGGGAGATGGATCGTGCTGATCGGCAGG
>DOZZ01000055.1:0-9472 GCA_003517725.1 Bryobacterales bacterium | reverse complement strand
ACTGATCTGTCGTGGATTGTTTGGAGCCGGCGACAGGAATCGAACCTGCGACCCTCTGATTACAAATCAGATGCTCTACCTGCTGAGCTACGCCGGCCTACGTCCTCCGAGTTTAGCAAAAGGCGCCCCTTTCATTGGTAGCCTTGCAGGATAGGCCCATGCTCTCACCCCCTGCCCTGCCCTGCGATCTGGCCGCGCGTTCGGAGGAAGTGGACGCGCTGGTGCTGTCGCGATTCGTGCCGCTGCCCGGTGTTGCGCTGTATGCCGTCGGCGGCTATGGACGGCGCGAGATGTTCCCTGATTCCGATTGCGACCTGTTGATCGTCACCCATAACGAAAGCACGCGGCAGAAGATAGCGGAGCCCATCGCGGTGTTTCTGCGCGCGCTGTGGGACGCGGGGCTGCAGGTGCGGCAGTCGGTGCGCACGCGCGACGACTGCGCCAACCTGGAAACGCACAACGTGGAGTTTTCCGTCAGCGCGCTGGACCGCCGCCTGCTGACGGGCGAGGCCGCCCTCGACGCGCAGCTGCGCACGCCGCCGCCCGATAGAATCGCGCCGCATCTGGCCGCCCTCACGCGGCGCCGCCACCAGCAGTTCCAGAACACCATCTTTCATCTGGAACCCGATCTGAAAGACGCGCCCGGGGGCCTGCGCGATCTGCACGTGGTGCGCTGGCTGACCGGCAGGCCGGAGCTAGGCGAGGAGTTCGCGGTGCTCGCGAGGCTGCGTTGCGGGCTGCACCGCGAGGCCCGGCGCGACCAGAACACACTGACTTTCGCCATGCAGGATGCCCTGGCCGGCGAACGCGACCCAGCCGAGCTGATGCGGGACTACTTCCGAGCGGCGCGTACTATCCAGCGCGCCTGCCTGCGCGTGGTGGACGCCGCCGAAACGCGCGGCAGCAGTTTGCTGGCGCAGTTCCGCAGCCGGACTTCGCGGCTGTCGAACACCGACTTCTCGGTGGTCCGGGGGCAGGTGTTTCTGCGCGCCCCGGGGCTCACCCCGGCTCTGGCAACGAGCCTGTTCCAGTTCATCGCAAGGCACGGCCTGCCGCTGGCGCCGGATTTAGAGGACCGCCTGGCCGAAGTAACCGATTTCGCCCCGCGCTGGGAGCAGTGGCGCGAGATCTTCGATGCCCCGCACGCCAACGTCGCGATCCGCGCCATGCATACCACGGGCCTGCTGGAACGTGCTTTTCCCGAGCTGCTGGCGATGAATGGCATGGTGGTGCGCGACTTCTACCATCGCTACACCGTCGACGAGCACACGCTGGTGACCATCGACACCGCCGTGCATGTGCGCGAGCAGCCGTTCGCTTCGCTCACGCTCGAGATCGGCAGCCGCGCGGCGCTGCTGGCGGCGCTGCTGTTCCACGATGCGGGCAAGGGCGGCGAGGGCGGCCATTCAGAGTCCTCGGCGCTGCTGGCGGGAGACGCGTGGACTCGCGGCGGCATGCCCGCGGCGGAGCTCGATACGGTCGGCTTTCTGATTCGCAATCATCTGGAACTGTCCTCGGTGATGACCTCGCGCGACCTGTCGGACGTCGCGACGGCACGCCAGGTGGCAAGGAACATCGGCACCGTCGAGCGCCTGCGCCTGCTGACGCTGCTGACCTATTGCGACGTCAGCAGCGTGCATCCCGGAGCCATGACGCCGTGGCGCGCGGGCTTGCTGTGGCAGCTCTACGTGGCGGCTTACCAGGAGCTGACGCGCGAACTGGCGGCCGAACCCGTGCCCGCGCGCTACACACGCACCCACACCGAAGCCGAGGTGGCGGCGCACGCCAGGCTGATCGAGCGCAGCCGCGAACGTGGCGCGGCCGTCGAAGTCGCGCGCCAGGGGCCGGTCTACCAGATCACCATGGCGACCCACGATCGCGCATTCCTGTTCGCCGACCTGGCCGGAACGGTTTCGAGCTTCGGGCTGAATATTTTGAAGGCCGAGGCCTTCACCGCGCCGAGCGGCAGTTCGCTCGACACCATATCGGTGGCCGATCCCCTGCGCACCCTGGAGTTGAACCCCAGCGAGATCGAGCGTCTGAAGACGCTGCTGGTGGACGTCGCGCTCGAACGCAAGAAGGTGCGGGACCTGCTGCGCAGCCGCCCTAATCCGAAGCTGCGCGCACGCAGCGCGCAGACCCAGCCGGCCGTCAGCTTCAACAACCAGGCCTCGGAGCGCGCGACGCTCTTCGAGGTGGTGGCGGACGACCGGCCCGGACTGCTGTACGACCTGGCCGCGTGTATTTCGCGCGAGCAGTGCAACCTGGAGGTGGCGCTGATCGATACGCAGGCACACCGCGCGATGGACGTGTTCTACGTGACTCGCGATGGCGCCCTTTTGAGCGACGATGACGCCGCGGCGCTGGCCGCCAGGTTGCGTCAAAGCGCCGCGCCCGAAGGCGGTTAAAATGGTCACTAACGTTACGCAGTCATCTGGAGGCACGGGGATTTTTATGCGGAAGATTTTTTTGGTCTTATTCTGCGCGGGTGCGGCATCGCTGGCCCTGACGCTGTGGGCCGCCGACCCGGCGGCAAACCTGACCGGCGATTGGAGCGGCACGATCGATGTGCACGACTCCGATAGCGGCGCCGTGATCAGCACCAATGTGAAGATGTCGCTGACCCACAACGATACGGCGATCTCCGGCAAGATCGGGCGCGAAGGCGAGGCCGAAGTATCGCCAATTCAGAACGCGCGCCTCGAAGGCGACAAGCTTTACTTCGAAGCCACCAACGCCGACGTCAACGGCCCCATCAAGTTTGTTCTGACGCGCCAGGGCGACCAGATGCAGGGCGAGATGAAGGCCACGGTGGACACCGGCGACATCGTGGGCGTAGTAAAAGTCAGCCGCCAGAAAAAGTAACTTAGAAATATTGAGCAGACCCGGCGGGCTGTTCAGCCCGCTGCTGCCCCACGATCTTTGATGGGGAACTATTTTTTGAATTCGGCCTGCAGCTGGCGCAGGGCTGTCTCTTCATAGGTCTGCTTCACGCGCTCACGGCCGGCCAGCTTCGTGTCGGACGAGGTCGGGCCTTCGCGGCGCAGGCAGCGGCCCAGCAGAATGGTGGCTTCCATATCGTCCGGGGTGCGCGCCAGAACGGCGCGGAAGTTGGCCGCGGCGGTTTGGAAATCGCCCTGCTTCCAAAGCGCGTAGCCTACGTTGAACCAGTAGTCCGGGTCGGCTTCATCGCCTTCGAGCGCTTTGCGGAAGTTTGCGACGGCCGCATTGTCGTTGCGCCGCAACTGCGCCGCGCCGAGATTGTTATAGACCTCGTTGAGCGGCACTTCGGCGGCGACCTCCTGAAACAATTTGACGGCAGGCTCGAACTCGCCCGCGTAATAACGGCAAATGCCCAATAGGTAGCGCGCTTCCATGTAGTGCGAGTCGCCGCGCGTGACACGCTCCAGCCACTGTGCCGACTCCTTGTAACTCTTGTGGCCGAACAGGATGCGGCCGAGTTGAAAACAGGGCTGCGAAAAACGCGAGTCCAGGCGCGCCGCCTGCGTAAAGAGCTTCATCTGCTGGTCCGGCGCGGTGGCCAGCAACCCGCGGATATAACTTTCGACCGCGTCGGTGCGGACCGGAGGGCGGCTGGCCAGGAAAGCCTGCTCCGTGGTGGCGGATTGCGGGGCCAGCAAATGCACGAATTGCCAGGCCAGCTTTTGCTGCAGCAGGCTGAGGTCCGCCAGCGCGCCGCTTTCACGGTATTCCGGTCCGGGCCGCATGTGCTGCAGATCCAGCAGGCGCGCCGTGATGCTCAAAGTGGCGCGGGCAGGGTCGCGCGGAAGGGCGACCTCGAAGGAGCCGTAGATGACTTTACCGGCGTCCAGCGTCTGGCCGATTTTGATGACCGTGGCGCGCGTCAGCACGGCGCCCGAGCGTACCGAGAGGCGCCGGTAGACCTCCACGCGATCTTCGCGATTGAGCGCCAGCAGGCCTTCCGCGTCGAGGGCTTCACGGATTGCTTCAGCTACGCTCTCGCCCATCCAGTCGTAATTTTCGACGGTCGGCTCGTGATACAGAGGAAGCACCGCGACGGTATCGCCGCGGACCGGCACTAACACGCAAAAAACGAGTGTGGACAACAGGGCCAAGCGCACTGTAATCAGTCTAACTGGACTGAAGCATGCTTGACTGAACCATGGCCAATACCGCTGGCAGCACCGCCGGGTCATCGCCGAAGCCCGCCAGCGTGCACAGCCCCGGTTCGCTCCGCAACCACGTCATCTGGCGCTTGGCATAACGGCGCGTCTGCTGCTGTGTGTCGGCGACCGCTTCAGCGCGGGTCAGGCGACCGTCGAGCACGGCCAGCGCCTGCTTATAACCGAGCGATTCAAACGGCTTCAAGGCTCGATCGTAGCCGCGCGTAAGTATCGCGGCGGTCTCTTCCACCAGGCCCTGCTTGAACATGGCTTCGCAGCGGCGGTCGAGCCGCTGGTTGAGTTCATCGCGCGGGGGCAGCAGGCCGATCTTCAAAATACGGAAGCCGGTCAAAGCATCGCGTGGCGGCTGTTCGGAAGCGGGATTCGCGCTCTTCAAGCGAATCTCCAAAGCGCGAGTTATCTTAGGCACGTCGTTGGCATGGATGCGGGCGGCCGAGGGCGGGTCCAGCCGCCGCAGCAGACGGTGCAGTGAGCCGCGGCGGCGTGTTTCGCTGGCCAGCAGGCGCGACCGCAACGCCGCATCGCGCTCGGGACCGGGAGAGAGCCCGTCGAGCATGGCTCGCAAATAGAAGCCCGTGCCGCCAACAACCACCGGAAGCTTGCCGCGGGCCGCGATATCGTGGGCGATGGGCCGCGCCAGGCGCGCGAAGTCGCCAGCGGTGAAGATGGCGTCGGGCGGCACGCAATCGATCAGATGATGCGGCACGCCGCCTCGTTGTTCAGGCGGCAGCTTGGCGGTGCCGATGTTAAAATAGCGGTAGACTTGCAGCGAATCGCAATTGATCACCTCGCCGCCCAGTTGCCGGCACACATGGAGCGCAAGATCACTCTTCCCCGAGCCTGTCGGACCCGAAACGGATATCAATAGCGAGGCGTCTCTCATGGCGGCGTTATACTTGTCTTAATGTTGGCCCGCGCTGCTTCCACGGCCCGCGTGGAAAAAAGGAAGTGACTACTCATGAACGGTTCCCATTTCATTGCCGCGGCCTGCATCGCGGCATTCTCCGGTGCTCTCTTGTCAGCCCAGAGCCCCGCTCCGCCGGCCGCCCCCGCCGATCATGCGGCCGCCTATTACAACTACACCATGGGCCATATGTATGCCGAGATGGCGGAAGCCTACGGCAATCGCGCGGACTATCTTACCAAAGCCATTGAAGCTTACCGCACGGCCTTGAAGCAGGACCCGTCGGCCAACTTTCTGGCCGAAGAATTGGCCGACCTCTACATCAAATCGGGGCAGTTGAACCGCGCCGTCACCGAAGCCGAAGACATGCTGAAGGCGCATCCGGACAATCTGGACGCCCGCCGCATTCTGGGGCGGGTGTACACGCGCATGCTGGGAGACCCGCAGGCGGGCAAGGTCGACGAGAAGATGCTCAAGCTCGCGATCCAGCAGTACCAGAAAATCGTGGAGCAGGAGCCGAACGACACCGAGAACTGGTCCGTGCTGGGCCGCCTCTATCGCATCGACCACAACTCAGTGGAAGCCGAGAAGGCCTACCGCCGCGTGCGCACGCTGAACCCCGATGATGACGAAGCGATGGTGGGCCTGGCCATGGTGTATTCCGACATGGGCGACAACAAGAGCGCCATTGACATGTTGAAGCAGGCCGGCGAGAAGAACCCCAGCGCGCGGACCTTGGCCATGCTGGCCAGCTACTACGAGCAGTCCCACGACTTCAACGCCGCGGCCGACGCCTGGAAGAAGGCCCTGGCGATCCTGCCGGACAATGACCGCATCAAGCGCACGCTGGCGATGGACCTGCTCTACTCCGACCGTCTGAACGAAGCCCTGCCGCTCTATGAGGAGCTGGCCGCGGCCAACCCCGGCGAGTCTTCACTGCACCTGCACCTTGCCGAGATCTACCGTCAGAAACACGACTTCGTGAAAGCTCGCCAAGCCCTGGAAGAAGCCCGCAAAGGCGATGCCGATGCCGTGGATGTGCGCTTCGAAGCAATCAATCTGTTGGAAGCCGAGGGCAAGACCGACGAAGCCGTTAAGGCGGTGCAAGCTCTGCTGGAACAGACGGCCAAGCCGCAGTACGCCGATAACGAGAAGGCCACCCGCAATATGCTGCTCGAGAAGGAAGGGCAACTCTACCGGCTAGAGGGCCATACCGAGCAGGCCGTGACGGCCATACGCCAGATTGCGACCGTCGACCCCGAGCTGGCGCCACGCGTCAGTGCCCAGGTGATCGAAACCTACCGCAGCGCGCATGATTTAGCGAACGCCCAAAAAGAAGCCGATTCGGCATTGCAGAAGTACCCCAAAGACCGCACATTAGTGATCGAGCATGCCTCCCTCCTCTCCGATTCCGGCAAGACCGACGAGGCCGTGGCCGAGTTGCGGGGGCTGATGAACGGCGCCAAAGACAGGGAAGTGCTGCTGACCGTGGCCCAGGTCTACGAAAAGGGCAAACGCTACTCCGACGAGATGAAGACGCTCGATGAGGCCGAGAAGCTTTCAGCCAACCAGGGCGACCGGCAGGGCGTACAGTTCATGCGCGGGGCCTTGCTCGAAAAGATGAAGGATTACGACCGCGCCGAAGCCGAGTTCCGCAAGGTGCTGCAGAATGACCCGGACAATGCCAGTGCGTTGAACTACCTGGGCTACATGCTGGCGGAGCGCAATACCCGTCTCGACGAAGCCTACAAGCTGATCAGCCGGGCGCTCGAACTGGACCCGCAGAACGGCGCTTATCTGGACAGCCTGGGTTGGGTGTATTTCCGGCAGAACCAGTTGGATAAGGCGGAAGAGAAGCTACGCGCCGCGCTTGAGAAGATCGGCAGCGACCCGACGGTCCACGACCATTTGGGCGACGTGCTGCTGAAACAGGGCAAAGTAAAGGACGCCATTACGCAATGGCAGGCTTCGTTGAAGGAGATTGAAAAGGCACCTCCGGCTGATGTGGATTCCGTGGATGTCGCGGGCATCAACCGGAAGCTGGAAGTGGCCCGCGTGCGGATGGCCAAAGAAGGATCAGCCGAGCCGAAACCCTAAAACAAAGGGCCGTGAGTGATCACAGCCCTATTCCCTAACGGACAACAACGGTTTTCTTGTGGGTAGCGCGATCATATACCAAGCCGCTGCCGCCGCCCACTAACGCGCCAATCGCGGCTCCCTTACCACCCCCGGCCAGTGCTCCGATGGCTGCTCCGCCAGCGGCACTGCCACCGATGATGGCGGCTGATTTCCGGTGCGAGCGGCGGTACACCACGACGCGGCGGCGCTGCCGGTAGGCACGACGTCGGCGAGCCACCTGCACGATCTCGACACCCTGGGAGGGGTGGTACAACGCGGGTACTACGTCTTCGGCGAAAATGCTGCCGACAGTGAGAAGTGTTCCGAGTAGGATAGCCTTTTTCATGTTCGAATCCCCACCATTCTCTAAGCACACCAAGGGCCGTTTTGGGGCCTTCCAGGTGTAAACCGGAGTACTCAAAAAAAAATGTGGAATTTGGTAACCACTTAAAAATCATAAGGATAGAACCATCTAAGACAAGTTACGACTGGCCGGGATCTTGCCGGATATGGCATACTGAGTTTGGAAACCACAGATTTTCCTGCAATGTCGCAGCTAAACGAGGCGATCGCCCGTTACCACAAAATTCTCGAATCGGAGCCGCACCGGGACCTGAATTGGGTTCGCGAGCTTCAGGAGCGCATGGAGGCCGAGAATTTGTCCTCGGGCGGACGCTTGTTGTGTCCATTCCTGCGGCCGAACTTCGTCACCCAGCGCCAATATGATGCTCTGGTGAAGGCCGGAGAGGCCCTTATTTCGGCCATGCAGCGGATGCAGCAGACGGTACTGGCTTCCCCGCAACTGTTGTCCCGCATGGAGTTACTGCCGGCCGAGAAGATGCTGGCCGCCATCGACCCCGGGTATCAGGTGCCCGAAGTCTCCTCCAAATTCGACCTTCAAATCAACAACGGGTCGCTGCAGGTGATGCAGTTCAACTCGGACGCCCCGACTGGCATAGCGTATTCCGAAGGGTTGGCCGATATTTTCTACGATGCGCCGCCGATGAAGGAATTCCGGCGTCGCTACAACCTGACTCGCGTGGGCGGCAAGAAGCCGTTCCTCTCCGCGCTGCAGGAAGCCTGGAAGCAGTTTGGCCGCAAGCCGCGGAAGCCCAATATCGCCATTCTGGAATTTCGCCAGGTCACCGGCCGCAGCGAGTTCGAATTGTTCAAGGAATACTTTCAGCGTGAGGGCTATCAGGCTGAAATCGTTTCACCGGAGCAATTGGAATATCGCAACGGTGTACTGCGCGCCAACGGCGTTGAAATACATCTGATTTACCGCCGCATCAGCGTTCGCGAGTTCCTTGTCCGCTTCGATCTGACGCATCCGTTGGTACAGGCCTACCGCGACCACGCCGTCTGCGTGGTGAACAGCTTCCGGTCGGAGTTGATGCACAAAAAGGCGATGTTCGGTCTGCTGACCGACGAAGCGTTGACCGCCAAGTTCCCCGCCGCCGAACGCAAAGCTATCCGCGAGCACATGCCGTGGACGCGCCTGGTCAAGCCCGGCAAGACCACCTACGGCGACGAGAGCATTGATCTGCTCGAGTTCATCCAGCAGAACCGCGAGAAGCTGGCGTTGAAACCCAACGACGACGAGAGCGACGAGCCCAGCTTCTATGGCTGGGAGCACGACCAGGCATCCTGGGAGCGCTCTGTCCGGCAGGCACAGCGGTCCACGTACGTGGTGCAGGAGCGTGTGGCCGAAACGCGCAATATGTTCCCGATGATGACCTACGGGCACCTCGAGTTCAAAGAGATGAATGTGGACGTGCACCCGCAGGCGTTCCTTGGAAAAGTCTCGGGCTGCTCGACGTTTCTGTCAGCGTCAGGCACCGGCGGCTTCTCGACTTCGGCCGGCATCGCTCCCACTTTCATCATCGATTCCAAAACTTAGAACCGCGGGCAGCGCGCCGGCATTAGCCGGCGCCGCGCCCAGATCCTCCA
Organism: Bryobacterales bacterium; assembly: GCA_003517725.1. GTDB lineage: Bacteria > Acidobacteriota > Terriglobia > Bryobacterales > Bryobacteraceae > DOZZ01. The sequence continues at coordinate 334 of DOZZ01000055.1, read as the reverse complement.
GCTTACGTGCCGTGGCGAGCAGCCGCGTATCCATCGAGCGCCGGCCCTTCGCGAAGGCGTTCTGCGCGTTATCCAGCGCTTTCCCGACGTCGTCATAGTGCTCGGCGAACTTGCGGATGCGGTCGTACATCTGGATGCCCAAGCTGCGGATCTCCTGCGCGTTGCGCGCCAACTTTTCCTGATTCCAGCCATACGCCACCGCTTTTAACAGGGCGATTAGCGTGGTCGGCGTGGCCAGCATCACGCGATTCTGCACGCCGTACTCGATCAACTCCGGATCCTGCTGCACGGCGGCGCTGAAGAAAATTTCACCCGGCAAAAACGCGATGACGAA
>DOZZ01000161.1:5533-22083 GCA_003517725.1 Bryobacterales bacterium | reverse complement strand
ATCATGTACACCGCCTTCCTGGCTTTCCTGATCGCGCCCGTGGTCCAGATCGTCAACATCGGCACGCAGATCAGCGAAGCCCTGGCCGGCCTCGAGCGCACCCGCGAAGTTCTCAAGGAGCGCCGTGAAGACCAGGACCCGCGCCGCACCGTCACCATCCCCGAAATTCATGGCGACCTCCGCTTCGATCGAGTGGATTTCTCGTACGAACCCGGCAAACCCGTCCTCCATCAGGTCTCGTTCGACGCCTCGCCCGGCACGGTCACGGCGCTGGTGGGCTCTTCCGGTTCCGGCAAGTCCACCATCATCGGCCTGGTCTCGGCCTTTCATTCGCCCGATGCGGGGCGCGTGCTGGTCGACGGCATCGATCTATCCACGGTGCGCCTAGACTCCTTTCGCAGCCAGCTCGGCGTGGTGTTGCAGGAGTCGTTTCTATTCGACGGCAGCATCCGCGAAAACATCGGCTTCTCGCGCCCCGGCGCCACGCTCCAACAGATTCTGCAGGCCAGCCGCATCGCCCGAGTGGATGAGTTCGCCGAGCAATTCGGCGAAGGCTACGACACCATCGTCGGCGAGCGCGGCGTCAAGCTCTCCGGCGGCCAGCGCCAGCGCGTCTCGATCGCTCGCGCCATCCTGGCCGACCCGCGCATATTGATTCTCGACGAAGCCACGTCCAGCCTCGACTCCGAATCCGAAGCGCTGATTCAGGAGGGTCTGTCGTACCTGATGCGCGGTCGCACCACCTTCGTGATCGCGCACCGCCTCTCCACCATCCGCCGAGCCGATCAGATCCTGGTAGTAGAAGGCGGCCGCATCGTGGAACGCGGACACCACCAATCGCTCTACGCGTTAGGTGGCCGCTACTACGACCTCTACACGCGCCAGCACGGTCTGGAAGAAAATTTGTTCCTCGCGCCCGGTGAAGGCGACAAAGTCTAGTTTACCCAGCGCTGCGATAGATCAAGGCGTCGTCGATGTAGTGGCCGTCGATCGCATTCCCGGAAAGACGAACCCGTGATAAACCTGTGCCAGTCGGTACTTCCCTCTGCAGCAATTTAATGAGCCGATCGCTTGTCGGCTTTAGGCCTATCGCTGTGAAAGGTAACCGTTCAGCGTCGGGCCCAAGCGCCTCCCTGGCCTGCTGAATCTTTTCATAAACCACCCTCGGACCTTTTGAGTCCTGGGGAGAGGAAAACAGGAGACGCCATCGGTTGGTTTCAGGGACAAAAAACCACATGGCTACCGAAATCGGAACTCCAATATCGAGCAGCTTCTGGGTCAACTGGGCCCCGGCCTCGACCATCTCATCAGTCAGCTGTTCTTTAAGCACTACCACTGCGTCTTCAGCCATGGCAGAATACCTGATTTCTCGTTCGTCACCGCGTCGTGCAGTTCCCTGGCGAACGCTTCCGAAATGCCTGATTCATATCTCGCGGAGTAGCTCCAGCCTAGCACCGTGTGCGGATTAATATTGAAGCTGGAGTCGGTTCTCGCTCGCATTTTCATTTCCAGCGCGACGCCCGAAATCGTAAACTAATTTATCGAAATCGTGCGTATAAAAAGCATTGACGAGCGACTTCTCCGGCACTTCGTGTAACCGAAACTGTTTGGCGGCACATGCCTTGAGCGCGCACTCAATGCAGTAGCCCGGCAGATAGTAAGCTCCGTCCCACTGACCCGCCGCCAGCAATGCTTCGGCATCTTTCAGACGAAGCTCCGCAAGCTGCTGTAGCGTAGCCCTATCCATTGCACGCGGCGATCAACCACATCTTTACCGAAGTGTCGCGTTCACCAGCTTTGTCTCATCCCCGCAGCGTCACAATCGTCGCGCCCCAGCCGCCCGCCCCGGCCGGCGCATCCCGATAATCCTGCACGAACGCCGTCCGCTCCAGTACCTTGCGCACCGCCTCGCGCTGCGCCCCAATGCCCCGCCCGTGGATGATCCGCAGCGCACGCAGCCCCAGCTTGCGCGCCTCCTCCAGATACTCTTCCACGACGCCGGTCACATCGCGCGGTGGCACGCTGTGCAGGTCGAACACGTCGGTGATCGGGATACGCACGATTTCTTCAGGATCCATAAACTAAAAACCAAAAACAAAAACCCGGACCATCGCTGATCCGGGTCAAAATTCTCTACAACGCGCAGCCTGAAGAACTCAGGAAACGCGCTCGGCTTTGTAATGGCCGATTAACGCTTCCATTTCATCTTTGATCCTAAGTTTGAGTTTTTTCAGACGATGCTCTTCAATTTCGTCAGCCGGCGAAAAATCCGGTTTCGCCTCCAACTGGACCACTTGGCGTTCATAATCGTGGTGTTGTTGGACCAAATGACGAAAGCTCTCATTCGTCTGCATCAGGTGCGCTTTAATTTCTTCCTGTGCGTTCCGTTCCATTCTGAGCATGCCTCCTAGTGGAGTTGCCGCGCCGCACGGCAGTATCGGCGTCGATTCGTGCGGTGGGTAGCTTCACTTCAGTCTCATTTAAATGAAGTGGCGACCGGCTGAACCTGACCGGCCGTCTACCCCGACATTATCATGAACAAATCTTCAGAACAATAGCGGCTTCAACCGGGTGACTGTAATATGCGCTGCGCCGTCCAACCGCTTCGAAGCCGCACTGCCGGTACAACTCCTGCGCTGCCTGATTTGATTCGCGGACCTCCAGGTAAGTGGCTCCCGCCCAGTCACTTAACAACTGTCGAAGCAAGGCTCGGGCGATCCCCCGACGGCGCTGATCCGAGGCCGTTTCGATGTACAGAATCTCGCGTTCATCCTGTGCCACGGAGCGCCAGGCCAGGGCCCCCACCACCCCGCCATCTTCGCGAGCCACCAGCAACTCATCACCCAAAAACGGCGCGACGCCGGGCCAATTTCGCAACAACGTCCGGTCTTCCTCGCGGGCCGCTTCGAAGGTCGTCAATTACGCGAAGTAGTCCTTGAACTTCTCAAACAGGCTCTTCTCGTGCGGCGTATTGTTCACCGGCAGCGTCGCGCCCAGTTCTTCCAGGAGCCTCCGCTGCTCACGCGTTAGCTGCGAGGGAACCTTCACTTCCACGTGCACGATAATGTCACCGCGCCCGTGGCCGTTCACCACCGCGATGCCGCGGTTGCGCAGCCGGAATCGCGCGCCGTTCTGCGTACCCTCCGGAATCTTTAATTTCAGCGGCTCTTCAAGCGTCGGCACGGCGATTTCAACGCCCAGCGCAGCCTGCGCGATATTCAGCGGGACGACGCAATGCAGATCGTTATCGCGGCGCTCGAAAAATTCGTGCTCCCGCACCTTGATAAAAACGTACAGGTCGCCATTGGGCCCGCCGTTGGCGCCCGGGTTACCTTCCCCCGACAGCCGCAGCCGGTTGCCGTCGGCCACGCCCGCCGGAATGTTCACTTTCAGCTTGCGCTTGAGCCGCTGGTAGCCCTCGCCGCGGCAGGTGGTGCAGGCGTGCTTGATAATTTGGCCCGTTCCGCCGCATTGCCCGCAGGTCCGCCGGACCGCCATAAAACCCTGCTGGTAGCGCACTTCGCCCCGGCCCTGACATCCCGGACACGTCACGGCGCTCGTGCCGGGCTCCGCCCCTTTGCCGTGGCAGCGCTCACACGTCTCGAGCCGGGGCACTTGAATATCCGCGCTCATACCAAAGGCCGCGTCTTCAAACCTCAGCTCTATGTCGTAGCGGACGTCCTCGCCGCGCTGCGCGCGGTTGCGCCGCTGCGAACCACCGCCGCCGAACAGGTCGCCGAAACCAAACTGGCTCAGAATATCGCCCAGGTCCAGGTCGTTCGGGTCGAAGCCGCCCGCCGCGCCCTGCACGCCCCGATGCCCGAACCGGTCATAGGCCGCACGCTTCTGCGCGTCCGACAGTACGCTATACGCCTCGGCCGCCTCTTTGAACTTTTCCTCCGCCCCGTGGTCCCCCGGGTTGCGGTCCGGATGATGCGCCATGGCCAGCCTGCGATAGGCGTTTTTGATGGCCGATTCATCCGAGTCTCGGCCAACGCCGAGAATTTCGTAATAATCGCGTTTTGTCACAGGCATGTTGTCACGGGAGATATGGATTAGGAGTGCACCGCCACGCGCACCATTGAAGGCCGCAGCAGTTTGCCTTTGAAGTGGTAACCGCGCTGGAACTCACCCAGTATTCGATGATCCTCGGGCGCATCGGGTGCAGCCGGATCCACGTGCACCTTTTCGACCGCCTGATGCACGTGCGGATCGAACATCTGGCCCTCGGTTTCGATGGGCTCCAGACCCAGCTTCCGCAGCGAGTCGAGCATACGCTGGTAAATCAGTTCGATCCCGCGCACATACTCTTTATCCGAGCTCTCGATCTTCAGCGCGCGCTCAAAATCGTCCAGCGCCGGCAGGATGTCGCGCACCGTCTCCATCCCGGCATACTGCGCCAGGTCGGCGCGGTCGCGCTCCGTCCGGCGTCGGAAATTGTCGAACTCCGCCTGCCGCCGCAGCAGCAAATCCTGCAGCTCCGCTTTTTCCTGCAGCAGTTGATCGCGCTCCGCCGTCAGCGCCGTAAGTTGCGCGGCCAGATCGACGCCGCTCACATTTTCCACCGGTGCGGCCTTCTCGTCGCCGGCCAGTTCGTTCAAATTCAGATCAGGATTAGGGGTGCTCAAGACAATTCCAGATTAGCAAAATGGTTTTTTCGAACAGCCGACAGGGAAGTTTAGCCCTCGCGTCTAGCTCGGGATCTGCTGGTTGGCCCGGCCGATCTCGCGCACTGCCGCGATCACGCGCGCATAGTTCATCCGCATCGGCCCTAGCACCGCAATCCGCGTGAGCATGCCGCCAGGTTGCGGAATGGTCAGGCCGATCAGCGAAAGCTCCCGCATCGAGGGGTGCACGTCACCCAATCCCACATGGATCTGCAACTCGCCATGCTGCTCCAGAAAACGATCGAGCAACTCCAGAATGCGCTGCTTTTCTTCGAGCGCGCGGAACAAATCGCGCATGGTTTCCTTGGTGAAATGCAGGTCCAGCCCAAACAGGTTCGACGCGCCTTCCATGTGAATTTGCGGGTGCTGTTCTACCTCCAGCAACCCTTGTCGGTACAGCACGGTTAGCCGTTGCAGCACTGCGTCATACGCGGCGCGCTCTTCTTCGATGCGTCTCAGCAACTCGCGCCGGGCATCCAGAATCTTCCAGCCGGCGAAGTTGTGATTCACATAATCGCGAAGGGCGTTCAGGCTCTCCTGCGGGATAGCTTCGGTCAGATTCACCACGCGGTTGTGCACCATGCGATCGTCCGTCGCTACTATCATGAGCACCCGCCGGTCCGCGAGCGCCACCAGTTGCACCTGGTCCAGAATCTGGTCGTTCGCCGGAAGCGCCGCGGCAATTCCGACATTGTGCGTCAGTTCGGTCAGTACCTGACACGACCGTTCCACCCGCCGTTCCACCGTATGCACGTCGCGGAAACGCTCGACCACCCGCCGCGATTCGGCCCCCGGCATATTACGAAGCGGTAAGCTCTTAATGAAGAAACGAAAGGCCTTAGCCGTTGGAATGCGGCCCGCCGAGGTGTGCGGCTGGTACAGATATCCCGCGTCATCCAGGTCAGCCATAACGTTGCGGATCGAAGCCGGACTCAGAGCGTGGTTCTGAAGCTTCGAAAGCGTGCGGGAGCCCAAGGCCTCGCCCGACTCGATATACGAGCGGACGATGGCGCACAAAATTTCCTGCGCTCGCTTGCCTAAAGCTTCCTCAGTCGGCATGTTCCAGAAACGCGGTGAAGCAACCTCTGTATTCATTGTAGCTGGTTGTGGAAAAGGATCAAACAGGGTTCTATATCCCGACAATCGAAACAAGCTGGGGAACTATGTCTAAGAATTGTGTGGCAGCGGCAACGGCGGGCCAATACGCATACTCTGATGCTCCATCACCCTCATGTCTGCGTAAAGCATCTCTTCCCAGAAGACCTAGGCGCGCAGCCCCTTTCGCGCCCTCACGCAATCTCCTCTTTCAGACACGGTCACAAGCCGTGCGGCGCCACGATCTTGATACACTGAACGTTTTGTTCTGAAAGGGGAATGCGCTTGGCTTTTGTTCGCCACGTTTTGCGAGGCTACAGCTACGTTTTTGAGGGAATCCTGAGTTTGATGGCGATTGGCGTGGGGTCGCTGGCCGCCTTGAGTTCAAATGCCGCGCTGCATATTGGATGGCTGCCGTTTGACGATCACCGGGTGACCGGCTGGTTATTGGGACTGGGTATTGCCGGACTCCTCTGCGTGCTGCTGGCACTGCTGGGCCGGTTCCGCATTCTGCTGTTCCTGTTTGCGCTGTCGATTGCTGTGATCCTGATCAAGGGGCTATTCCTCGGAAGTTATACCTACGCAGCCCCGGGCGATGCGAAAAATGCCGCGTATATGGTGGCCGGTTCGTTGCTCGCGGTGCTGGGCTCGATTCCCCAAATGGTTCCCGGCCGCTCGCGTCGTTAACTCCCTTCTCAACCCCGCTAAAACGAAAAATGCCCGAAGGCCAGTGGCCGTCGGGCATTTTTCTCGTTTAGCTTTTTTGCGTGACGCTTTTACTTACAGCCGCTCAGGCAAGTGCCGCCGCCGCTGCTCTGGGTAGCCAACACGCCCGCCGTCACACCGACGGCCGCCGCTACGATCACGCCCGCTACAATCGCCACGTGGTAATTGCCTTCACCACCGCCCACGTGCTTGTGCTTGGTCTTGGTTTCCGTAGTAGTAGTGGTCGTGGTGGCTGCCTGCGCGCCTGCGTCCTGCAATGGCGTGAAGTCCAGAGCCTTACCCGGCTCGAGATTAGCTACCAGAACGCCCTGTGCATTCGAAACCCGCACGGGAGTCGAAAGAGCAGCCACTTCCACCGTCTTGCCAAACACGCTGACGCGGGCATCGCTACCCACAATGTGCAGCGTCCGGGCATTCACCTCATAGCTGGAGCCGCCCACTTGGGTCGCACCTTTCTCCAGGACTAGACGATCGCCATACACCGTGCCTCGGGCGTCCGAGGAAAGCTGGAGCGACGCGCCGCTATTCAATTGCAAACGCGAAGAGGCATTTCCGGTCTCGATGGTGTTTCCTTCGAAAAGTGTCGCGTTTCCAGCCGTTCTGGCATTGTTGATGGTCAACGTGCCGTCGGACGTCGCAATGCCAATGCCCGCCGTGGCAGCCGAAAGAACTGAAATCGGGGCAGCAATCAAGAGAGCTACCAACGAGTGAACGCCAAATCTATGCATGTATCCTCCAAAAATGAACAACGACCTAGACACTTCGTACTAGCCGAGCGCCTTGACTCAGTATCAAGAGTGCTTCCGGGGCAAGTCAAGTCAATTAATTGATAAACCCCATAAGGATATATCTCTTACAGCAATTAAATGGGTGAAAACGAACTCTTTTTCCCCATTCCTCGAAACCTGCCAGCCCGAAATGCTGGGCATGTGGTTTTGATCGGCGGAGCGCCATCGAAACTTTATGCTGAAGTGGTAGAAAATATCGACCATGCTCAAAGCCATCCTCTTCGACCTCGGCCGCGTCATCGTTCCCTTCGACTTCACCCGAGGCTACCAGGCCCTGGCCGCGCTCTGCCACGTGCCCGCCGCCCACATTCCAGCCTGCCTCCGCGCCACCGGCCTGGTTCCCCGTTTCGAGGCCGGGCTCATCGAAGCACCCGACTTTGTCGCCCAGGTCGCCGCCGCCCTCGGCGCCCATCTGGACTATGACCAGTTCAACGCCTCCTGGAACGCCATCTTCTTCGACGAAACCTATATCCCGGTCGAAATGCTCGAAGGCCTGCGCCGGCGCTACCGTACCGTGCTGCTCTCCAACACCAACTCACTGCACTTCGAGCAGCTACGCCACAAATTGCCCCAGTTGCGCCACTTCGACCGCTTCGTGCTGTCCTACGAAGTAAAGGCTCTGAAGCCTTCCCCGCGCATTTACGCAGCTGCCGTCGAGGCCGCCGGCTGCCGCCCGGAGGAGTGTTTCTTCACCGACGACATCGAAGCTAACGTAGCGGCCGCCCGCGATTTCGGCATCGACGCCGTGCGCTTCGAATCGCTCGAGCAGATCCAGCGCGAGCTCACCGACCGCGGCGTCTCCTGGGAACCGGTCCCGTCTACCGCGCCGGATACGTCTTCGTAAAACCGTTGCGCCCGTTCTCGACCCGGAACGAGCCGTCCTCAAAGGCCGTCAGGTGGATCCAGTCGCCGGCGTCCGGCGTCGCGCGCAGATTCGCGATGTACGTTTCGGGCGCGTTATGCTGGCTGCCGCCGGCTTGCGCGAAATGCAGCTGCCAGATGTCCTGCAGCCCAGCCGTATGGTGCATCGCGTCCCAGGCCTCGGCGGTGCCGCCTTTGGTCGCGCCATTATCCATAACGGCGACGCGCGGGTGCAGCCCGGCCACCACCGCCGGCGTACCCGACAGGTTCATGCCATGGTGCGTCACCACGTAAACATCGGCCTGCCCCAGGCGGTTTTTGGGGCACATTAGGTCATATTCCTTGTTCCAGGTCAAATCGCCGAGATCCACCATGCGGAAGCGGCCGAACGTGAATACGGTCCCGACCGACTGCGCATTTTCCGACGGATCCACGTCGCGTAACTTGGTCGCCGCGCAAAACGGATTGGGCTGACCCGCGCCGGGCAGTGGCTGTTCAATATGCCGGCCCCCGGCGGTTACGATTTCGGCTCGCACGCCTCGTATGGGCAGTACCGTGCCCGGCGCCGCTTCGATGTGGTGTCCACGCGCCCGCACCGCCATATAGCTCTTATAGAGCTTTTCGCCAGCGGCATCGCGCTCCACTGATTCCCCATGGTCGATGAAGTTGCGGATGGGCAGCAGCGCGGCCAGTTGCGGCACGCCGCCGGCATGATCCACGTGGAAGTGCGTCACCAGCAGGTAGTCGATCTGCTTGACTCCGGCGTGCTCGGCGGCCTTGGCGATGCGCTTCGCATCGCGCGAGTCAAAGCCGGGCCACCCGGTATCGATCAGCATGCTCTCGCCCGAGGGCGCGATCAGCAGCGTCGCCTGGCCGCCTTCGACATCGATGAAATAGGCTTCCAGCTGGCGGCCGGCGCCCCACAGCAAGGAGCTCAGACCAAGGCACAACGCAATCAGGCGCATCACCATGCCAGAGATCGTATCAAACCTTGCGGCCACACACCTTGCTGGAACAACCCCGCATAACGTAACGTAACTGTCGATAGCCATGCCTTTCTGCAGCCACTGCGGTGCCGGCGTTCAGGATCACGACCGCTTCTGCGCCCAGTGCGCCGCCCCCCAACCCCCAGCCGGCTTTCCACCTCCGGGCCGAACCGTCCCGCCGCGGCACGACTCCGAGCCCTTTTCTCCGCGCACGGCCGCCATCCTCTCTTATGTGCCGGTCATCGGGTGGATCGCCGCCGTCATCGTGCTGGCCTCGCGCCGCTATCGCGACAACCACGTCGTGCGCTTCCACGCCTTCCAGGGGCTCTACCTGTTCGCCCTGCACCTGCTGCTCGAATGGGCCATTCGTCCAATCTTCCAGAACATTCCCGGTCCGATGGTAGGCGTCTACGCCATGATGCAGGCGGTCATCTTCGGCGTCTCCATCTTTATGATGGTCAAGACTAGCCAAGGCGAGAAGTTCATGCTGCCCTTCCTGGGCGAATTGGCCGAACGCAGCGCGCTGGAACAATAAATTACCCGCCCGTGCTATATTTATTCATGGGAATGAATAAATAACCATGTCGTTGCGCGCTGGCATTGTTGGCCATCGCGGATATAGCGGGGCGGAGTTATTGCGTCTGCTGACCGCGCATCCGCACATTACCCCCGTTTTGATGGAGCATCGCGAGGACGTCGCCGCCCCCGTGGTGGTCCGCCGCCAAACGCTTCCCGAAACCATCGCCGCCACGCCCGAGGCCGCGCGCGAGGCGCACCTCGACGCCGTCCTGCTGGCGACGCCGCCCGAAGTCTCGCTGGCTCTCGCGCCGCCTTTTCTAGCCGCCGGACTGCGGGTTATCGACCTCAGCGGTGCTTTTCGCCTGCGCACGCCGTCGGCTTACGAGCGCTGGTATGGATCCTCGCATCCCGAGCCCGAGTTGCTGGCCGAAGCTGCCTATGGCCTGCCCGAGTTCTATCGCGAAACGATCCCCGGCGCGCGCCTGGTGGCGAACCCCGGCTGTTACCCGACCGCCGCCAACCTGGCGCTGCGTCCCCTTTTGCAAGCCGGTTGCATCGACCGCGCAGCCGGCATTGTGTGCGACGCGAAATCGGGCGTCAGCGGCGCGGGCCGCAAGCCCAGCCTGAAGACCAGCTTTAGCCAAGTCACCGAAAATTTCAGCGCGTACAGCCTTCTGGAGCACCGCCACGTGCCGGAAGTCCTGCTGCACTCGAACCTCGAAGCAGCGGAGTTCAGCTTTACGGCGCACCTGCTGCCGCTGCACCGCGGCATTCTCGAGACCATCTATTTCCGCGCCCACGGCATTGGTTCGGCCGCGGCTTTACTCGACATTTATGAACAGCACTACGCCCGCGAACCTTTCGTCCGCCTGTATGAAAACGGGCAGCCCGACCTGCGCGGCGTGGCGCACACCAACTTCTGCGACATCGGAGTTACGCTCGACGCGGTCACCGGGCGCGCCGTAGTCGTGGTGGCCATCGATAACCTGGTCAAAGGCGCGGCGGGACAGGCCGTCCAAAATCTAAATCTGCTGCTGGGCCGCCCCGAAACAGAGGGCCTGCTGTGAAGCTGCTCATCAAAATCGGCGGCACGCTGCTCGACGCGCCCGCAACGCGCGATAGCCTGGCGCGCCAGATCGCGGCCGCCGCGGGGCTTAATCATCAAGTCGTCGTAGTCCACGGAGGCGGCAAACAGATTACGCGCTTCCTCGACGAGCGCGGCATTCCAAGCCGTTTCGTGAACGGCCTCCGCGTCACCGGGCCGGAGACGATGGATGCCGTCGTGAAGGTGCTGGCCGGAACCGTGAACAAGCAATTAGCGGCCGCGCTGTCGGAAGCCGGCGCACTACCGGTCGGCCTGTGCGGCCTCGATGCCGGTCTGGTTCAGGCCGAAGAGCTCAGCCCGGAACTGGGCGCCGTGGGCCGCGTCACCGGCTCGAACCCCGCGCTGCTGCACCTGCTGCTCAAACACGGCTACCTGCCGGTGGTCGCCTGCATCGGTGGCAATCGCGAGGGCCGTCTCTTCAACATCAATGCCGACCAGATGGCCGCCGCCTGCGCGCGCGCCTTCGGAGCCGACCTGCTGCTCTTCCTCACCGACGTCGGCGGTGTGCTCGATGCCACCGGCCAGACCATCCCGCGGCTCGCCCCCACGGCGGCCCGCGAACTGGTTACCTCAGGCGTCGCGCACGGCGGCATGCAAGCCAAACTTGAGGCGGCGGCCTCGGCCGTTCACGGCGGCGTCGGCCAGGTCCGCATCGTCCTGGGCGCCGCCGAATCTGTCGTGCTTAAAGCCGTGGCGGGGGAAGCCATCGGCACTGCGCTCGAAGCGGAGCCGCACCCCCTGGAGGCGAAATGATCAGCGGACTGACCTGCGAGAGCCAATTCGAACTAACCGGCCGCCGTGCCTCCCTGACGGTCCGCAAGGCCGCCATGCACGACATCGCGCCGCTGCTCGAACTAATTAACGGCTACGCCGCGCGCGGCATCATGCTGCCCCGTACCGAGTTCGAATTATCGGAAAATATGCGCGATTTTTCGGTAGTTTACGACGGCAACACGCTGGCCGGTTGCGGCGCGCTGCACTTCTACAGCCCGCTCGTCGGTGAAATTCGCTCCCTGGCCGTCGCCGAAGAATCCAAAATTAAAGGCATTGGACGTCTGCTCGTTGAGCACTTGGTGCAAGAGGCCCAGAGCTTCCAACTGGCTGCCGTGTTCGCCTTTACGTACGTGCCAGGTTTCTTTCAAAAGGTTCATTTTCAACAGGTTGAACGCGGAGAACTGCCCTTGAAGGCGTGGAAGGATTGCCTCCGCTGCCCCAAGTTCCAGGCCTGTGATGAGATCGCCATGGTCCGCGTACTAGACGCTTCCCGCTGGGCCCTCCAAAGCGCCCTGCCTCCCAGCGACCCGTTTGTACTGCTGCCCACGCTCAAAATCGCTCGGTAATAAAAAAATAGTAAATAAGTAAAATTACCGAAGTAATTTCGGAGAATATTCTGATATATTCTCACTAAATCACCGTAACTGGGTTTTGCCGGTCCCGCCCGGAACGTGATTGAGGTTGAGATGAAAGCACAGACCGTCGACGTCAGATCATCCACCGGGCGCATCCTTTGCTGCACGGTCTTCAAACCCGGCGGCAAGAAGTTGCTCGGCAAGGGCCACATCATCAGCGATGAGGACGTCAAGGTTCTCGAATCCGAAGGTCTCGACCACATCTGGGTAACGCAGCTCGAAGAAGGCGAAATCGGCGAAGACGAAGCCGTCTGCTCCGTTTCGGCCGAGGTCGGTTGCGGCTGTTATGAAGTCAAGCTGGCGGCCGGCGGGCGCGCCAACATGATCGCTACTGAACCCTGCTGCGTGCTGGTGGACGACGATCTGCTGAAGCAGGTGAACTGCACCTCGAGCGTCGTGATCGCCACCGTCATGAACTATAGCCACGCGGTGCCGGGGCAGCGCATCGCCACCGTCAAAAGCGCGCCGTTCGCCGTTGGCAAACCCTGCATCGACGGCCTTCTGGATATGTTGCGCGAGCGCGGCCCCATCATGCAGGCGCGCCCCATTCGCAACGCCAGCGTCGGCGTGCTGTATACCGATCCCGGCAATGGAGACCGGGCGCGGCAAATGTTTGAAGGCATCATGCGCCAGCGTCTGGAGCGCTTCGGCGCGGTGCCGGCATTTTCCATGTCCTGCACCGAGGAGCAGGGCGCGGTGGCCCGCGCGTTGTCGCATCTGGTGCGCTCGCGGCCTTCCGTGGTGCTGGTGGCTTCCACCACCGCGCCGTCCGGTCCGGAGGATGCCGTGGGACGTGGCATCACGCAAATGGGCGCGCAGCTCGAACGTTTCATGGCCCCGGTCGAGCCCGGCAATCTGCTGTTGCTGGCCTATCATGACGACGTGCCAATTCTGGCCGCGCCAGGCTGTTTCCGCTCCGCCAAATCCAACGTAGTGGACCTGGTGCTACCGCCGATGCTGGCCCGCTACCGCGTCTCTACCTGGGAAGTCGCCTGCCTGGGCCACGGCGGACTGCTGGCGTAATCGTTCCGATTTACCTATATTGGCTAGGTGACCGAAACCAAACAGCAGTCCTTCGCCAATCACACGCGGGTCGATCCGCCCTATCAATTCTTCCTGGCTCCCGTAGCCCTGATCAACGTGATCGCCACCATCGTTCACCTGGTGCGCGCCCCGTCACTGCTTTCGGCGTGGCTGCTGGTGCTGGCGCTGGCGGGCGTGGTGGCCGTGATAAAGCTGCGAACGTACCCCTTGAAAGCGCAGGATCGCGTGATCCGTCTGGAGGAACGCCTGCGCCTCGCGGCGCTGCTTTCCGATCCGGCGGCGCGCGCCAAAATTCTGGAGTTGAGCGAGGCCCAGCTCGTCGCCCTGCGTTTCGCTCCGGACGACGAACTGCCGGCGCTAGCGGACCAGGCGCTATCGAACCACCTGGCGCCCAAAGAGATCAAGCGGAACATCCGCAACTGGCGCGCCGACCACTTTAGGATTTAACGCTCTACTCCGCTCCGGGCAACAAGGTTCATGATTGCGGCTGGTAAAGTCTCCCGGAATGCCATTCTTTCGCTGTTTTAAGCTACATTCAGATGCCGAACGACAAAGGCTGGAAGCCCCGCCTGCGCAATTGGATCACCGGCCGGCCCGGCGAAGAACACGTCACCCTCGCGCTGAGCGTCGTAATCGGCGCACTGGTTGGCCTGGTGGTCGTCGCATTTATTTTGCTGACTGGGCGTCTGGCCGCGCGCATGTATCCGCCGGGCGTCGAGACGGCATGGCGCCGCGTGATGGTACCGGCGCTGGGCTCACTGGTGACCGGCTACCTCCTCTGGAAGTTCTTTCCGCAAGCGCGCGGCAGCGGCATCCCGCAAACCAAGTTCGCCATCTTCGTCACTGAAGGCTACATCTCGCTGCGCACTGTGATCGGCAAATTTGTGTGCTGCTCAGCCTCACTCGCCAGCGGCATTGCGTTAGGCCGCGAAGGCCCCTCAGTGCACATCGGCGCGGGCATCGCGTCGGTGTTGGGTCGGCGCTGCGGACTGAGCCCGAGAAACGTGAAGGCGCTGATTCCCGTGGGCGCGTCGGCGGCGCTGGCCGCGGCGTTCAACACGCCCATCGCCGCGGTGCTGTTCTCGCTCGAAGAGGTGCTGGGCGATATGCACGCTCCCGTGCTGGGCTCCGTCGTGCTCAGCTCCGCCACCTCCTGGATGGTGCTGCACCTGCTGCTCGGGGACGAGCCGCTGTTCCACGTCCCGCCGTATCACCTGGTGCATCCGGCCGAGTTCTTGGTCTACGCCGTGCTCGGTATCGTGGGAGGCCTGGGCTCGGCGTCGTTCGTGAAACTGCTGCTGGTGATGCGCGTCTGGTTCAAGCGGCTGCCGCCCTCCACGCGCTGGTTCCAGCCAGTCGCCGGCGGCTTGTTGGTCGGCGTGCTGGGCCTCTTTCTGCCGGAGGTTTTGGGTGTCGGCTACGACTATGTCGAGAAGGTGCTGGGCGGCGACATGCTGCTGCGCACCGTCGCCGTCCTGGCCGTGCTGAAAATCATCGCGACCGCCACCTGCTACAGCTCGGGCAACGCCGGCGGTATCTTCGGCCCCAGCCTGTTCATCGGCGCCACCCTCGGCGGCGTGGTCGGCAGTCTCGCGCACGCTGTGTTTCCTAGTTGGACCGCCAGCCCCGGCGCCTACGCCCTGGTGGGCATGGGCGCTGCCTTCGCCGGCATCGTACGGACGCCGCTCACCTCCGTGATCATGATCTTCGAGATGACTCGCGATTACTCCATCATCGTGCCGCTCATGATTGCCAACCTGATCAGCTTTTTCGTCTCGCAGCGTCTGCAGCGCCAGCCTATCTATGAAGCGCTGGCACATCAGGAAGGCGTTTTTCTGCCGGGCGACGAAGCTCGCGAGCACCTTGCCGGCATGCGCGTCAGCGATATTCTGCGCAAGGGCCTGCCGCTGCAGGCCGACGCCACTCTGGCTTCGCTTGCCGAGCGCCTGCAGGAGGCCAACCGCAACACCTGGCTGGTGGCGCGTGACGGCGTGCTGTGGGGAGTTATCACGCGCGCCGAGATCATGGCCGCCGGCCACGCCCGCGTGGTTCGCGACGTGGTGGGCCCCGAATCTCAATTTGCCTACGTGCATGCCGATCAGCCGCTCAGTTTGGCGCTCAAGAAGATGGGTGATGCGGGCCTCGACATTCTGCCCGTGGTGAGCCGCGCCGATATCCGCCAATTGCTCGGGATCGTCACGCTAACCGAGACCCTCAACGCTTATGGCTTGGGGCGCAACGATGTCTGACGCGGCTACGCCAGCTCCTGCCACCGACTGGCAAGGCGCCACCCCCAGCATGGTGCTGACAGTACTGGCGATCATGGCTGGCTTTTTCTTCCTCGACCGGTTTCTGGTCCAGTTGGAACAGCAGGAACTACGCCACGAAGCGGCCGGGCTGAAGTTCGAAGGCGACCGGCTGCTCGCGCGCGGCGAGGCGGCCGCGGCCGTGACGCCGTACCGTCGTGCGCACGCGTTGTTCCGCGCCGATCGCAAGTACGCGCTGGATTACGCGCGGGCCCTGCTGGCATCAGGCGACCGGCCGCGCGCGGAGGCCACGCTGCGCGAGGTGCTGGATCGCGATTCGAACGGCGCGCCGGCCAACCTGTTGATGGCGCGGACCATGCTGGCGGCCGGCAAAACCACGGAGGCCGCCTCGTATTATCACCGCGCGATCTATGGCGCGTGGCCCAGCGAGGCCGCCGCCAATCGCATCCGCGCGCGCCTGGAATTCGCGGCCTGGCTCGCCCAGCGCAACGCCCGCGACGAGCTGCTGGCGGAACTGCTGCCGCTGCAAGCCGCCCTGCCCGCGCACCCCGAGTTAGGCCAGCGCGTGGCCGATCTGCTGCTGGCCGCGGGCTCGCCGGCACGCGCCGCTGACGCTTACCGCGCGCTGCTCAGAATGCATCCGGAGGACGCCGCCGCCTACCGCGGCTTAGGCGAAGCCGAACTGCGGAGTGGCAACTATCGAGCGGCCCAGCGCATCTTGCAGGAGGCCTTGCGGCGCAATCCGTCCGACATCGCCATCGCATCGCGCATCCAGATGGTGAGTACCGTGAATGCACTCGACCCTACCCCGCGGCGTCTTCCATCGCTTGAGAAATACCAGCGCAGCCTGCACCTGCTGGAACTATCGGCCAACGCCCTGCGAGCTTGCGCCGGCACGGCGGCAACAGACCTGCTGGCGGAAGCCGATCATGCCGCGGCGCAAAAGCCGAAAGGCGCGATTTCGAACGAACTCTCCGAAGTGCGGCTCAGCTTGGCCCAACAGCTATGGCGAAACCGCGTGGAAGCTTGTCACCCGGAATCGAAGCCGGACGAGCCGCTGCAAATCATCATGGAGAAATTGCT
>DOZZ01000161.1:5236-5365 GCA_003517725.1 Bryobacterales bacterium | reverse complement strand
CACCCCTAAAACAATCGCGATGGTGGCCATGGCGCGGCTTGCGTGTTTGGCGACGTGCGCCTCATTTTAAATTGATTTGATTCGGTGATTTACGGTATAAACCACTAAAGGGGTGCAACGCATGCAATC
>DOZZ01000161.1:4291-5013 GCA_003517725.1 Bryobacterales bacterium | reverse complement strand
CTACAGACCGTCAACGCACAGGTCCTGTATGGTTCAGTGGTAGGAGTTGTCGAGGACCCCAGCGGTGGAACCATTCCCAACGCTGACGTCACGGTCATCAACAAAGCGACCAGCCAGACGCACACAACAAAAACAGATCAAGGCGGCCGCTACCAGATCGCCGATTTGCAGCCGGGAGTCTACGATCTCAAAATCGGCGTCAGCGGTTTTCGCACCGAAACCAGGCAGGATATCGACGTCTCGGCCAACACCGTGAGCCGCGTCGACCTGAAATTGGAGGTTGGCTCGGTGGGCGAGCAGGTGACCGTGCAAGCCGACGCAACCCTGTTACAAACCGACAAGTCCGACACGCACAGCACCATCAACACGAAAGCTGTCGCCAACATGCCTTTGCCGGGGTACCGCAATTACCAGAGCCTGATCAACCTGGTGCCGGGCGCCACGCCCGCTTCGTTTCAAAACTCGGCGACCGACACTCCCAACCGTTCGCTGCGCACCAATGTCAACGGCACCAACGCCAACAACAATTCGACGCGGATTGACGGCGCCGCCAGCATCAATCTCTGGCTGCCCCACCACGCCGGCTATGTGGTGCCGGAAGAGATGGTCGACACGGTCAATGTGACGACCTCGGCTGCCGATGCGGAACAGGGCATGGCCGGCGGCGCGGCGGTGACCGTCATCACCAAGTCCGGAACCAATCAATTGCACGGCAGCTTATT
>DOZZ01000161.1:494-4191 GCA_003517725.1 Bryobacterales bacterium | reverse complement strand
GGCCCGATCGTCAAGAACAAGCTTTTCTACTTCGGCAGTTTCGACAGAACCCGGCAGCGGCAAGGGGCCATCGGCCGTTTTTCGGTCCCCACGTCGGACATCCGCGCGGGCGACTTCAGCGCCTACAAAACCATCATTTACGATCCCGCCACGGGCAACCCGGACGGTAGCGGACGGCAGCCGTTCCCGGGCAACATCATCCCCCCGAACCGGATTAGCCCGATCGCGCAGAAGCTGCAAAGCTTTTTCCCACTGCCCAATCTGCCGGGCGCCTCGAACAACTATTTCGCCTCGGCGGTCCCGAAGTTTGACCGCGACTATATCGACGTGAAAGTGAACTACAACCGCAGCGAACGCCACTCGATCTTCGCCAAGTACGGGCACCTGGCCGCCCTGGTGGGCGGTAAGCCCATCTTCGGCGTGGCGGGCGGCCCGGCCCCGGGCTCTGATCCGGGTTTGGGCGACACCAAGATCAATAACGGATCGCTCGGCCACACCTATACCGTTTCGCCGACAGTCCTGATCGACGGCGTTTTCGGCTACCAACGCATGGAACAGACGGTTAAAGGCAGCGACTACGGCACCAACTATGGCGCCCAACTCGGCATTCCCGGCCTGAATGGCCCCGACCTTACCCAAAGCGGCTTCCCCAACATTTCATTCAACGCCCCCTATAACAACATGGGCGTACCGGGATGGATGCCGGCATTCCGCACCGAGGAGAGTTTTACCACCAGCCACAATCTGAGCTGGACTAAAGGCGCCCACGAGTTTCGTTTCGGATTTGATGGCGTGCTGCACCGCATGAACCATTTCCAACCGGAATTAGGCGCGGGCCCGCGTGGCAGTATCGCGTTCGATAGCGGCCCCACGTCACTGGGACCGAAGGGCAACGGCGACCAGTACAACACCTATGCGGCGTTCCTGCTGGGGCTGGATGTCGAAGTTCAGAAGAGCCTGCAGTATATTTTGATGACCCCCCGTGAATGGCAATTCGGGTGGTACGCTCGCGATCGCTGGCAG
Source organism: Bryobacterales bacterium (assembly GCA_003517725.1). Classification (GTDB taxonomy): domain Bacteria; phylum Acidobacteriota; class Terriglobia; order Bryobacterales; family Bryobacteraceae; genus DOZZ01. The sequence continues at coordinate 3,168 of DOZZ01000161.1, read as the reverse complement.
GTCACGCGGAAATTGACGGTGAACCTGGGGCTGCGTTATGAATACTACCCGTTGATGACCCGCGCGCACGATAAAGGCATCGAGCGGCTGGATCCCGCCACCAACCTGGTGTACCTGGGTGGCCGCGGCAGCGTTCCGAAAGACACCGGCGTGACCGTCAGTCACAAATTGTTCGCTCCGCGCGTCGGCCTGGCTTACCGCCTGGATGAGAGCACCGTAATTCGAGCCGGCTATGGCCTGAACTATGATCCCCTGCCCTTCTCGCGGCCGCTCCGCGGTTTTTACCCGCTGACGGTGAACTTCGATTTCAAACAGCCCAACTCCTACGCTCCGTTTGGCACGCTGGCCCAGGGCATCCCGCCGGTCAACGGACCGGACCTCTCCACGGGCATCGTCAACTTGCCGGCCGTGGCCGATATGCGCAGCCCGTATCTTGGTCAGATTCACCGCGGCTATATCCAAAGCTGGAATTTCACCGTGGAACGCCGTCTGCCAATGGACCTGGTTGGCACGGTGGCCTATGTGGGCACTGAGACCACGCATCAATTGGCGGACCGCGATATCAACTCCGGCTTTCCCGGTTCCGGCAATGCCGGCCGCCCCTATGCGGCATTGTTTGGCCGAACCATCGCGACGAACATGTGGGACGGCTATCTGAGCGCCAACTACCATTCGCTGCAGACCAGCATCAATCGGCAGTTCTCGAAAGGTCTGCTGATCAAAGGCGCCTATACCTATTCAAAAGCCATCAACATGACCGATGAAGATGGCTGGGCCGGCGTGGGTTGGAACTGGGGGCCGGTGTTCAATCGCAACCGCGCCGCCGCCGGTTATGACCGCACGCACGTGTTCCAACTGGGCTGGGTTTACGAGTTGCCGGTGGGCAAAGGCAAATCGTGGGTTACCAGCGGGCCGGCTTCGTACATCGTCGGCGGTTGGCAGGTGAACGGCGTGATGTCCGCCTACACCGGCACCCCGTTCACGGTGACCGCGTCCGGAAGTTCGCTGAACGCGCCGGGCAACACGCAGACCGCGGACCAGGTGAAGTCCAAAGTGGAGAAAATCGGCGCGGTGGGTCCCGGCACGTATTACTTCGATCCCACGGCATTCGCGGCGCCCACGGTTCCGCTGAAGTTTGGAACCACGGGCCGCAATATCCTCCGTAACCCGGGTGTCCTGAATGCGGACTTGAGCCTGTTCCGCAATTTCGCAATCACCGAACGAGTGGTGCTATCGTTCCGGGCGGAGGCCTATAACTTCACAAACTCCGCGCATTTCGGAGGCGTCGCCAGTAGCTTCGTGGGCAACTCCAACTTCATGCGCATTAACAGCGCGTATGGGGAGCGGCAGTTGCGTCTCGGATTGAGGCTGGGCTTCTAGCCGCTAATGTTTCGAGCAGCACAGGGGCGGTCCGCGCTGCGGGCCGCCCTTTTCTTTTTCGCGATGGCGGCGTGGGCGCAGTCCGATGGGGACCTGGCCGCGAAGTCGCACCAGGCCAAAGAACTGATGGGCATGGGCCGCTTCGCCGACGCCGTGGGCCTGTATCGGGAACTGTGCCGCGCCATGCCCGCCAACGTGGGGCTCCGGCTGAACCTGGCCCTCGCGCTGCATATGTCCGGCCAGCATCAGGAGGCTATCCCGCAGTTCGAGCGCGTGCTGCAAGCCGAACCCAACAGCTTGCCCGCGCTGCTTTCACTGGGCGCCGCCCGGCTCGAAACCGGCGATCCGGCGCGAGCCGTGGCGCCGCTCGAGAAAGTCGTGACGCTACAGCCCTCCAACACCAACGCCCGCGGCATGCTGGCCAACGCGCTGCTGTCGCTCGACCGTCCCCAGGATGCCGCCGTGCATTTCCGCCGGCTCACCGCGCTTACTCCAGATGATGCCAAGGCATGGTTCGGCTTGGGGCAGACCTACGAAGCGCTCGCCAACCACGCCTTCGAGGAGCTGGATAAGACCGCGCAGGGCTCCCCCGAGTGGCTGGCCCTGGTGGGCCAATCGAGATTGGGACAGCGGCAGTACCGCAGCGCCTTCTTCTTCTACCGGCAGGCGCTCGACAAGCAGCCGAATCTGGCTGGCGCGCATGCTGCGCTCGCCGCCATTTATCAGGCCACTGAGCATCCGGATTGGGCTGCGGCGGAGCAGCGGAAAGAGACCGCGCTCGCGCCTCCGAATTGCGCGCGCGACAAAGCCGCCTGCGATTTCGCGGCCGGGCGGCTGCTCGACGCGGCCGCTTCCAAGTCTCTCTATTGGCGCGCCCGAGCTTACAACGATCTGGCGCTCCAGGCCTTCTCGCGATTGGGCCAGCTCCCGGAGTCCGTGGAACTGCACGCGCTTAAAGCCGAGATGCTCGGCAATCACGGACAGCATGTGGAGGCAGCGGTGGAGTGGCAAGCGGCACTGAAGCTGGCGCCCGGCGACCCGCGGCTGGAACATGAACTGGCCAAAGCTTTCTACCTTGGACACGATTACCGTCGCGCCTTGCCCGCCGTGCAAGAGCTTCTAAAGCGCGACGCCGGCGCGCCCGATCTGCAATTCTTCGCGGGCGATTCGCTGTTGCAGTTAGAGCGCGCCGAAGAGGCCATCCCGTATCTGCAGGCGGCCCTCAAGGCCGATCCGGGACTGATGCCGGCGCATGCCGCGCTGGGCATTGCGTTGGCCCGCGTGGGCCAGCCCG
>DOZZ01000161.1:0-287 GCA_003517725.1 Bryobacterales bacterium | reverse complement strand
CCAGGCTGCCGGCGAGTCCGAAAAAGCCCGGCGGGTCCTGGCTGAATACCAGGAAATCCAGAAACGCGCCGAAGCCGAGAAGCTCTCCCTCGAAAACCAGGCGCGGATCACGGCTCCTCCACCGTGATGGAGCGATCGGCCTTCACATTTTCCAGAGTCTGCGTGCGGCCACTGGGCCAGCGAATCTCAATTTTCGGCACGATCGTCACACTGCCCAGCCCGAAATGCACGCCCGCTCGGCTCGAACTGGCGTAGCCCACGGCAGTGGTCATCTGGTTGGTTTGATT
>DOZZ01000176.1:2538-10017 GCA_003517725.1 Bryobacterales bacterium | reverse complement strand
TGGGGCGGCTTTTAAGCTGCAGCCGGCTTGAGCCGGCCTGGCCAGCTTCGGAAGGCGCTGGGCCATCATCCCGTCCGGCTTTTTCAGGCGCGCCTGTGGCGGTCACATCCCGCCACATATATTTCCGCTTCGTGCCCAACAACTTACACGTCCGCCCGGCTGAGCCAGCTCCTTCCGCGCATTACGCTTCTTCCAGGAGCCAATTTTCGTGCACATGTTTTCCAACCTCCGCTGTTCAGGGCCGGCCCTCAAAGGCCAGTCGCCCCAACCAATCGACGCCAATTGGGTTTGGACCGCAAAATGATACTCTCTTTCAGTGCCGTTGGCGGGCAGCCGCTGAACAAAACAAAAGGAAAACCCGTATTTCCTCCCTCTGAAAATTGGCTTTGCCAGCCTAGCTCGTGATCAATTCCGGGTGCAGGCCGGCCATCGCGTAGGCGCTCAACAGTGCACCCGCCACGGGATCGTAGCGCGGTGGGGCGCATTGGGCTTGCGCCTGACAGAGTTGGTGGAAGCGGTCCAGGATGCGCGGGCTTTCGAAGACGCCGCCAATCCACGAAAGCGGGACTTCGTGGTGATCGGGAAAGAGTCCAGAGCAGATGCCCAGGGCCAATTCGGCCAAGGACTGCGCGGCGCGGTCGAGGATGGTCAGAGCGACCTCGTCTCCCGCGTTACCCGCTTGATCCACCAGCGGAGCCAGGCGCGCGACGCGCGAGCGGGGCCAGTCGGCCGTGTAGAACAGGTGCAGCATCTGGTTGGCATCGGAGCAGTGCGTCGCTTCAAGCAGCAGCGGCGTCAATGCCGTCGGGGCCCCGCCGCCCTCGTGCTGCCGCAACATGGCGCGCGTGGCTTGCCGCACGATGTCGAACGCGCCGCCTTCATCGCCGAAGACGTAGCCCCAGCCGCCGGCGCGCCTCTCGCGGCCCGTGGCATCGCGGCCGTACGCAATGGACCCGGTACCGGCGATCGTGATGACGCCCGGGCGTCCCGCGGTGGCGCCGGTCAGCGCGATGGCCGCGTCGTGGGTGACCAAAATCCTGCGCGCCGGAACCGCCGCGGAGAGCACGTCCTGCTTGTCTTCGGCGCCCCCGCTCATGCCGAAACAGGCGGCTTCGAAGACTACGTCGTCCGCCGCGAGGCCGGCCTGGTAGAGGGCCGCCGTGACGCACTCGCGCACCACGCGCGCCAGCTTCTCGCGCCCTTCCGCGGCCGACGCCACGTGGTTACAAGGGCCCGCGGCGCCGCTGCCGATGACGCGGCCCGACGCGTCACCCACGAGTGCCATGGTGCTCGACTGGCCGCCATCGACGCCTAGAAAAATTGCTTGATCGGAGACCACGCTCACGCCCGTGTGAGTATGGCAAATAAAGGAGGGAAACGGCAAAGCGGGCAGGAGACCGCGCCCGCTTTGCCGTCTAAGTCAGCTCTTGCGCGAAGGCACTTCGACGCGCAGATTGTTGATCACCGGGCCGAAACTCAGCCCCGCCCCGGAGGCGCGTAAGGCCGCAACGTTGCGTTCCATCTCGTTGCTCACCACGCCCTCGAGCGTCACGTGGCCGTTGGCCACAATGATATGGATCGACCCGACGGGCTCCATTGAGTAGCGCGACAGCACCGGATCGCTGTAAATGGCTCGCGCCACCTGCCACCGGATGCGGTTATCCATGGGCGACAGCGGCAGCACTTCTAAATCGTTGGTGACCGAAGCCACGCCGCGGATGTGCTGCATAATGTGCAGCAGATCCTGCTTCTTGTACGGCTCGCTCACTTGTCCCAATAGCTCGATGTTGCCGTTGGCGACGCGCACGTTGATGTTATCGAAGATGCTGTACTGCGGGTACATGCGGATTTCGTGTACGGCTTTGGCCTGCAGCGCGGTGTCCGGTACAGTGCCGGCCCCGAACGCGGCCGTGACGGCGATGCCCAGACCTAAGACTGTGTTTCTAAGAGACCCTAACATTATTGACACTCCTGTTCGTCTCTATAGATGTGGGGCGGCCGGGTTAGGTTGCGCGCCGGGGTCAGACGGTCTTGTCGCGGCTGTAACACAGCGGTTCGAGACGGCACTCCGCGCACAGCGGTTTGCGCGCGACGCACAGGGCGCGCCCGTGCAGGATGATCTGGTGTGAAAACAGGATCCAACGCTCACGCGGCACAATTTTTACCAGCTCTTGCTCGATCTTCACCGGATCGGTCTGGCGCGTGAAGTCGAGGCGGCGGGTGATGCGTTGCACATGCGTATCCACCACGATGCCGCTGGCGATGCCGTAGCCCGAACCGAGCACCACGTTGGCCGTCTTACGCGCGGCGCCCGGCACGGTCAGCAATTCGTCCATGCTGCGCGGGACTTCGCCGCTGTACGCTTCGATCACGCGTTTCGCCGCGCCCACCAGCGAGCGCGCTTTGTTGTTGAAAAAACCGGTGGAGCGGATGTCGTCGGCCAGCACCTCGGGACGCACGGCGGCAAAATCGTGCGGCGTCGGATATTTTTCGAACAGCGCGGGCGTTACTGCGTTGACGCGCTTGTCGGTGCACTGGGCCGACAGGATAGTGGCGACCAGCAGTTCCCAGGGCGAGCGGTGGAGCAGCGCGCAGGTGGCATCAGGATACATCTGGTCCAGCAGTTTGAAGACGGCGGCGAAGCGCTTTTTACGATCCGCGGCGGTCTTCGGTTTGGGCGTGGTGGCCGGCACGGAACTAGGTTACCGTGACCGCGCTGGCGTACGATTTAGGATTGCGATACCTGTTGCTGGCGGCCGCGTCTCTCCTTGCCTTTGGCGCCTCTCTAACCCACGGTTTCCATTTCGACGACGCCGCACTGTGGGTAGACCCGGCCATCACCGGCCATGGCTGGAACTGGCTGCAGACACGGCCGCTAACGTGGCTGACGTTCCGCTGGAATTATCTGGCGGCCGGCAGCGCGCCGTTGGGCTACCACGCGGTGAGCCTGCTGCTGCATGTCGCCGTGGTGGTGCTGCTGTTCTTGATTCTGCGCGAGGCCATCGGAGCGAAGGCGGCTTGGATTGCGGCGCTGATCGTCGCGGTGCATCCGGTACAGGCCGAGGCCGTGGCGTATGTCTTCTCGCGCGGGTCGCTGCTATCGGCGTTGTTATGCCTGGCGGCGTGGTGGGCTTGGCGTCGCGAGCGTGCGTGGCTGGCGCTGGCGTGCTTCGGACTGGCGCTGTGCGCCAAAGAGGAATGCGCCGCGTTTCCGTTATTTCTGATGTGGCTCGACTGGTGGCGCGCGCGTAAGCTTCAACACCGGGCGGCGCTGTCCGCGATGCTGGTGCTGTCGCTTGCGGCCGGTCTGCACGTGCTGGCCGCCACGCGCGCCGCGGCGCACAGCGGGGCCGGCTTCTCGGCGGACGTCACGCCGCTCGGGTATGCCGCGGCCCAGGGCTATTCGATCTTGCGCTACATGGCGCTGCTGGTGGTTCCCTACGGCTTCAGCATCGATCCCGAATTGCCGTCTTCGAAGCTGCTGCTGGGCGGCGCGTGGCTGGTGCTGATCGGTCTGGTCGCGGCGGCGCTGCGGGTGTATCGAAGATGGCCAGCCACGGGATGGTGGCTGGGCGGGCTGATTCTGCTGCTGCCGAGCTCGTCGATTTTTCCGGCTTCGGATCTGGCCGCCGACCATCGCCTTTATTTGCCGATGATCGCTTTCGCCGCGGGCATCGGAGTGGCGTTGCAGCCAGTGCGTAGCTGGATGTTAGCGGCCGGAGCGCTGGTGCTGATTGGCGTTTCATGGACGCGCATGGCCGTGTGGTCCTCGGATCGCGCGTTGTGGAGTGAAGCCGCCGCGCGTGCGCCGGGCAAAGTACGGCCCCTGCTGCAACTCTCGCGGGCGGTCGAGCCAGGCGACGCCTTGAATCTGTTAGAGCAGGCGCGCTCGCTCGCGCCGCGAGAGCCTGCCGTCGCTACCGAAGAGGGCCGCGTCTATCTGCAGCTGGGCCGGCCGGCCGAGGCGCTGCGGGCATTCGGGCAAGCCCTGGCGCTCGACCCTGGCGAGCCGCACGCACTCAACAATCGCGGCGTGGCGCTCGAAGCGCTGGGCCAGCACGCTGCCGCGCGCCAGGATTTCGAGCGGGCGTTGCGCCGCGCGCCGTGCCTGTCCGACGCGCGCCGTAACCTTCGGCTGCCGCCGTGTGCGAACTCTATTGAGCGTTGATCTGGAGATCGGCGGTCAGGTTCTGCCAGTCCGGCATCTCGTAAATTTTGAGCTTGGTGTTCAAAGGCGCGCTGAGCTCCTTCGAGTCGTTGGCCGGCAGATTGGGAATTTTGAAGGTGAAGGTGCCGACCGGGTCTTCCTCGGACTTGGCGGTGCTGGCCCACAGCGTGACCGTGGCGCTGACATCGTCCAGTTCGGTGGTCGCGTGGTTCACCACCACGAAGCGCGCCTCTATCCTGTGCGCTTTATCCTGCACCAGCCGGATGCCGATCACCTCGATATATTTTTGCAGCGGATTGCTGACCTTATCGCGAGCCGCTACGGCGTTGTTGACCACGCTGCGCGCGGCGCTGGTGGGGCGGTTCGAAAAATACTGGATGGTGTAGTAGACGGCGAAGCCGACGATCAGGAAGCCGGCGGCGAAGAGCAGGCTCATGAGCCAGGTGGGCATGCCCGAGCGGTGTGGACGCGGCTGGTGCAGGACAGGCCTCGCCACGGAAGCTTGCGGCGCGGGCGCGGGCGGCGGGATTTCCTCGTGTGGCTGGGCGCCGTGCGGAGGAAGCCCTTCGGCTTCGGCCTGAGCTTCATCGTATCCGCAGTAGATGCAATTCTTGGCGGAGGGCGGATTATCGTGTCCGCATTTGGGGCACTCCCAGGAAAACATAGATTCTTTAATTTAACCCCGGCGAGAAACCGCTCGATGTCACGGCCGCCGTGCAGCACACGAACCAGATCAATGCCATCCTGCACCGGCAAGTAGAAGAGAAGAAGCGGTCTTTCGTGACCTGCTCGCTTCGAGCCGCTTGATTGCTTCGCGGCGGACTTGCTCCCAATCCTGGCGCGTCATCTCGGTAGGCTCGCCACTTCGGATGCCTTCCAAAAGGAACGCCTCCAGCTTGTCTTGCGACTTACGCCGCTCATCATCACGAATCAGTTCGCGCACGTACTCGCTAACGCTGCTGTAGCGCCCTGAGTCTACCTGTTCGTCCACGAACTCTTTCAATGGCTCCGGCAGCGAAATATTCATCGATTGCATAACTGCCACTATTATGGCAAGAATTGTCATTTTTGGCCGTCCAAATGCGTATTAAAACGGGAACATGGCACTTGAGGTTCATCGCCGCGCCGCCGTTTCCACCACGCGGCTGGCGGTCCTGCCCGCTGCTTTCGACCCGCCCACGCGCGCGCATGTTGCTCTCGCCGAAGCCGCGTTGGCAAACTGCGATGAAACGCTGCTGGTGCTGCCGCGCGTCTTTCCTCACAAGCCGTACGAGGGCGTGCCTTTCGATGCGCGCCTGCAACTGCTGCTAGCGCTGGCCGATGCGCATCCGCGCTTCTCCGTGGGCAGCGTGAGCGATGGGCTGTTTGTGTCGATCGCGCGGGCTTGCCGCGCCGTCTATGGCTCGCGCACCGAGCTAACCCTGCTGTGCGGACGCGATGCCGCCGAGCGCGTCGTGCATTGGGATTACGGCAGCGGACCGTCTTTCGCCGAACAGTTGCGGGAGTTCGACATGTTGGTCGCCCGGCGGGACCAGGCTTTCGAGGTTCCCGACGAGTTGCGCGCGCGCGTGCGGACTACGGAGTTGTGCGGCTGCGATGCGCTCTCGTCGACCGCGGTGCGCCAGCGCCTGCGCGACGGAAGGCCGGTCGACGATCTGATACCCTCGGAAATTGCGGCCTCCATCGCGCGTCTCTACCGCTGACGCTGCGCTGCCGACGAAACCACATGCCTAGTAAATATCCACTCTTCGACCGCCAACAACTCGCGATTCGACCGTTGTCGGAGCGCATTCACGATCTGCATCTCGATTTCTGGCTGGAGCCCCAAGCCGCGCCTATCGCTTATACGCATCCGGATTTGCCGGTGCTGGCCCAACGCATGCTGGCTGCTCGCCAGAAGTGTGCGGCGCGCGTCTTCATCATGGGCGGCCACGTCATCAAGGCCGGCGCCAACCGCATTCTGATCGATCTGATGGAGCGCGGATTCATCAATCACGTGGCCATGAACGGCGCCGGCGCGATTCACGATTATGAGCTGGCCCGCATCGGCGCGACCACGGAAAAGGTGGCGCGGTACATCAAGTCCGGCGAGTTTGGGCTTTGGAAAGAGACCGGGGAATTGAACGATTGGATCACCGAGGCGGCCGATCTGTCGCTGGGCCTCGGCGAGAATCTGGGCCGGCGCCTGCTGGCCAGCGGTTACCCGCACCTGGACCACAGCATCCTCGCGGCGGGGTACAGGCTGTCGATCCCGGTTACCGTGCACGTCGGCATCGGCTACGACATTATCCATGAACATCCCAATTGCGACGGCGCCACGCTGGGGGCGGCGAGTTATCGCGATTTTCTGATCTTCGCGCGGACCGTTCAGACCCTGGAACACGGCGTGATGCTGAACTTCGGGTCGGCCATCATGGGGCCAGAGGTGTATCTGAAAGCGCTGTCCATGGCGCGCAATGTGGCACACCAGAACGGGTCGTCCATCAAGAAGTTCTGCAGCGCGGTTTTCGATCTGGTGCCGATTCGCGGCGACATCCATTCCGAACTGGACAAGAGCGACGCGGGCTACTATTTCCGGCCGCACAAAACCATGCTGGTCAGGACCGTGGCCGATGGCGGCGAGAGCTATTATTTTTGCGGCGACCATCGCGCAACGCTGCCGGCCCTGCGCGGCGCTTTGTTGGAGGCCGAATGACTATGGTCGAAATTCTTGACGCGATGCCGCGGCTGCGGGCTCTGATCGTCGGCGACATCTGCCTGGACCGCTGGTGCACTTACGACCCGGCTCTCGCGGACCGCTCGCGCGAGACCGGGCTCGACCGGATCGCGGTCACGTCGGTGGAGAAAACGCCGGGAGGCGGCGGGACTGTTGCGAACAACCTGGCGGCCTTCGGGCTGGCGCGCGTAGCGGTTCTGGGCCTCGCAGGGGATGACGGCCACGGCTTCGAGCTGGCGCATGCGCTCGACGAACGCGGCATCGAATCCCGTGGACTGATTCGCTCGCCCCTGGTGACGACGTTTACCTATACCAAAATCATCAACGGGCAAACCGGCGTGGAGGACCACCCGCGGATCGACTACATACAAGCCGCCGCGATACCCGAATCACTGGAGGGTCAGATGGCCCAGCGCCTGCGTGAGATGCACGGCGAGTTCGATGTGATCTTTATTGCCGACCAGGCCGAGACGGCCATCGGCGGCGTCGTGACGGCCTCGCTGCGCGAGGTTCTGGCGGAGACAGGCGCGGCATCGCCCGACAAGATTGTGTGGGCCGATTCGCGGCTGCGTTGTGAACATTTCCGGAACGTCAC
>DOZZ01000176.1:0-2409 GCA_003517725.1 Bryobacterales bacterium | reverse complement strand
GTGGATTACGAGCGCTTGCGCGGCCACCTCCAGGCCGGCCGGGTGTTTGTCACGGATGGCCGCGACGGCACCCTCATCAATGACCATGGCCGCGTGACGCGAGTGGCCACGCGGGCCATTGAGAACCCCGTCGATATCTGTGGCGCGGGAGACAGCTTTTCATCCGGCGCGGCGTGTGCGTTGGCGGTGGGCGCCAGCCCTGAACAAGCGGCCCAATTGGGCAATTTGTGGGCATCCGTGACGGTGATGAAGCGCGGTACGGGCACCGCGAATCGCAGCGAGTTGGAGCGAAAGATGAACGGCGTGGTTTTGTTTTAGGAGGGCTAGGCGAACGTTATGCCGTTGTGCGCTGCCACTTTCTGGATGTAGGCGCGCGCTTCGTCGTACTCGGCGGCGCTCTTCAGATGCTCGAGCATTAGCGGCGCATCCACGCGCAGCCGCGAGAGTTCGCGCAGGTATGCCGCGTAGTCGATTTCGCCGCGGCCCGGCACTACCTCGGCGAAGTGCACGTTATATTCGGGCACCCAAGCCAGGTCCTTGGCGTGACACGATACGATCCACGGGCCCAGCTTGCGGAAGCACTCTTCAATCACGGCCTTGTTGCCATAGAAACGCGCCGGGCTGTTGACCACGTTGCAGACATCCAGGTGCACGCCGAACGCCGGGCGATCGACCGCGCGAATCAGCTCCAGGTACGCGTCCGGCGTATCGGGCAGGGACCACGGCATCATCTCGATGGTGAAGCGCGTGCGCGTGGGCTTGACAGAGTCGATCACGGCGCGGCAGTTGGCCACCGTGGCATCGAGGAAGCGTTTCGAGAGATTCTCCGGATGCATGCCGTACCAGTACGTGGCGTTGAACGAGCCGGCGATATCGACGCAGCAGCGCGCGCCCACGGCATCGGCCAGCGCCATGCGCTCGGTCACGTAGGCCAGATTGGCCTGGCGCACGGCTGTGTCGGGATCGAGCATATTCTTCCACGCGCCGACCTCCGCGATCACCACGTTGCGCGCGGTGAAGGCGTCGCGGATGGCACGAATTTTTTCTGTTTCGCCGACGCTGACGGAGGGACAGTAGGCGGCGCTGTAGCCGAGGCGGCGGTGCTCTTCAGCCAGCGCCGCGGGGTCGTCCGACTTCAGGAATATAGGGCCACCCAGACGCACCGGCCGGGATGCCGGTTCGGCATGCAGCAGCGGGGCGGCGGCCAGTATGGTTAACAGTTCGCGACGATTCATCGGCATCTTGAGATTCTATGCCCGGCGCCGGCTGATTGATAATGGAGAGGCATGCCGCCCGTGGATTGCCCCATCTGTCATGGCACCGGTTTTAAAATCGTGGTCAAGGACGAGTTGTCGGGCGCCGAACGCTGCGAGTGCCAGACAAAGGACCGCGCGCGGCTGCTCGAAGAAAACGCGCAGATTCCCCCGCTCTACCGCAACGCCTCGCTCGATAATTTTTTACTGCCGCGCGATAACCCCATCTCGTACCGCGATCTGCAAGGCGTACTGGTGCAGGTCAAAACGTTCGCGCGTGATTTTCCAACCGACAAAACTCCCGGCCTGCTGCTGATGGGCGAACCCGGCAGCGGCAAAACGCACCTGGCCGTGGCGGCCCTCCGCAGTATTATGGCGCGCGGCTTTGAAGGCCTCTTTTTCGACTACCAGAACCTGCTGGACCGCATCCGCTCGGGCTACGACCAGAACTCCGGCGCGGCCGACAAAGAGGCCTATCGCGTGGCCATGGAAGCCGACGTCCTGCTGCTCGACGATCTGGGCGCGCACCGCGTCACCGACTGGGTTGAAGATACGGTCACCAGCATCATTACGTACCGCTGCAACAATCGTAAGCCGCTGATCGCCACCACCAATCTGATCGATCCCGAAGCCGGCAACGCGCAACGCAACGCCGGCGGCAAAGTGGATTACCGGGTCACGCTGGAGGATCGCGTCGGCAGCCGTGCGCGCTCGCGGCTGTTTGAAATGTGCCGCGTGATTCGCATGCCGCTGGTAGGCGATTTCCGCATGCGCCGGTCCGTTCCAGGATGAGGAGGGCGCTGGCGCGATTAGTATTTTCGGCACTGGCGGCAGCCATGCTGTGGGCCGCGCCCGAGCCGCTCGAAGTCGTCGAATTCCCGTACGCGCAGTTTCCGCGCCAGCTATGGGAGCGCGAGCTGACGTGGCTCAAGAACATCGGCATCCGCAATATCGGCTTGCCGCCGGATGGCCCTCCGCGGTTACGCGCCGAGGTGCTGGCGCTGCTGGACCGGCTTAACCTGCGTGTGATGGCTTCGGATGAAACGCTGCCGCGTGTCTCCGCGACCGCCGCCAACAGCGTGGTGACGAGCCGCGAAGAATTGTTGAAAGGCCGCCACGCGGTCCTGTGGACCAATGTCGAAACTACTCTGACGCC
>DOZZ01000100.1:4576-13198 GCA_003517725.1 Bryobacterales bacterium | reverse complement strand
GAAGCCCGCTGCAGGCTGAAAGCCCGCCCCACATGGCATTAACGTGATCCCCACCACTTGTTCACTAGCCGATCAGCGTCAGCAGCAGCGCCTTCTGCGCGTGCAGCCGGTTCTCCGCCTGCTGGAACACCACCGACCGGGGCGACTCCATCACCTCGTCGGTCACCTCTTCGCCCCGCTTGGCCGGCAGGCAGTGCAGAAAAATAGCATCCGGCCGCGCGGCCGCCATCAGCCGGCTTGAAACCTGGTACGCCGCAAAGCTGCGCTGCCGCTCGGCGGCCTCCGCCTCCTGCCCCATGCTGGCCCAAACGTCGGTATAAACAGCGTGCGCGCCATCAACCGCGCTCAACGCGTCCTGGGTCAGTTCGATGCTGCCGCCAGACTCTGCCGCCAACGCCCGCGCCTGGCTCAGAATTTCCGCATCGGGGTGGTAGCCGGCCGGCGCCGCCAGCGCGAAGTGCATGCCCAGCCGCCCGGCATTCAACATCAATGAGTGCGCCACGTTATTGCCGTCTCCCACAAAAGTCAGCTTGAGCCCGTGCAGAGCAGGCCCGTGCGACCGGCAAAAATGTTCTCGCAAAGTTTGCAGGTCGGCCAGCACCTGGCACGGATGATAGAGATCGCTCAGAGCATTCACCACCGGCACGCTAGCCCATTGCGCCAGTTCGTCGATGGTCTCTTGGCGAAAGGTGCGCGCGACGATGGCGTCCGTCCAGCGGTCCAGATTGCGCGCCACGTCCCTTACCGGCTCGCGCCCGCCCACCGGCCCGTCCATCGTGACCACGCAACCGCCCAGTTGCTGCACGCCCAACTCAAACGTAAACCGCGTCCTCAGCGAGGGTTTTTCGAACAGCAGCGCCACGCTGCGCCCAGCCAACCGGTCGGCAAAATCGCGCGGAGCGTGCTTCACCTCCGCCGCCAAATCCAGCAGGGCAAGCAAATCGGGCAGGGATAGGTCGAGGTCCCGGGTCAGGCCGTGTGAATACTTATTCAATCTAATGAATAATCACACATTTTGGCCCGCAGCGTCAATTAGCCGTGGCCTAGCTTCATGACCCAGGCAATGCCGAACAGTGCCACCAGAAAGTAGGCGAAGCAGTAGGCGCCGTAGCGCAGGCGCTCGCGGTCGTTATTCTTGGTCACAATGCCGAGCACCACCGAGGCGAGCAGCGCGAACAGGAACGCCGCTTCAAAGTGCGTCAGATTCATTTTGGTCATCAGCTTTTCCGTTTGGCCGCGATCTCGAATGTGTCCACCATGGCCAGAATGTTGAGCAGCCCCGCCGAGACTAGGAATTTAGTGCCGTAATCGTGCACGTGGCCGGCTGCGTCGGGCTGCGTATAGCCCAGCATCATGGCCAGCAGGTAGAGCGCGCCCGAAGCCAGATCGCCGACAAAGCCGCCGTAGTTGATCAGCGTGGTCAGCGGGTCGCCGCCCTTGGGTGTAAACATCGCCCCGCGCATCATCAAGCCGAGCAGGAACATCAGGCTGATGGCGGCCAGCAGCAGAGCCGCGCGGCCGCGCCGTTTTAGGAGGAAATGGCCGCCGCCCGGAATTAGCCACGAGACCAAAACCGGTGGCAGCCACACGCCGATGGGGGGAAGCGCAGGCTTCGCGATCGCTTTCGCAGTAGTGGCCATTTAGAAGGACACTACGAGAATATCATGCGAGCCGTGCGGGTTTTTTTAAGCTGCGGCAGCCTTCGCCGGGCGTCTGCTGAACGCGGAATCGAGCAGCCATTGCACCTGTTTGGGCTCAATCGGCTCGGCGCAGTAATCTGTTGCGCCGGCCTCCAGAGCATCCAGCCAGGCTTTGGTTTCGGGCATGCGGGTCACGACGATGAAAGGGCGCGCGGGGTTCTCGCGGCGCACCTCCCGCAGCAGTTCCCGGTAGCTGCGGTCATCACCGGAAGCGAAGATCAGATCGGCCTCACGCATCGCCTCGGCCTTCACGCCTTTGGGGTGAATCCGGATGCTGTGGGCTTTCGGGGGAAGAGCCTCTTTTAAATGATCCGCAAGCAGCGGATCGAGTCCTACGAAATGAATCCTGGCCATATAGACCTCCTCAGAGAATGTTGGTTCTCTTCAGGGAGAAAATCAGACGCCTTGCGTTGGCGCCGCCGGAACCGATGTTCCAAAGATTAATTTGAGTATAGAAAATCCCGTGGCGGAAATGAACAGTTTTTCACAAAAAACCCAATAAAATCGCAACTCCATTGTCTACCTCTGCCGGTCTAGTGCATTCAATTAATGTTAAAGTCGGGCTTACCCGGATGCCCATCCCGCCGCTCAGCGCCACGCCCGCGCCATGGCCCGAACCGGTCGTGTTGGAGGGCCGTTACGTGCGGCTTGAGCCGCTCGATCCCGCGGCACACACGGCGGCACTGTGGGAGGCGGCCGGGGGCGCCGAGCGTGACGCGCTGTGGACCTACCTGTTTGCCGGACCGTTCCCTGAGCGCGCCGATTTTGAGCGTCATATCGCGGCCAAAAGTGCGGCTACCGACGCCCTCTTCTTCGCCATCGTGGACCAGGGCAGCGACCTCGCCACCGGCTACGCATGCTACATGCGCATCGAACCGGCACACCGCTCGATCGAAGTCGGCAACATCCTTTACGCGCCCGCTCTGCAGCGGACGCGAGCCGCGACGGACGCCATGTACCTGATGGCGCGGCACGCGTTCGAAGATCTTGGCTACCGCCGCTATGAATGGAAGTGCAACGCCGAGAACCAAGCCTCGCGCCACGCGGCGTTGCGTCTGGGCTTCACCTTCGAGGGCATCTTCCGGCAGCACATGATCGTGAAAGGCCGCAACCGCGACACGGCCTGGTTCTCGATGCTCGATTTGGAATGGCCCGCGCGCAAAGCGGCTTTCGAGCGCTGGCTCAACCCGGCGAACTTCGATGAGAGTGGCAAGCAGCGGACCCGCTTGTCGGCGCGCTAATCAGTGTCAACACTCGCGTTGACTTCCTGATCTGTTCCTGAAATGATAAAGGAGCATGATCCCGTCCTTTGATCCTGAAACGGGCGCTCTGCCGCCGGGCGATCACCGGGCAACTTTGAACGAGATAGCCAAACAACTCGGTTTTTCGCCACGCCGCCGCTGGTTGATCGGGGGTCTTCGAAAAGCTGTGTCCGCTTTTCGGGACGCCGGTATTCGAGAGATCTTTATTGACGGAAGCTTCTGTTCAGAAAAGCCCGATCCCGGTGATATCGACGGCTACTGGGTCGAGCCAGATCGGGAAGTCTACGATCGGCTTGAACCTTACTGGCTCGACTTCGAACTGATCAGGGCTCCGCATGCCCGGCAGCTGAAGTGGAGGATGTGGGCAGATTATGGTCTGGAGTTCTTCATTCATCCAACTATGCGCGCAAGCGCCGACATGGGTTTCCCTGACTTCTTCCGCCACGACCGGGAAGGACGGCCCCGCGGAGTGATTAAGATCGAAGGAGCCGCGCATGATTAAGAGCGAAGCACAGCGCGACCGAACCCTCGCGCAAATCGATGGGTTCCGACAAGCTCTGGCCAAGGTAGAACAGGAGACCTCGGGTAAACGCGCCGCGGTTCTGGCCGCGAGCTATCAAAGTATGCTTCGAGACCTCGAAGACCAAGTTCGCGAATATGACGGACTTAAGAGCGGCGAACTGGCGCTACCCAAAGTTGAGCGGCTCGACGAGGTCGCGCCCTTCATTACCCGCATCCGAATCGCCAAAGGCATCTCCCAGACCGAACTAGGTCGCCGGCTGGGCGTCAGTAAACAGGTGATCAGCCGGTATGAGGAGAGCGACTATCAAACTGTCGGGATGGCCAAACTGCAGGAGATTCTCGATGCGATGGGAGCCAAAGCTTTGGTGACGTTGAGCGCATAGCATGGTCTCGAACGTAGTAAGATTCGCACAGTGAACATTTGCGTCCTCCGCGTCCTTGTGGCCGCGGCTTTCCTGCCGCTGTGCCTGGCGGCACAGGCCCCGGATGAGTTTTTCGAACGCCGCATCCGTCCTCTTCTCAGCAAAAATTGTTACCCGTGCCACACCGGCGCCGAGAGCGGCGGCTTGCGTGTGGATTCGCGCGCGCGGCTGTTACAGGGCGGCAAATCCGGTCCCGCGCTGGTGCCCGGCGAACCGGAAAAAAGTTTGCTGCTGCAGGCCGTTGCCTGGCAGGGAAAACTCAAGATGCCGCCTTCCGGTAAGCTGGCCGAGCAGGATTTAGCCGACCTGTCCACGTGGATCAAAGACGGTGCCGCGTGGCCCGCCGCGCCGGGCGATCTGTTCACCGAAAAAGTGATGCCGGTGCTTCAGAAGAGTTGCTGGGGCTGCCACTCCGGAGCGTCCGCGCCCAACGGGCTGCATCTGGATTCGCGCGAGGGCCTCTTAAAGGGCGGCCAGCGGGGGCCCGCCATCGAAGTCGGGCATCCCGAAAAGAGTTTGCTGCTGGCGGTGCTTGAGCGCACTCACGAACGCGTTAAGATGCCGCCCGGAGATCCGTTGCCCGCCGACCAGATCGCGGCCATTTCGCAGTGGGTCAAAGAGGGCGCCGTGTGGCCCGCCGGGGAACTCGACCCGCTGGTGGAGTTCCATCCGACCAAAGAGCAGCAGGCTTTCTGGTCATTCCAGCCGGTACACGCGGTGCCGCCTCCCAAAGTTCATAACACCGCGTGGCCGCGCAACGCGATCGACAACTTCATCCTTGCGAAACTAGAGGCCGAGCAACTCACGCCGGCCCGCCCCGCCGCCAAACGCGCCCTGCTGCGGCGCGCGACTTACGACCTGACGGGTCTGCCGCCGACGCCCGAAGAGATGACCGCGTTTCTCGGCGATACCTCACCCAAGGCCTTCGAAAAAGTAGTCGACCGGCTGCTCGCCACGCAGGCTTACGGCGAGCGCTGGGGCCGNNCACTGGCTGGATGTGGTGCGCTACGCCGACACCTCCGGCTGCAACTCCGATTTCCCGGTGCCGTCGGCGTATCGCTATCGCAACTACGTGATCCACAGCTTTCAAAACGACAAGCCGTACGACCAGTTCGTGCGCGAGCAACTGGCCGGCGATCTGATTAAAACGTCGAACGAAGAGCAGCGCCGCGAAGGCATCATTGCCACCGGTTATCTCGCGACAGCGCGCCGCTTCGGGTCGCGCAACAACGAATTTCACCTCACCATCGAGGACACCATCGACAACGTCGGCAAAGCGTTCCTGGGGCTGAGCGTCAGTTGCGCGCGCTGCCACGATCATAAGTTCGACCCCATTCCGACGCGCGATTATTACTCGCTCTACGGCATCTTTAACAGCACCAAATACGCATTCCCCGGCACCGAGGTCTTCCGCCACACTAAGGACTTCGTGGCGCTCGGGCCACCGCAAGCCGCCGCCGAGCTGGCCAGTTGGGAGAAGCAACTGGCGGATCTCGACGAGGAATATGAAGAGATCGACCGCCAGCGTATACGCGGCAAGCTGACGCAGCAGGAGTCGGATGCGAAGCGCGCCGGAGTGCGCGCGAAGATCGAGTTCATCGAGCGCAGGCCGGCCGCCGCCGCTGCCACCAAAGCCTACGCCGTGAGCGAAGGAACGCCGGGCGACTCGCGCATACAGCACAAGGGCGACCCCAAGAATGTCGGTGCGATGGCGCCGCGCGGCTTCCTCACCATTATGGGCGGCGCCAAACTGCCGCCCGAAGAGAAGGGCAGCGGCCGGCGCGAGCTGGCCCAGTGGATCGCCACCGCGCGGAATCCGCTGACCGCGCGCGTGATGGTCAACCGCATCTGGGAATATCATTTCGGCAAGGGTATCGTCGCGACGCCCAATGATTTCGGCGCGCGCGGCGAGCGTCCCACGCATCCCGAACTGCTCGATTACCTGGCGGATCAGTTCGTGCGCAGCGGCTGGTCGGTCAAGGCCATGCACCGCATGATCATGCTGTCGCGGGCATATCAAATGTCGAGCGACAACAATGCCGCCGATGCCCTCAAGGACGCGCAAGATCATTTTCTGTGGCACTTTCCGCGGCGGCGCTTAGAGGCAGAAGAGATTCGCGATTCGATGCTGGCCTTCGGCGGCGCGCTCGATACTTCCATGGCCGAAGCGCACCCCTTTCCGCCCGAATACGAGTGGCGCTACACCCAGCACAAGCAGTTCTTCGCGGTGTATCCGACCAACCATCGCAGCGTCTACCTGATGCAGCAGCGCATGCGCAAGCAGCCGTTCCTCGAAGTCTTTGACGGGCCCGACCCCAACGCGACGACGCCGGTTCGCGGCGCCGGCGCCACCGCGCTGCAGGCGCTGTACTTGATGAACGACGCGTTTGTGCACGAACAGGCCGACCTTCTCGCGGTGCGCGTGGGCGTGGCGCTTGGTTCCGACGCCGACCGCATCCAGCGCGCCTTCGCGCTGGTGTATGGACGCGCCGCCACGCCGGCCGAAGTCGCCGAGGGCTTACGCTACCTGCGGGATGCCGCCGCCGAGTTGAAGGCGACGGCCATCCCCGAAGACGGACGCCGACGCGCGGCGCTATCGAGCTACATGCACGTGCTGCTGAGCAGCGACGAATTTCTGTTTGTGGATTAAAAACGCCATGCCCAAAAACCTACACGACGACGGAGCTTGCGGCTGCAACCGGCGCCAGATGGTGCGCTCGCTCTCGGCCGGCTCGCTGCTGCTGCCCGGCATCCTGCAAATGCTGCTGGCCGACGATTTGCGCGCCGCCGCTGTCGACTACAGCTCCGTCACGCCGCGTACGCCGCCGCTGCCTGCCAAAGCCAAGCGCGTCATCTTCCTCTACATGCCGGGCGGCGTCTCGCACATGGATTCGTTCGATCCCAAGCCGGAGCTGGTCAAGGCCGGCGAGGAGAAGCGCAAATCGCCCGGCGGGCGCGAGTATGTGCGGCCGCTGTGGAACTTCCATCCCAACGCCAAGTGCGGCACCGAGGTCAGCGATCTGTTCCCGCACATCCGCGACGTGATGGACGAAGTCTGCCTGATCCGCTCGATGCATGGCGATCACAACGACCACTTCCAGGCCACCCTCGGCATCCACACGGGCTCGGTTACGGTGGCGCGTCCCAGCATCGGCTCGTGGGTCAGCTACGGGCTGGGCACTGTGAATCAGAACCTGCCGTCGTTCGTGGTGCTGGCGCCGCAGCTGCCGTATGCCGGCGCGCAGGTGTGGTCCTCTGACTTTCTGCCGGGCGTGCACTCCGGCACGCGCCTCGTCGCCGGCGCCGAGCCCATCCCGGATCTGACGCGCCGCTCCGCCACGGCTCATTTACAAGATATGGAGCTGGGCCTCCTCGCCCGCTTCAATCGCAAGCACCAGCAGGCGCGCCCCGCGGACCCCGCGCTCGACGCGCGCATCAAAACGTTCGAGACCGCCTACGGCATGCAGAAAGAGATGCCCGACGCGCTCGATCTCTCGAAGGAGACCGACGCCACGCTGAAGCTCTACGGTCTGGAGCGCGGCAGCTCGCAAGGATTTGCGTGGCAATGTTTAGTGGCGCGCCGCCTGGCCGAGCGCGGCGTGCGCTTCATCGAACTGATCGACGTGGGCGCCTCCAACAACTGGGACGCGCACGGCGACATGCGCACGCATGAGCCGCTGGCCAAAAATGTGGACCAGGCCATCGCCGGCTTGATTCGCGACTTGAAATCGCGCGGCATGCTCGACGACACGCTGGTGGTGTGGACCACGGAGTTCGGCCGCACGCCCACGGCCGACAGCCCGAAAGGCCGCAGCCACTACAACAAAGCTTTCTCGAGTTGGCTGGCAGGCGGCGGCATCAAGCCCGGCATCGTCCATGGCAAGACCGACGAGTTAGCGGCGAACATCGTGGAGAACGGCGTGCATGTGCACGACTTTCACGCCACCATTCTGAACCGCCTCGGCTTCGACCACACCAAGCTGACCTTCCGCTACGCGGGTCGCGACTTCCGCCTGACGGACGTGGCGGGCAACGTCATCGAAAAAATCCTGGTCTGATCGCGGCCTTGCAAAACCGCTCGGGGACACATCAGCAGGTGTGTCCCCTCGTCGCCCGCCGCGTTCCTCGTTGAGCCAGCTTCATCGCATTTTCTAATCGGCGCGAACCAAACTTTCGATGCCAGTTTGAGCCTCTCGCGCGCCATCCTAGTTCTATGCGCAAGAAACTTTTTATCGGTCTATTGCTAGGTCTGTCGGCATGTTTTGCCCAACAGTCCGCGCAAACGCTGGCCGACGTACTGGCCGAGAAGGGCATTCTAAACGCGGCGGATCGCGCGCGAATTCGCGGCGCGGCGCCCGACGATGCCGTGCGCATGATCACCGCGCTGCTGCAGAGCAAAGGCGTGCTCACAGTCTCAGAAGCCGCTCTGGTGACGCCTGCCGCAACTCCAGCACCGCCGCCTGCTCCCAGAATCGAAGCTCCGGCCGTGACCGCGGCCAGCCACGTGCCGGTAGTCATCTACGGCACCGCGCTGTTCAATTCGTTCTTCAATACATCGCTCAACAACAATCAGGACGTGCCGCTGTTCGCGGGCAAGCAAGGCACTGACCCCACCGGCGGCGACAAGAACTTCGGCATGACGGTGCGGCAAACGCGTCTGGGAATGCGCTACAACGGGCCGCAGATCGCCTCGGCGCGCATCAGCGGCCAGGTCGA
>DOZZ01000100.1:2246-4399 GCA_003517725.1 Bryobacterales bacterium | reverse complement strand
GTCTTCGCGCCATTGAATCCCACGTCGTTTGCCGGTTTCGCCATCCCCGACATGGCAGCCTCGGGAAACTTGTGGATCCGGTCGCCGCAGATTCGCGCGGAATGGCATAAACAAAAGCTGCTGTTCCAAATCGCCGCGACCGATCCCAACGTCGGCGATTACCCGAGCACCTTCTCGACCGTGCGCGTAGCGGGCATCGGCGAGCGCGGCCGCTTCCCCGGCTTCGATTCACGTCTCTCCTACTCGAGCGGCGCGCTGGCCCTGGGCCTTAGCGGCCACTATAGTCACGGCAAAAACGCGGGCACTATCGGAACCGCCAACTTCCAGACCGGCGTAGATTCGTGGGGCGTCGCCGGCGACTACATCGTGCCCATCACCTCGGTCTTCAACCTCACCGGCGAAGCTTACCAGGGCCGCGCGCTGGGCATCTTCAGTTCAGCCCTAGGCGAAAGCGTTACGGCCGTGCGCACCGCCGGCCAGCACGGCGTGGAATCGCGCGGCGGCTGGATCCAATTGCAAGCCAACTGGACCAAGCGCTGGCAGAACAACGTGGCTTACGGCATCGACGCAATGAACGCGCACGAACTGCCGGTGGGCAATCGCAATAAAACGCAAACCTACATGGGCAACCTGGTTTATAAATGGTCGCCCAGCGTGTCGCTGGCGTGGGAATGGAAACGCTTCCTCACCAACTACCGCAACCAGCGCGCGTTTGATGAGAAGGGCGATCACGTCAACATGGCGGTCGCGTTCACGTTTTAGTGAACACTTGGGACATAGCTCCCCTCTGCATACCCATCACGCGGTCTGCCGCCGGTACTATGGAATGAACAACCATGCCACCTCGATTCTTAGCTCGACAGCTCTCCTGTCCCACGGGTATCTTCGGCCGAATTGTTGGGCTGCTAATGAATCGGCACAACGCCAGAATGAACGCGTTTGCTGTTCAACAGCTTCGGCTGGCACCCTCGGACCGTTTGCTTGAGGTCGGGTTCGGCGGGGGTATTAATCTTCCGTCGCTCATCGCAGGCGCGGGATTCGTATGCGGCGTGGACCTTTCGCGAGATGTAGTGCAACAAGCGAAGGCGCGGTTTTCAGAAAGCATTGCCGCCCGCCGTGCGGATTTCCTCGAGGGCAGCGTCGAAGCATTGCCTTTCGAAACCGGATCCTTCGATAAAGTTTGTACCGTCAACTCTGTGTACTTCTGGAAATCGCTCCATTCGGGATTCGCCGAAATCAACCGGGTGCTCGTGCCCGGTGGTCGCGTAGTGGTCGGTTTCCTGCCGAAAGAGTGGATGGATCGTGGCAACTATCCGTCAGATATCTTCACGGCGCGCGCCCCCGCCGAAGTCATCGCCTCCCTTACGGAAGCGGGTTTCAAGGATGTTCGAATCGAACGCCCGGAGCCAGCCACCCGTTGGAACGTTATGGTCGCGACGCGCTGAGCAACAGAGTTTTTTAATTCACCGGCTCCTCCACCCCCACCACAATCTGCCCCTCCGCATCGACGCGCGCCGGATACGTCTTCAGCCCGCAATCGCCCATCAGCGCCTTACCCGTAGTTAAGTCGAACTTCCACGCGTGCAGCGGGCAGATCAGGGTGTGTCCGCCCACCAGTCCATCGGCCAACGGGCCGCCGCGGTGCGGACACTCCGCCTGCACCGCGAACAACTCTCCGCCGCGCGTCCGGAAAATTGCGATGCGCTCGCGCCCCACCAGAAAGTTGCGGCCTTCTCCCGGCGGTATTGACGCCACCGCTCCGATTTGTACTTCCACCATGCGCTTCGTCATCCCAGCACCGGCAATAGCGTCGCGAATTGGTTGGCCGTTGCGGGCACGTACGCTTCCTTCCACGGGTCTTTGTAAGCCGCGATCGACGCTTCGATGTTGCGGTCGAGCTGCTCGGCAATACCCTCGCTATCGTCCACCACCACGGCGCGGATCTTGTCGATGCCGAGGCGCTCCAGAAAGCCGTACGAGCGCTCCAGATACTTGGCGTTCTCGCGATAGTACTGAATAAAGCGGCCGATGTACTTCAGCACGTCTTCGTGGCTGTCGACGGTGCACAGCACATCGCCTTTGCGCACCGACGCGCCCGCCGCGCCGCCCACGTAAACCTCCCACCGGCCGCCCTCCACGGCTACCGCGCCCAC
>DOZZ01000100.1:300-2128 GCA_003517725.1 Bryobacterales bacterium | reverse complement strand
TTGTGCGGGCTGTCGATGCCCTGGAAGCGGCGCTCGATCTTCAGCGCCAGCGCGATGCTGTCGCCCACGCCGAAACGGCAAAATTCCGTTCCGACGCAGCTCTTGCAGGTGCGATAGCTCTTGCTGTAAGCATAGCCGGACGGCATATCGAGGTCTTTCCAGATCTTCGGCAAATCCTCTTTCTTCAGGCCCAGCAGATCGATGCGCTGGCCGCCGGTCAGCTTCACCAGCGGCACGTGGTACTTGTCGACCACGTCGGCAATGCGCCGCAACTGCGCCGCGTTGGTGATGCCTCCCGGAATCTGTGGGATCACCGAAAACGTCCCGTCCTTCTGAATATTGGCGTGCACGCGGTCGTTGATGAAGCGCGCGTCGCGCTCGTCTTCGTACTCCGATTTCCAGATCGTCTTCAGCAGAGTCGCCAGGCCCGGTTTACTAGCCGGGTCGTCCTTGCCGCCCGCCAGGTTCTGGAACACCGCCGATACCGACTTCAGCGACTGCGTCTGAATGGCCTGGATCAGCTCGGGCTTGGTCATGGGGATGCCGGGCACGTAGTAGTGCACCGACGGATCCTCTTCCACCTCGCCGCCGCAGCTCCATTCCACAATGTCCGACACCATCGCTTTGCACGATCCGCAGCCCATGCCCGCGCGCGTCGCCTCCATCACGGCCTTGGTGCTGCGCTTGCCGCTCGCCACGCACGCCATGATCGCGCCCTTGCTCACGCCGTTGCAGTTGCAGACCTGCGACTCGGGGGTCATCTCCGCAAACGTCACCTGCTTGGGCGGCGCGCCAATGTCGAACAGCAATTGCAGCCGCTCGTCGGGCAGCGGCGTGTTGCGGTCATAGGCCTGCATCAGGTACGGCGCTTTGCTGATGTCGCCCAGCAGAATCGCGCCCACCAGCCGCCCGTCGCGAATGATCAGCTTCTTGTACGTGCCCTTGCGAGGCTCGGTGAATTGCACCACCTCGTCCTCTTCAGTCTCGGGCTCGAAGATGCCCATGGACGCCACTTCCATGCCCATCACCTTCAGCTTGGTCGCGACCTTCGAGCCATGGTACGCGGCCGCCAGATTGCGCTGCGTCACGTGATCCGCCAGCACCTTGGCCTGCTCCCATAAAGGCGCCACCAGGCCGTAGACCTGTCCGCGATGCTGCGCGCATTCGCCTACCGCGTAGATGTCGTGGTCGTCGGGGCAGCGCATCTGGTCGTCCACCACGATGCCGCGCTCGATGGTCAGCCCGCAGCCCGCCGCGATCTCCCAGTTGGGCTTGATGCCGGCCGAGATCACCACCATGTCGCATTCCAGTTCGACGTCGTCGGAGAAGCGCACGCCCAACACGCGATCCGCGCCCAGCACCGCCGTGGTGTTCATATTCAGATGCGACGTAATGCCCAGCTTTTCCATGCCGGCCTTCAGGATGGCGCCCGCGCCGGGGTCGAGCTGCATCCCCATCAGGTGGCCGCCCAGGTGCACGATGTGCACATCGAGCCCAAAATTCTGCAGCCCGCGCGCGGCTTCAAGGCCCAGCAGCCCGCCGCCGATCACGACGGCGCGCTGCTTGCCTTCGGTGTAGTCGGCGATGCGCCGGCAATCGTCCAGCGTGCGGAACACGAACACGCCCGGCTTGAACTGTCCGTCCTTCAGCGTGAGGCCTTCGATCGGCGGAATGAACGGGCGGCTGCCCGTCGCGATGATCAGCTTGTCGTAGCTCTCGCAGCGGCCATCGTCGCCGTAGACTTTCTTCGCCCGGCGCTCGATACCGGCGGCGCGCATGCCGGCGTGCAGCTTGATGTGGTTGTCGGCATACCATTCGAGCGGATTCA
>DOZZ01000100.1:0-137 GCA_003517725.1 Bryobacterales bacterium | reverse complement strand
GTGCGCGCGCCCGCCATGCCGTTCCCGATCACTACTAGCTTTTGTTTTTGCATTTATCCGATCTCCACAAATCCGATATCCAGCAACACCGAAGACTCCAATCCTTCCGGCCCGGCCACCAGCGCCTCCAGCGTGGT
>DOZZ01000065.1:2011-10252 GCA_003517725.1 Bryobacterales bacterium | reverse complement strand
CTGATTGACAGCTTTTTGGCAGCAGGATAACGTCCTGTCACACGCGCGGGGCTCAAAGAGCGAGCACATTTCCACAGTTAGCCGTTTGCCCCCGCGAGAAAAGAGTGTGCGCCACCGGGTTGAACGCCCTGGTTTCGTATACCTTCTCGAAGACCAGAACGGACGCGGGCGACGCTCTCAGCGGCGGCGCTGTCGGCGGGTTCCGCGCCGCCGGCATACCGGGCTGGGGCATCCAGAAAGATATGGCTCTGGCGCCGTTCGATATCCGGCACGCTTTGTCCGCCAGCGGCACCTACGAGCTGCCGTTTGGGAATAGCCGGCGGTTCATGTCCGGCTCCAATCGGGCCGCGGAATTCCTGCTCGGCAATTGGGCCACGAACTGGATCCTGACATTGGATACGGGCCAGCCTCAGACCATTGGCTGCACCAAATCGACGGGCTCTGGCACGGGGTGTTTCGCGCTGTACACCGGCGTTGATCCGTACAGCGGCCCGCACAACGTGCAGCAGTACTACAATCCCGCCGCCTTTAGAGATCCGCCGCTGGTGACTACGATCGGCCAGACAGACTTCTCGCCCTTGGGCGGCGGCAACACGCAGGTGATTGGGCCGCCTATTCGCCGGCTTGATTTCTCGGTATTTAAGAGCTTCCCCCTTACCGAGAGCAAGCGCTTCGAATTCCGCGCGGAGTCATTCAACTTGACTAACACGCCTACGTTCGCCATGCCCGGCAGCTTGAACTTCCTGGACACCAAGAATTTCGCCAGGATTCGCTCGACACGCGATGCACCCAATGACGCTCGCGAATTACAGTTTGCGCTAAAATTCTATTGGTAAAGCCCCGGGGCGGTCCGCACATTGGACCGCTCCGGGTTTTCTGTTTCATGCGACGCGCCACAGGCATCCTCCTTCTGTTCGGTGCTGCCCCTTTGCTGGTCGCGCAAGAGCAGCGCAAGAGCGCCGAGGCGATCCCGCTTTTCGAGAAGGCTTACCAGCGCGATCCCTCCGATTACGCCAATGGCTATAATCTCGCGCTGGCCTACCTGCAGTCCGGGAACACCGCGAAGAGCCGCAAGGTGCTGGCCGCGCTATCGAGCCGGGCGGACAAAGCGGAACTGCACAACCTGCTGGCGGACGTCGAAGAAGCCGAAGGTCATGTCGACGAGGCGGCGCGCCAATATGAGATCGCCGCCCGCATGGATCCTTCAGAGAAAAATCTGTTGGATCTCGGTAGTGACCTGGACCTACACCGCGGCTTCGAACCGGCCCTTAAGGTTTTCGAGTTCGGGGTGGAACGCTATCCGCAATCGGCAAAACTTCGGGTGGGCCTCGGCGTCGCGCATTACTCGTTGGGGCAGTATGACGCCGCGGTCGAATCGCTATGCCAGGCCGTCGATCTGGATCCTGGAGACATCAAGGCTCTGGATTTCCTGGGAAAGATGTACGATGTCTCCCCTCAATATGCGGACGAGGTCACCAAGCGGCTGGCGCGGTTCGTCCAAATTTACCCCCGGAGCTCAGCCGCCAATTACTATTACGCCCTGAGTCTGCGCAAGCGCGCGCGGCCTTCAGAATCGAACGGCGCGGAACAGTTTTTGTTGCGAGCCGTAGCGCTTAAACCGGACTTCGCGGACGCGCATTTCGAATTAGGAATGCTGTATGAAGAGCGATCTCAAAATTCCGAGGCTGTTCGCGAATACGAGCTTGCCACCAAACTGCGCTCCGATTTTGCCAAAGCGCATTACCATCTTGCCCGCTTATATCGAAAGGCCGGGCGGGAGGCGCTAGCGCGAAAAGAATTCCGCGCCTTTGAAGCGCTGCGAGCGAAACCATAAACGCTCCACATCCTAGAACAAGCGCTCCTGCTTCTTCAACGTTCCGAACGCGCCCACGTTGGCGATGGTGAACGCCACGCGGTACTGGTTGTCGTCGCGCGTGCCGAAGTTAAAGCGGCGGTACTGCACGCTGAAGCCGCAGCAGTCGGTGTTGTAAGTCACTTGCGTGGTGGCGAACTGCAGCACGCCCTTGCGGTAATCGTAGATGCCGGTGACGCCGGCGTTCCAACCGCGCCGGTTCTGGTCGCCAAAGCCGACCACGCCGCGCACCTGGTTGGCCGGCGGCGATAGCGCCGGGTCGCTGTGCACCTGGTTGTGCCCGCCCGAGAGGAACCACTTGCGCACGTGCATGTCCACCGTAAACCCGCTGTTGACGATAGCCGCCCGCAGCGGGTCGTAGTCCGCGCGCCACTCCACGCCCACCCCGTTGATGGGGCTGATCCGGAAAAATGAGATCACCGGCGAGTAGTTGCGCGGGCCGGTCAGGAACGCGTACGGCGTCAGGTCCACCGAACTCAGCAGCACGTTGCGTTCACCATTTACCAACGCCCCGCCGAAGGTCGGGTCAAAAAAGCGGCGCTGCATCACCTGCCAGGTCAGCACCTCGCTGACATTGTCGCCGCGCTTGGCGTAGAGCCGGTTGGTCAGAGAAAGATCCAGCTCCTGCGTGTCGTTCAGCAGCTCGGTTTCGTCGAAGCGGATCAGGCGATCGAAATCGGTGACGCCGGCCACGTAGCGGAACGTGGCGCGCGGCTCGATCACGTGCTTCAGGCGGTCGCCCAAAAAAGTTTTGTGATTGTAGATGCGCTCGATCGAGGGCAGGATCAGGTCCGCGCCAAATTCGCGCGCGTTGCGGACCAGCGCGCTCGACGTCACCTGGCCGTTGCGGAAACTTTCGGTCCAGTTGGTCTCATGCAGCGTGAAGCTCGGCAGCAGCTCGATGCCGGCAAAGCGAAACGCCGTCATCACGCGCGGCTCGGCGTCCGATCGCTCCACCGCCTGGCCGGTGCTGAGCGTCGGCTGCCCCCGGTGCAGAAAAGCCACCGAGGTATCGAACGAGAACCACAGCGGGGCATCGCCCAGCAATTGCCGGTCGCGGCTCTGCAGGTCGAACTCGGGCAGCTTCCGAATCACGATGAAGTTGTGCGGCTGGGCGTCCTGAAAATTCTGCAGCCGCGAAAAAATGGTGTTGAATGTGTACACGCCCCAGTGCTTCGAAATCACGCCGCTCGAGTGCGACTCCGAGAAGACCGCCTCGTTGAACGATTCGGTGAAAGCCTGGCGGAACACCAGGCTGCTCAAATAATCCACCGTGCCGCGCGCCTCAAAGCCGCCGGGCAGCGGCGTGTGGCCGGTGGCGTACACGCTAAGGCCGCCCTGTTTCAGGTACTGGCCGTTGCCGAGGCTCTGGCCTTTGTCCTGGACCCCGTAGACGATGGCGTCGAAGTCGGAGTGGGCCGTGGGCTTGCCGCGAAAGTCCACATGGTGGGCCAGGCCGCGGGACGTGAAGTCCTGCAGCCGGTAGGTGAGGTCGTAGCTGCGGTTGATGGCCCAGTAATAGCCGGCGCCCACCATAAAACCGCGCAGCGAACTGTGGCCGATGTTGGGCAGCAGGAAGCCCGAATGGCGGGGCTCTTTTTCGAGCGACTTATAGAAGAAGGGCGTATAGAACAGCGGCATTTTGCGCAGCCGGTAGATGGCTTTGTAGGCCAGCGCGCGCTCGCCCGGCACCACGTCGAACTTCGGGCCGCGCAGGGTCCACCACGGCGACGGCATGCGGCAGTCCGTGATCATGCCGTCGTGCAGCACGTAGTGCTCCTTCAAGCGCTCGGCCCAGCGCGATTCGAAGTAGAACGGATTGCTGGACGTCAGCACGCCGGGCCGCGCGTCGATGCGCGTCTTCATGTAGCCGCGCACGTTGTAGAACTTCCCGGTATCGTCGTCGGTGTTGTACTCCAGGCGGTCGCAGGTGATCTTTTCATTGCGGCCGAAGTGCTGGAAGTAGACGTTGCCGCGCGCCTCCGCGTGGCCCGAATCCTCGTCGTAGTCCATCTCGTCGGCCTTCAGGATCATCTCGGGAAATTCGATAATTGCGTGGCCGCGCAGGTGGTAGACGCTCCCCACGATGTCCTGCTTGTCGGCCTGCACCCGGTAATCTCCGCCAGTTGGGGCACCGGCGCGGGGTAGTTTGACGCTGAAATCCGGGGTCAGCTCGGTGGCTCCGGAAGAGGGCGGCGGAGGCAACCCTTCAGCTCCAGTGGCGCGGCTTAATTCCGGTAACAAGAATAAAAGAGCTAATAACCAGAAAACCGTGCAAACACGGGTACTTCGCCAAGAAATCCCGTGACATTGCACCGTAATTATGTTACTCCAATGAGAAGTGTGCCGCGATTGAAACAGACCCAACGGCCAACCGTAGCACGGCATAATTTTGGTCGCAACTTGACGCCATGACCTGCCATTACTGCCGCTATTCCAATTCAGGTGACGACCACCGCTGCCGTCGCTGCGGTCGGCGGCTCGGCGACGCCGCGCCACAGCCGCGAGCCGACGGAGCCAACGCGTTGGCGCCGCAACCGGCACACGTGCCGTATCCGTCATCTCAAACGGCCATCGACGCTTCGGTCGCCACCCTTGCCGAACCCGTCGCGCGCACGGCGCAGACTTCGCTGTTTGGCACGGAAGCTCAGAACGTAATTCCGTTCGCGGTGGTGCGCAAACTCATGACGGCTCTGGTCCCGCCGCAGCCCTCGGTGGACCTGGACGAAACGCTCGAGATGCGGCGGCCCATAGTCGCGCCCGAAATCGAGCAGAAGAAAGCCCAGCGCAAGGCGCGCACGCCGGCTGTCGAGAACCTCCAGACTGCGCTCGATTTTCATGCGGTGAGCGCCGCGCAGAGCGCCCGCATGCTTAAAACCACGGTGGAAGCCGTGATCTACTGCGATGCGCCGGTCGCGCACCCCGTGCACCGCGTGTTGGCTGGCGCGCTCGATTTCAGCATGATCGCCATCGCCACAGGCATCTTCGCTGTCACGTTTCACTTTCTGGGCGGGTCGGTAGTCTGGAACAGATTGACCCTGATCCTCGGCGCCGCCGCACTGGGCGCCATTGCGCTTCTCTATGGTTTGCTGTGGACCATCGCCGGCCGAGAGAGTGCCGGCATGCGTACCATGCAGCTCAAGCTCATCAATTTCGACGGACTGCCGCCCGACGCACGCAGCCGCGCGGTACGTCTGCTCGGCACCATCCTGAGCTTCTGTTCCGGCGGCCTCGGCATCATCTGGGCGCTATTCGACGAGGAAGACCTGGCCTGGCACGATCACATGTCCAAGACCTTCCCGACTCTGGACGAAGGGCGCGTCTATCTGCGCGCCCGCAAACTCTAAGAATTCAGAAAAGCTCACCCGCCCGCCTGCCCCGCTACCGCTTACTTCGCGACGGGAGCGCTGCCGCTGACACTGCCGCTGGTTCGGGGCGGTGTGGCCGGTCCAAAGAAGGCGTCGTCAATCACCACGTTCGACTTCGCCCGTAGCGCGTCGATCTGGGCCTTCACCATCTCGGGACGAAGTTTCCGCTCGATCTCGGGCTTGGCCTGATCAAAGGTCTTGGCTTCGCGCGAATCCACGCGGATCAGATGGTAGCCGAACTGCGTCTTGACCGGTTCACTCACGCTGCCCACCGGGTTGGCGAACGCGGCATCGGCGAATTCCTTTACCATCGTCTCGCGCGTGAAAGCTCCCAAATCGCCGCCGTTGGTCGCCGAACCGGTGTCATCCGACTCCGCTTTGGCCACCGTGGCAAAATCTTTTCCGGCCAGTATCTGTTTGCGCAAATCCTGGGCTTTGGCCAGCGCCTCGGCGTCAGTCAGCTCCTTCTTGCCCGCGCCCAGCGGCACCGGGGAACCCTTTAATCGCACCAGGATGTGGTGCGCCTTGGCTTCCTCGTAATCGGCTTTATGCGCATCGTAATATTTTTGTTCGGCGGCCGCGTCCACCGGCAGATTCGCCATCATGTCCTGGAACAGCAGGCTGGCCAGCAGGTTTTCGCGCTGGATCGCCAGTTGCTGCTGCACTTTGGGCTGCTGGTCGAGCCCGCGGCGCTGGGCTTCCTGCGCTACCAGCTTCAGCTGCACGAACTGCTCGGCAAAGGCGCGCCGTTGTTCGCCGCGAGCCTGGGCCTGTACCTGCGGCGGAAAGGCCTGCAACAACTCGTCGAATTGCGCGGCCGTCATTTTCTGGTCGCCGACCGAAAGAATTACTTTGTCGGGAGCAACCGCCGGCGCGGCGGGGGTTTTGGCGGCCGGCTTCGGCGTCTGTACCGCGGGCTTGGCCGTCTGCGCGGCTGGTTTACGTGTCTGCGCCGCGGCGGTGAAAGCGCCGGTAATACTCAGCGCAAGCGTTAAAGGGATGGTTAGAATCTTCACAATCTCCATGTTACCTTAGGAATGATTTTGGCCCGCCGCGGCGCTGTTTCGATGCAGATAACTGCGACGCCGCCGGCTCGAATCCTCTAGAATAACGGTCGCATGCAGAGCTATGACCTGATCGTGATCGGCTCCGGGCCGGCCGGACAACGAGCCGCTATTCAGGGCGCCAAATCCGGGAAGAAGGTGGCTCTGGTGGAGCGCCGCGAGGTGGTCGGCGGCGCCTGCATCAACACCGGCACCATCCCCAGCAAAACCATGCGCGAAGCCGTGCTGCACCTCTCCGGCTTCCATTACCAGAGCATCTACGGCATCAACTACAAGGTGAAAGAGAAGATCACGATGCAGGATCTTTCTTTCCGCGTGCAGCACGTCATCAAGACGGAAGTCGACGTCACCCAGGCCCAGCTCTCGCGCAACAACATCGAGCTGATCACGGGCG
The DNA here is from genome assembly GCA_003517725.1 of Bryobacterales bacterium. GTDB lineage: Bacteria > Acidobacteriota > Terriglobia > Bryobacterales > Bryobacteraceae > DOZZ01. The sequence continues at coordinate 3,553 of DOZZ01000065.1, read as the reverse complement.
CCGCCAGCTTCATTTCGCCCACCGCCATCAAAGTGGAAAATTCCCGGGGCGTGTCCGAATATCAGGGCTCCTTTTTCGTGATCGCGACGGGCACCAAGCCCGCCAGCTCCGACCGCGTGCCGCTGAACGGCCGCACCATTGTCAACAGCGACCAGCTGCTGCAGATGCAGGAGGTGCCGAAGTCCATGATCGTGGTGGGCGGCGGCGTCGTCGGGGTCGAGTACACCTGCATGTTCGCCACCCTGGGCGTGCGCGTGATCCTGGTGGAAAAGCGCCCGCGCCTGCTGGAATTCGCCGATGCCGAGATGGTGGAGGCTCTCTCGTATCACCTGCGCGACCATCGCGTGACCATGCGTCTCAACGAGGAGGTGGAAAGCGTGGAGGAGGCGCCCACGGGCGGCGTGGTGGCCAACCTGCAGAGCAAGAAGAAAATTTCGGGCGAGGCGCTGCTGTATGCCGTCGGTCGCCAGGGCAACGTTGACGAATTGGATCTTGCCGCCGCCGGCCTGACCGCCGACTCCCGCGGGCGCATCCAGGTGGATGCCGATTTCCGCACCGCCCAGCCGCACATCTTCGCCGCCGGCGACGTCATCGGGTTTCCGAGCCTCGCGTCGGTCTCGATGGAGCAGGGCAGAATCGCGGCGTCCACCGCTTTCGGCGGGACGGTCCACTCCAATCCCGCCTGGTACCCGTATGGCATCTACACCATTCCGGAAATTTCCTTTATCGGCAAAACAGAAGAACAGCTCACCGACGAAGACGTGCCCTACGAGGTGGGCGTCGCCTACTACCGCGAGATTGCGCGCGGCCAGATCCGCGGCGATACCACTGGCCGCCTCAAGCTGATCTTCCACCGCGAAACTCGTAAGCTGCTGGGGGTCCACATCATCGGCGAAGGCGCCAGTGAGCTGCTGCACATTGGGCAGGCGGTTTTCATCCTTGACGGTACGATGGACTATTTCGTGAACACCGTGTTTAACTACCCGACCCTGGCCGAGTGCTACAAGGCGGCCGCCTTCAACGGCCTGAACAAGCTATCGAAATTCTAGTAAAGGTAATCAAAGGAGCGCTCAATATGAGCCATGCCATCGGCGTGATAGCGGCGGAAAAGATAGCGGTCGGGCTGGTCGAGGATCACCGCATCCTGGGGGAAGTGGCGGCTTCCGAGGGCCTCGCGAGCCTGCCGGCTGACTCCGTTGCGCCGCTGATTTACCGGTTGATCGACCAAGTCTGCAGCGCTGCTGGAGCGGACTGCGGCAAGATCAGCGCCATCGGCATCGGGTTCCCCGGCATTATCCGCGACGGCATCGTGCAGGATTCGCCCAACCTGCCGCAAACGAAGGGCATGAACCTGCGGCAGTCGATGCGAGACGTGCTGGCGGGCAAAAGCTCGCAGGTGCCGGTACTGCTGTTAAACGATGCTGACGCCATGGCCGCGGGGCTGGCCGCCACCATGGGCCAACTCGAAAAGATGATCCGCGTGTGGACTTTGGGCAACGGCATCGGCTTCGGCCGCTATCCGCAGACCGAAGGCGCCGGCGA
>DOZZ01000065.1:0-1935 GCA_003517725.1 Bryobacterales bacterium | reverse complement strand
GGCGGCCACAGCGTGGTCACGCTCGACCCCAAAGAGACTTACTGCGGCTGCGGCGGCGTGGGGCATCTGGAAGGCATCATGGGCCACCGCGCCATGCGCCTGCGTTTTCTCGACATGGAGCCCGAGGAAGTCTTCGCGGAAGCGCGCGAAGGCGACAAGCGCTGCAGCGAGTTCGTGCGGTTGTGGCATCGGGCGCTGGCGGCCGCGACGGCCACCCACATCCACCTGGACGGGCCGGGCAAATTTTTTGTCTCGGGCCCCAACGCGGTTTATCTCGAAACGCCGCTGCTGAGCCAGTTTCTGCATGAGATGGTCAAGATGAGCCCGCTGCAGGGCAGCGTCTTTGAGGTGATCCCGACCAGCCAGGAGATTGCTATTATCGGCGCGGCGGTCAATGCGGGCCTGGCGCGCCCGATGCCATAGAATGTTTCCAAGGAATGCCCTGATTGGCTGAATTAAAGGATCTGCTGGCCCGCCTCGAACGTGTCGAGGAACGGGCAAAAGAGTTGAACACGGCGTTTACGTGGCAAGCTTCGCGGCCCTCGGCCGAACCCTCCGGTGGGCTCGAAGCGCTGTCGGGTCAGGTGGAAGCCCAATCGCGCGCCCTCGGTGAACTGCGCGAATTACTGCACGGCGCCGAGAGCGAACAAGCACGCGCTATTCAAACTCTACAAGCGGCATTGCGTGACGCCCAGGAGCAGTTGCCCCGCATGATCGAGGCCGCGCCTGACCGGCACGATGCCGTACGCCGTCAAGCGGCATACATGCAGAAGCGCTTTCGCGAGCAGTTCGATGCAGCCGTGGAGGAGCACGTAGCGGCCCGTACGCGCGAACTGGAAAGCCGGTTGGCGGAAAGCCAGAGCGCTCTCGACGAGTTGCAGAAGAAGGCAGCGGCCAACGACGCGCAACTGGCGGACCTGCGGACCACGCTAGCGGACCTCACACTGGAGGCGGCACGCGCGCCCCAGCGTGAATCCGAAGAACCCAGGTCCTGGTACAAAACGTGGCGCTTACCGGCGGCGGCGCTAGTGCTTCTGGTGCTGGCTCTGGTGGGCTGGCGGCTACAAAAACCCGTCTCCGAGACCGCCTTGCTCGATCAGGCCGGCGAGGCGGCGGTACAAAAAGACTTCCCGCGCGCCGAGAGCATATACCGCGGCATTTTAAAACGCAACCCGAAGCAAGAAGAAGCGTTGCGGGGCTTGGGCAACGCGCTACTACTAGACTCCGAAGAAGTAATGCACACGCTCCCCCAGTAGCTAATCCGGTATCCTGTGGGGCAGGTTTCAACCTGCGGCGGGTTTCAACCCGCCAAGTTTCGACGCACTGGACCAAGGATATTCCTCAGCCGATCGAGCCAGCCCGGCGCGCACCGGATTCTGCACAATATAATTCCCAATACGCTCAAACTCGGCCCAATCCCGCACCAGATGGTCATAGCTCTCGTCCTGCCAGAAAGTACCGGTCCTGCCGAGCACCTGATTGCCCAGCCGCGCGGAAGAACCCTTCAGCGTATGCAAGAACTTCGAAACGTCCATGCGCGGCGTGATCAACAGATGAACATGATTGGGCATCACGACCCAGGCATGTAGCCTACAGCTATTGGTGCCACCCTGCTCTATAGCCCGGACCAAACGCTGCGCGACAGCCGGCATCTGCAGATACATCGGACCGGAGCTGTGGGCTTCGAGCAACCTGTCCATATGCACAAATGCCTTTCCCGAATTTATCGAGTTCTTAGGAAACGTGCGGCCGTCCGGCAGACTGCCATAGAGCCGAAAGGTGATAAACAGCGGCTGTTCCACGACATGGAGATGCGGTAAAGGGCGCTGGGAAAAGTACATCCACAGGGTCGTGAGCCTGACAGCCGTAAAATCTCAGCGGGTTTTGGCGAAACTTGGCGGGCTGAAGCCACGCTGCAGGTTGAAACCTGCCCTA
>DOZZ01000180.1:3654-17612 GCA_003517725.1 Bryobacterales bacterium | reverse complement strand
CCCGCCCCACGTACCGACAGAGAACCCATTAGGTAGAACTTTTTCGACCTTTCGCTACCCCTTGGCCAGCGGATAAGCCATCGACTGCCGCAGCCACTCGGCATTGCCCGCGACCGCTTCTCGCAGCTTCCCGGTCAGTGCCTCGCGGTGCTCATAAAGCCGATAGCCATGAATTGGCCGCAAATAGCCGGCCGCTTCCGGATGCCGCTTGGCCAACTCTTCGGCCGATAACTCCTTCGCCAGCCGTTCGTACCGCGCGCGGTTATCGAGCAGCGCCTTCACCACCAGCGGCATCACGATCGAATAGTCGCACGACAGGCTTTCGGTCGACTGCAGGTAGGTATCTTTGTCGACCTTGCCCCACGTCACGGCTTCGGCCGGCGGGCAGGAGCTGAGCGAGCCGTCGGTCACCGGCGCAGTCACGATCTGCACATCGAACTCGTAGCCGCGCACATCGGGCAGGCCCAGGATCTGGCCCAGCGCCGGCTCCGGCTGCAGGTTGTAGTTCTTGGGCACGCCGCCGCCCAGAATGAGCGTACCGAGCGCGTGTACCGGGTTATCAAACAGGCCCCAGCGATGATAGGCGCAGGCTTCGAACACCTCGGCGTGCAGATCGATCTCGAAGCCGTACGCCGGTAGCAGGCCCGACTCGCGCATGGCCCACAGCTTCATCGAGTTCAGAAACACGCTGCCGTCGGCCGGCGCGCCCACGAAGATCGGCAGCGCCATCCTCGTGCACGTGGCCAGGAGGCCGGGGCGCGCGCCATTGCGCCGTTCCTGCTCGGCATAGAACGCGCCCAAGCGATAGCGCAGTTCGGTGCCGGTCATCTTGCGCTGGAACTCGGGCAGCCGCAGCATGGCGGTTAGAAAACGGTCCTGATCGAACAGGACGTCTTCGTCGAACGCCATATCGGTAACGCGAATGGTTTTCTCGTCACGCAGCGCGGCGTCGTCGCCGAAGATCGGCACTTCGTGGATGGGCTCGCCACCGTGCTCGTCCAGGCTGCGGTGGCCATCGTGATAGCAGACCGCATCCGTGGTGCTGAGATAGGCGACCCACCCGGTTTCGAGCAGCGGGATGAGCCAAGCGTGGTGTTGCCCGGAGACTGTGACTGGGCCCGAGATGGCCAGCGTCAGCGGGCAGCCCATTCCGATGGCGCGGTCGAGGATGGTGTAGACGCGCCGCAGAAACGCCCCGCCGAAGGCCGGGAAACAGTTACGCAGCAGGTCGTCCAGGGTGGCGCATTCGTCCACGCGTTTGACGCGCACTTTATGCCGATGTTGAGACATTCGAACCCAGTTTCACATAGCGCGCGGAGCAGTAACAAAACCACCGCTGGCCACCGAATTGCCCATCTTTTCGGATAAGGAGATTTATCGATGGCACTGGAAACCAAAGAAGTTATCTCGACGCTTAACGATCTGATTGAGACCTGCAAGGACGGCGGAGAGGGCTTCCGCACGGCCGCCGAGCACGTGTCGAGCCCGATCACGAAGTCGCTTTTCAGTGAATTTTCGAGCCAGCGCTCGAAATTCGCGAGCGAACTGCAGGTTGAAGTGACCCGGTTGGGCGGCGAGGCCCAGAAGTCGGGCAGCATCAGTGGCGCGGCCCACCGCGGCTGGCTCGATTTAAAGTCGGCGGTTACCAAAGGTGACGATTCGGCCATCGTCGCGGAAGCCGAGCGCGGCGAGGACAATGCCAAGAAACACTATCGCGAAGCCGTCAGCAAAGACCTGCCGACCGAAGTGCGTTCCATCGTCGAACGGCAAGCACGAAGCGTGCAGGAAGCTCACGATAAAGTGCGCAGCCTCGAGGTCAAAACCTCGCATGGCGGCGCGACCACGTATTAAGCCGTTACTTTAACTCTTCAAGCTTAACCGGCATATCCGCAAGGACGTAGCTCAGCACCGCCAGTGCCGCTGCGTTCTTGCGGAACTCGGCCGGATCGATCTTGTCAAACGTATCGGCTTGGGTGTGATGCCAGTCGAAATAATGCGCGCCGGTGGTGCGCAGCCCAAAGCCCGGCACGCCTGCGGCCATCAGCGGCTCGATGTCGGAGCCTCCGAAGCCGGCGGTCATGGAGCTTCCGTCGAGCGGTTCCAAAAGTTTTCCGATGCCCGCCGCGGCAGCCATCACGGCGTCCGGAATGCGTTGGCCGCTGCCGCCCATTGACAGACCAAACCCAACCAGCTTTTCGGCCCCGCCATCCATTTCGATGGCGGCGACATGCTGTTTCACTTTGTCGCCGAGCCAGTCTCGGTAGCCGCGGCCTCCGGCGCCGCCGTTTTCCTCGTTGGTCCAAAACACCACGCGGATGGTGCGCCTGGGCCGTAGCCCCAGCTTTTGCAAAACGCTGGCCGCCTCAAGCGCCGCCATGATGCCGGAGCCGTCGTCCTGGGCGCCCTGCCCCACGTCCCAGGAATCGATGTGGCCGCCCATGACGATCACCTCGTCCGGTTTTTCGGCACCGGGCAGTTCACCGATGACGTCGGCCGACGGAGAATCGGCTTCCCGATGCGCTTGCATTTTGAGGCGGACCCGCACGCGGTTGCCGGCCTGGATCAGGCGCGTGATCATCTCGGCATCCTCGACCGCCACCGCGGCACCGGGAATTCTGGGGCTTCCCGCCGGGTACACGGTGACGCCGGTGTGCGGGCTGCGCAGGCTATGCGGCGTAATGGAGCGGACCAGCACGGCGGCGGCGCCCAGTTCAGCGGCACGCGCGGGGCCGTTGGTGCGGTATGGGACGGTCTGGCCGTAGCCGGCATACGGGACATCGAAGAGAACGATTTTGCCGGCCACTCCGGCGCGTCCGAGCTGCGCCATTTCGTCGAAGCTGCCGACGCGCACCACATCCGCGCTAACACCATCGGGCGGCGTTCCGACGCTATCGCCCAGTCCGAGCATTGCCAACGGGCGTTCCAGCGGCAGCAGCATGGCAGCGGACTCTTCGCCGCGCACCCAATGCGGCACCATCACGGGAATGGCGCGGACATTTTGCAGGCCGGCGCGCTTCATCTCGGCCGCGGACCACGCGATGGCGTTATCGAGCGCCTTCGAGCCGCTGACGCGATGGCCGATGCGGTCGCACAGATACGCCAGCCGGTCGAGGCCGGCGTCACTCTGCAGAGCGGCGTCGATGATGCGCCTGGAGGCATCCCGATAACGCACACTGAGATCGTCCTGCGCGGGAAGGATCGCCGCGGCCCAGATCATGCAACACGCCAGACGTTTCAGATCGCCTCCAGGAAAGAACGCCAGCATAACATGGCGGAGAGCGGCGCAATTTTCCAGGAATCTGCCTGGCTGCGGCGTGGGTTGCGGTACCGTTATAGAATTCAGGGCATGTCCATGACCCGCCGGGCGGCGCTCGGAGTTATGTCGGCTGCATCGTACCAGCGCATTGCCGGAGCCAACGATCGTGTTCAGGTCGGTTTTATCGGCTTCGGGTTGATTGGCGCACAACACGTCCACGACTTCCGCAATCAGCGCGACTGCGACCTGGCCGCCATGTGCGACGTATATCAGCCCCGGCTGGAGCAGGGCGTGGCCGCCTGCGGGCAGCGCGCCAAAGCTTACTCCGATTTCCGCAAGCTGCTGGAGAACCGTGAGCTGCAGGCCGTGGTGGTCTCGTTGCCGGACCACTGGCACGCGCTGGTCACCATGATGGCTTGCGCGGCCGGCAAAGACGTCTATGTCGAAAAACCCATGACGTTGTTCGTGCGCGAGGGCCGATGGATGACCGACGTTGCGCGGCATCACCAGCGCATCGTGCAGGTCGGGATGCAGCAGCGCTCGGGGCGGCATTATCAGCACGCCAAACAGCTGATTACTTCGGGCGCTATCGGGAAAGTCATCAGCGCGCGATCGGCCTCGTTCCGCAACGTCATGCCCGGCTTCGGCAACCCGCCGGATGGCCCGCCGCCCTCGGATCTGGATTATGAGATGTGGCTGGGCCCGGCGCCCAAGCGCGTCTATAATCCGCACCGCGCACTCTACCATTTCCGTTGGTTTTGGGATTACTCGGGCGGGCAGATGACGAACCTTGGAGCGCATGAGGTCGACATTATGCAGTGGGTCATGCAGCAGAAGGCGCCGAGCGCGGTCGGCTCGAGCGGCGGCCGTTTCGCGCTGCAGGACAACGGCGAGACACCCGACGTGCAGGATGCCGTTTTCGACTACGACGGCTTCACGGCCGAGTATTCGTTCCGCGAAGCCAACGCCGGACGCCGCGCGGGCGCCGGGGGCCTGGAGTTCTGCGGCACGAAGGGTAGCCTGGTGATCAACCGCTCGGGTTTCGAGATTGTGCCGGACGCCAAGATTCCACCCTCCAACGCCATCCCGACATTCCAAGGACATCCCACCGGCGGACCCACCAAAGTCGCGGGCCAGATGGAGTATTGGACGCAAGCCGCGAAGGAGCCGGGATCGTCGGACGAGCAGTTCGATCTGCATGTCCGCAATTTTCTGGACTGCGTGAAAAGCCGCTCGATCCCCATCGCCGATGTCGAGCAGGGGCACCGCACCGCGACGGCCGTGCACCTGGCCAACATCGCGCTGCGCGTGGGCCGCAAAGTGAAGTGGAATGCCACGACGGAACAGATCGTGGACGACCGCGAGGCGTCCGCGTATTTGGAGCGTCCTTATCGCGCGCCATGGGACCGCGAGTTACGGAGCCTGCTGGGATGATCGGACGACGGGAATTTCTGGGCGCGGCCATGGGTTCGGTAGCGGCTGTGCGCGCCGCGGGTGACGAGCCTTTGCGATCCCCGCTGGGCATAGCGACAACGTGCTACCTGACGGCTTGGCGCCCCAAGGACACCATTGAGTTCCTGACGCATGCCATCGAACTGGGCGCGGCCGGCGTCCAGGCGCCCTTGAGTTCGAGCGATGCCGCTTACATTCGCCGGTTCCGCGATCTGGCCGAGCGCCACGGCATGTACTACGAGGCCATGCTGCCATTGCCGAAGCCCGATGACAGCGGCGAGTTCGAACGCGGCATGGCGCTGGCAAAATCGGCCGGAGCCATCGCCGTGCGCACGCAGTGCCTGGGTTCCCGACGCTATGAGACGTACCACTCGATGCCCGAGTGGCAGAGCTTTGTGGAGGCCAGCAACGCGAAAATCCGGCGCGCGGTTCCGGTGGCCGAGCGCACGAAACTGCCGCTGGCGGTCGAGAATCACAAAGACTGGACCGCCGACGAACTGGCGGCGCTGATGCAAGCGCATTCGAGCGAATATCTCGGCGTGTGCCTCGACTTCGGCAATAATCTGGCGCTGCTCGATCGGCCGGACGAAGTTTTCGACAAGCTGGCCAGGTATACCGCGGCGGTGCACCTGAAAGACATGGCGCTCGAGCCGGCCGGCGAAGGTTTTCTGCTGTCGGAAGTGGTGTTAGGCGAGGGGATCGTCGATTGGCGGCGCGGGATCGCCGCGGTGAAAAAGGCACGCCCGGCGACGCGCATAACGCTCGAGATGATCACCCGCGATCCGCTGCTGGTGCCGTGCCTGACGGATGATTACTGGGCAACTTTTCCGGAGCGCAGCGGGCTCAAGCTGGCGCGTATTTTACGTGCCGCGGACGAGCCAGGACATCGGCGTTTACCGCGCGTGAGGCAGCAGTCGCCCGCGGCGCTGCGGCGACTGGAAGAGGAAAACGTCCGGAGCTGCTTACGCGTCGCGGCCAATTTTGTATAGGCTGGGAATTGCACGCGCTGCGCATTTACGAAGCGGAAGCCCGCAGTATCCTGAGCGCGACCACCGGCTTTATCGCGGCCGCCGGATTTACGCACTCGCTGACCCCCGCTCGCAATTGCACTTACGGGTGTACCTATTGTTATGTGCCGACGCTGGGGATTTACGGCGGATTGAAGCCCGACGATTGGCGGAACTGGGGCCAGTTCTCCACGTTCAAGTCAAACGCGGCCAGTTTATTGCGCCGGGAACTGCGGCCTCAGCAGGTGATCTACTGCTCGCCGCTGGTGGATCCTTATCAGCCGGCGGAAGCCGACGCGCGCAGGATGCCCGCCATTCTGGAGGCGCTGGCCGAGCACCCGCCGCGCGCCTTCACGCTGCAGACGCGCGGACCTTTGATTCTGCGCGACCTCGATGCGCTGGTGGCGCTGGCCGCGCGCACGATCTTACGGGTGAGTTTTTCGATCACGACGGATCGCGAAGAGATACGGCGGCGCTATGAACCGCACTGCGCGCCGCTCGCCGACCGCTGGGACACGGTACGCGCGCTGAATCGCGCGGGCATCGAGACGTACGCCACGCTGGCGCCGCTGTTGCCCTGCGATCCGGAAGCGCTGATCGGTCTGGCCATCGGCGCGACCACCGGCGACATCATCGGCGATCCGCTGCACACGCGGGTGTCGAAACCGCGCGGGGCGACGACGCGCGAGGCGGCCTTGAAAATCAGCCACGCGAGCGGCTTTGAGGCTTGGCATGAGCCTGGGTTTCAGGATGCGCTAGTGGCGCGCATGGCGCAATACGCGCGTGCCGCCGGGCGCTGCTTCGTTACGGGCACGGAAGGCTTTTCGCGGTTGGCGCGAGTGGGCTGTTTCGCAGCAAGGTCATGAAAATCGATTACTGGCTGGCAACCACCGGCTTTTGTGGGGCGCGCTTGAGCGTGCGGAGGGCTTTAGCCCGACAATTTTCAATGCGCACGAAACGCGACGAGCAGCGCTTCGCAGGGCGGCGGGCTGAAGCCCGCTGCAGGCTGAAGGCCTGCCCCACACATCGCTGCAGAGTTTTTTCGACACTCCGGGTGAATTGAATGGTCTTGCGCGAGGAAGTGTTTTCCCGCTTGTGTCTGGAGCCAGTCAACGGCCGCGGCTCGGCCGGTGAACTGAGCTCCATCGATCCCAACGACGGCGCGGAACTGGCGCGCGTTCGCAAAATGTCGCGCGCCGAGTACGATGCCGTGGTGGTCCGCGCGGAGCAGGCGTTCCGCCTCTGGCGCCATGTTCCGGCGCCGGTGCGCGGCAACCTGGTGCGCGAAATCGCCGCGGAACTGCGCGCGTGTAAGGCCGAACTCGGCGCGCTGGTGACGCTCGAGGTGGGCAAGATTCTGGCCGAGGGCGAAGGCGAAGTGCAGGAGATGATCGACATCGCCGATTTCGCCGTGGGCCTCTCGCGCCAGCTCTATGGCAAGACCATGCACAGCGAGCGGCCCGGCCATCGCATGTACGAGCAGTGGCATCCGCTGGGGCCGGTGGGCGTGGTCAGCGCGTTCAACTTTCCGGTGGCCGTGTGGGCCTGGAACGCCATGCTGGCGGCGGTCTGCGGCGATACGGTGGTGTGGAAGCCTTCGCCGCGCACGCCGTTGACGGCCATCGCGGTGCAAACCATCTGCGAACGCGTGATGCGCCGCCTGGGGCATTCCGACGTGTTCCAGGTGGTCATCGGCGATAACGATGTCGTAGGCGAGGCCATGCTGGACGACCGCCGTCTGCCGCTGCTCAGCTTTACCGGGTCATGCGCCGTGGGCCGGCACGTGGCCCAGCGCGTGAGCGCGCGGCTGGGCCGTTCGCTATTAGAACTGGGCGGCAATAACGCGCTGATCGTGATGGACGACGCCGATCTCGATCTGGCCATGCGGGCCATCGTGTTCGGCGCGGTCGGTACGGCGGGCCAGCGCTGCACCAGCACCCGGCGCGTTTTGCTGCAGCGGGGCATCGCCAGCGAAATGACGCGCCGGCTGATCGCGGCGTACCAGCAGATTCGCATCGGCAATCCGATGGAGCCGGCCACGTTGATGGGCCCGCTGATCAGCCCCCAAGCCGTGGATCAAATGATCAGCGGTCTGGATCTGGCCCGCGCGCAGGGCGGCCAGGTGCTCTACGGCGGTAATCATTTGGGCGGCAATTTCGTGGAACCGGCGCTGGTGCGCGCGCCCGCCGGCATGCCACTGCTGCGCGAAGAGATCTTCGCGCCGATCCTCTATCTTTTGGAGTTCGATCATCTGGACGACGCCATCGCCCAGCACAATAATGTGCCGCAGGGCCTTTCGTCGGCGATCTTCACGCGCGATGTGCGCAGCGCGGAAACTTTTCTGAGCCACGGCGGCAGCGATTGCGGCATCGCCAACGTCAATCTGGGCACCAGCGGGGCCGAGATCGGCGGCGCTTTTGGAGGCGAAAAAGATACCGGCGGGGGGCGTGAAGCGGGCAGCGATTCATGGCAAGCTTACATGCGAAGGCAGACGAATACAATGAACTGGTCGGATCAATTGCCGCTGGCGCAAGGTATCGATTTCAGTTTTTGACGCGATCATGAATTTCTCCGGATTACCCGACATGCTCGATGCCGTTTTTCGCGATGCCGCCGATAGTTCGGCCGACGGAATCCTGCTGGCCGAAAACGGCGATAGGGCGCCGCGCGTGATTTATAGTAATGACGCGGCTGCCGGAATTTCCGGCTACTCCGGCGCGGAGCTGGCCGGCCAGCCCTGGAGCGTGTGCACCGGACGCGCGCCGCACGATCCCGATCTGCAGCCTTTTGAAGAGGCCATTGCCCGGCGCGCGACGGCATCCGCCGGTCTGCGGCTTCGGCGTAAGGACGGCGCCGAATATTGGGCCATGGTGACGCTGCGGCCCATTCTTCGCGGGCAGCGCACGCACTGGATGGTGCGGCTGCGCGACATCACCGGGCAAAGAAACGCGGAACGGCAATTGCAGGAAAGCGAGAAGCGCTACCGGCTCTTCTTCGAGAACCATGTGCGTCCGGTGTGGGTCTACGACAGTCTTACGCTGCGTTTTCTGGAAGTGAACCGGGCCGCCATCGAGACTTACGGCTACTCGCGCGAAGAGTTCTTGGGGATGACGCTGTTTGACATCCGCCCGGCTGAGGAAATCCCGCTGCTCAAGGAGCATCTGGCGCAAAAGCGCGGAGGCGAGGACCTGGCGAGCATCTGGCGGCATCGCCGCAAAGACGGCACCGTCTTATTCGTCGAGATCCACTCCTACGACCTCGAAGTGAATGGTCAGCCGGCGCGATTGGCCGAGATCATCGACGTCTCGGTGCGGCGCTCGCTCGAAGAACAACTGCTGCAGGCGCAAAAGATGGAAGCCATCGGGCAACTGGCTGGAGGCATTTCGCACGATTTCAACAATCTGCTGACGGTGATCAACGGCTACGCCGCGCTGCTGCGCGAGAATATGCCGGATGACCACCCCATGCGGGATGGGCTGGTGGCCATCGGGCGCGCCGGCGAGCGTGCCGCGGCCTTGACGCATCAGTTACTGGCCTTCAGCCGCAAACAGGTGCTGCAGCCGCGCGTGCTGAATCTGAATGATCTGGTGGCCGACATGCGCTCGATGTTGCAGCGGCTGATTCGCGAAGATATCGAGCTGGTGACGATGCTGAACCCGGCGCTGTGCAACACCGAGGCCGACCCCACGCAGATGGAGCAGGTGGTGATGAACCTGGCCATCAACGCGCGCGATGCCATCGAGAGCAACGGCAAAATCACTATCGAGACACGCAACGCCGAGCAGAGCGAAGCCGCGTCCGCCGATATGCCGGCCGGGCGCTACGTGGTGTTGTCGGTGCGCGATAACGGCAAAGGCATGGACGCGGTTATTATGGGCCGCATCTTCGAGCCCTTTTTCACCACCAAGGAAAAGGGCCGCGGCACCGGGCTGGGGCTTCCTACGGTGTACGGAATCATCAAGCAGAGCGGCGGACAGATTGCGGTCGAAAGCACGGTCGGCGTGGGCACCGAGTTCCGCGTTTATTTGCCGGCGGCCTCCGCCGCGGAGGCCGAGACCAGCCGCCAGGAGCCCTCGGCGGCGGGCTGCGAGCCGGGACACGGGACCATTTTGCTGGTGGAGGATGACGAAGCCGTGCGCCAGTTCATCGGCAGCGTGCTGCACGACCTGGGCTACCAGGTGCTGACCGCCGAGGACGGCGAACACGCGGCGGAAGTGTCCGAGGCCCATGCCGGCGCAATCGACCTTTTGATCTCCGACGTGGTGATGCCGCGCATGAGCGGGTACGAGTTGGCGCGGCGCCTGGCCGCCAGGCGTGCCGGTCTCAAAGTGCTTTACCTCTCGGGCTACTCCGAAGACACGTTTGCCGATGGCGCGCTGAAGCCCTTCGCCCGCCTGCTGCCCAAACCTTTTTCGCCGCAGGAGCTGGGAAGTAAAGTTCAGGAGATGCTGAGCGGCGCGGGGTAACGGGAACTTCCCGGGCCGCGGCGGAGTCTCTACGATTGCAGGGGGCCAGTTTCCCTGCTAGCGTGTAGACAGATTTGCGACCATGGCCGGTTCCATCCTGTTGAACTTCAATTCGGATCTTGTTCCGGAACGCGCGGAAGCAGCGGACGACCGCGCCTTAGTGGCGGGCCTGCAGGCCGGCTCAGAAGCAGCGTACGAGACGCTGATCGAGCGTTTCCAGCGGCCGGTTTACAACCTGGCGCTGCGGCTGCTCGATCGGCCCGGCGATGCCGGCGACATCGCGCAGGAAGTGTTCCTCAAGGTGTTCCGCGGCGTGGCGGCGTTCCGTGGACAGAGCAGCCTGCGCACCTGGATCTACCGCATCACGGTCAACGAAGCCCACAATCGCCGGCGCTGGATATTCCGCCATCAGCACAACGAAGTGGGACTGGAGTGCGAGGGGGAAGACGAAAGCGCGGTGGAACGGGCTTTGCCGGACCGCGGCCGCTCACCCTTCGATTCGGCCGCGGATCAGCAGAAGATGATGCTGATCGAACAGGCGCTGCTGGCCATCAACCCGCGCTTTCGCGATGCCGTGGTACTGCGCGACATCGAAGATTTGAGCTATGAGGAGATCGCTGAAATTTTGCAGATTTCACTAGGTACCGTGAAATCCAGAATCCTGAGGGGCCGCGAAGCGCTGCGGCGGGAGCTTACCGGAAGTTTTCAACCCAGCCCGGCATTCCGGTGGATGCCCAAGCCTGCCGAGTAGAAGATTATGGACTGCCAGACGACTGAGAACGGTCTTTCGGAATACCTGGACGACGAGCTGCCCTCGGGAGATCGCCGCGAGGTAGGGTTGCACCTGGCGGAGTGCCGCGAGTGCCAGACGCATTTGGAGCAGATGCACGCCGTGCGGCGCGACCTGCAGCGGCTGCCGCAGGCCAAGGTTCCGGCGGATCTCACCATGCGGCTGCGCATCGAGGCTTCGCGTCACCGTTCGCTAACGCCGCAACCCAGCGCGTGGGGCCTGTTCTGGATGCGCATCAACCAGTTTCTGCGGCCCTTGATGGTCCCGGCCTGCGGCGGCCTGCTGTCGTCGGTGGTGCTGTTCACCATCTTCGCCGACACGCTCAATTGGCAGTTGAACCTGGGCAACGACGTTCCACTCGGAATCTACACTGCCGTTTCGGTGGAAGATCGGTCGCCGTTCCAGTTCACGGGCAGCGATCTGTTGCTGCAATTGACCGTCAGTGAAAAAGGGTCGGTTACCGATTTCGAAGTGCCTAACGGCAACTTGAGCCGCGACGATCTGAAGAAGATCGGCAACTGGCTTTTGTTCACCAGCTTCCATCCGGCCACGCGCTACGGCCAGCCCACCTCGGGCAAAGTTCTGGTGAGTTTCCATCGCATTAACGTGAAGGGTTAAGCGGCATTGGCGCGGCAGAAGCTGGGCCAGCACTTTCTCGTATCCGAAAAAGCATTGGATCGCATTGCGGCCGCTGCGTGCGGGTCGGGCGTGCCCCTCGTAGTCGAGATCGGGCCCGGCAAAGGCGCGTTGACGGCGAAATTGCTGCCGCTGGCCGGCAAACTCGTCGCGCTTGAAATCGACCCCGGCCTGGTGGCCTACCAGCGCGCGCGCTTCGGCGATCAGCCGAATTTCGAAATTCATCAGCAGGACGCGGTGCAGGCCGAGTTTAGCGCGTGGCCCGGCGCCGTGATCGTGGGCAATCTGCCCTATTACGTGGCGACGCCCATCATTGAGCGCGTCGTCCGAGCGGGTGTTCCGCGCGCCGTGTTTCTGATCCAGCGCGAAGTGGCCGAGCGCATCACCGCCCTGCCGGGATCGCGAGCCTACGGCTTTCTTTCGACGCTGTTGCAGTTCATGGCCGAGACGCGGCTGCTGTTTCGCGTGGCGCCGGGTTGCTTCCATCCACCGCCCAAGGTGGATTCGGCGGTGATCGAGCTGCGCCCGCGTGAACGTCCCGTTGCCGTGCCCGACACTGAAGACTTCATCCGCTTTCTGGCCCTGAGCTTCCATTTGAAGCGCAAGACGCTGCGCAATAACCTGTCGGAGCGCTTCCCCAAGACGCTGCTCGACCAATTGCCCGCGACCTCGCGGCGCGCCGAGCAGATGACGCTTGAGGAGCTGGCCCAGTTGTACCGGACGCTCGTAAACGACACTCCTGATAAACTTCAGGTTGCTCCATAAAATCACGCAGGCACTCATCGCATACGGTCCGCTCGGCCTGCTGATGATCTCGTTTATCGATTCGCTCGGCATCCCGGTCGCGGCGCTGATGGACGTGCTGTTAGTTGCCATCGCCGTCGATAACGCGGCGCGCGGATGGTGGGCCGCCGCGCTGGCCGTGGTGGGCTCGACCGCCGGCACCATGATGCTGTTTCTGGCGGCATGGCGCGGCGGACGGCGCTTTCAGGAGCGGTCGCGGCAGCCGGGACGCGCTCAAAAATTTCGCCTCTGGTTTCAGCGTTACGGATTGCTGACCGTGTTTGTGCCGGCCTTCCTCCCCATCCCCATGCCGCTAAAGCTGTTCGTGGTTTCGGCCGGCGTAACCCACACCAGCCGCCGCAATTTTGTGACCGTGCTGCTGCTGGCGCGCAGCCTGCGCTACTTCGGCGAGGCGTGGCTGGGCGTGGCGCTGGGCCAGGCATCGAAGACTTTTTTGCAATCGCACGCGTGGGATTTCGGGATAGCGGCGGTGGCCTTGTTCGTCATTCTGTACGTGGCGGTCCGGCTGCTCACCCGCGGCGTGGAACCCACGGAAAATGTCGATCCACTAGAATTTTAGGATGGCCAGGCGCGTCGCGGTGGTGGAAGACGAAGCGGAACTGGCCACGCTGGTCGAGTACAACCTGATCCGCAGCGGCTTCGAATGCCGCATCTTTCCGGGCTCGAAGGACACCATCGCGGGCATTCTCGCCTGGCGCCCGGACCTGGTGGTGCTCGACGTGATGCTGCCCGATGCGGACGGCTTCGAGCTATGCCGCGCCATCCGCCGCGCCCCGTCGCTGGCCCATGTGCCGATCCTGTTTCTGACCGCGCGCTCGGATGAAGTCGACCGCGTACTGGGACTCGAAATCGGCGGCGACGACTACATTACCAAGCCGTTCAGCCCGCGCGAGCTGATGGCGCGGGTCAAGGCCCATCTGCGGCGACAGGAGCGCGAGCCAGCGGGCGACACGGTCAGCGCCGGCCCGGTGCGTATCGACCGTGCCGCGCACCGCGTCTTTCTCGAAAACCGCGAACTGGCGCTGACGTCCATGGAATTTCGGCTGCTCGAATTTTTCGTCAGTCATCCGGGGCTGACCTACAGCCGCGAACAGCTGCTGACCGAAGTGTGGGGCACCGAGCACTTCATCACGCCGCGCAGCGTGGATGTCCACATCCGGCGCTTGCGCGAACATATTGAAGAAGCGCCTGCCGAGCCTAAGCACCTGGTGACGGTGCGAGGCTTCGGGTATCGCTTCGAGGCGCCCGAGTGACTGCGCGCATTGTTGCCAAGGTGCTGGCCGCGCTGCTGGCCGTGAGCCTGGCGGCCGTGCTGAGCGTCGCTTATTTTCTGCGCGGGGCCGAGCACAGTTTTCTTGCCGGGCCAGCGCCGCATCCTTCGGGCTTCTGGTGGCCCGCTTTAATAAAAGGTTTGGCGCTGGTGCTGGCGCCGGTGTTGGCCATGGCGGTATTTCTAGCCGTACGAACCGCCTCGCGGTTGAGCCGCATCGTGGAATACGCCGATGAATTGGCCAATGGCAATTTTCAGGCGCGCAATGTCGCGCCCA
>DOZZ01000180.1:418-3548 GCA_003517725.1 Bryobacterales bacterium | reverse complement strand
CTGCGCACGCCGCTGGCGTCGATTCAGGGCTATACCGAAACGTTGATGGACGGCGCGCTGGACGACCAGCAAAACAACATGCGTTTCCTGGGCATCATCCGGCACAACGCCGAGCGGCTGGCGCGGCTCACCGGCGACCTGCTGGCGCTTTCCCGCATCGAGCTCAAGACGCAAGAATTTCGTTTTGCGCCGCACCTGGTGAACGAGCTGATCGCCGAAGTGCTCGATACGATTCTTCCCATCGCCGAAAAAAAGCCCGTGGATCTGAAGCAGGAGCGCGCGCCCGAAGGCACGCCGGTCTTCTGCGATTCCGAGGCGCTTTACCAGATCCTCAGCAACCTTCTGGATAACGCCGTGAAGTACACGCCGGCCGGCGGCGCGATCGCGGTCGGGGTACAGTCATCGCCCTCCGGCGGCATGCTCGAGATCTTCGTGCGCGACAGCGGCATCGGCATTCCGGCGGAAGACCAGCCGCGCCTGTTCGAGCGTTTTTACCGGGTCGACAAGGCCCGCTCGCGGGAACTGGGCGGCACCGGCCTGGGCCTGGCCATCGTCAAGCACCTGGTGCGTGCGCATGGCGGCGAGGTGCGCGTCGAGAGCCTGCCCCATCACGGCGCTACTTTCTTTTTCACGCTGCCGATGCATCCTCCCGCGGGCTGGCCCGAAACCGAACTTCACCCACAGTTCACCCCGTCGTAACATAATTGAAATGGCGCGCCGGCTATGCTGTGCGCAAGTCGCGATGAAAAAAATCGTTCTGATTGAAGACGATAGTGACCTGTTTTCCCTGTTGCAATACAACCTGGAAAAAGAAGGTTTTCAAGTGGCTGGGTCGCAAACCGGCCGCGGCGCGCTGGATTTGTGCCGCCGCATTCGGCCGGACCTGGTGTTGCTCGACATCATGCTGCCGGATTCCGACGGGCTCGATATCTGCAAAAGCATTCGCAAGGATGCCACGCTGGCCCACGTGCCGATCATTTTTTTGACCGCGCGCGCTTCCGAAACCGACCGCATCGTGGGGCTCGAACTGGGCGCCAACGACTACATTGTCAAACCGTTTTTTATCCGCGAGCTCATCGCCCGCATCCGGCTGCAGTTCCGGACCCAGACCGCGCCTTCGCGCGTGTTGAAGGCCGGCGGCATCGAGCTCGACCGCAGCAGTTGCCAGGCGCGTTTGAACGATACGCTGCTGTCTTTGACTGCTACCGAGTTCCGGCTGCTCGAATTTCTGATGAGCCGCGTGGGCATTGTATTCAGCCGGGAGCAGCTGCTCAACGCGGTGTGGGGGCAAGATCGCGCCATTACCGATCGCGCGGTCGACGTCTATGTTCTGCGCCTGCGGCAGAAGGTGGAAGCCGACCCGGCCAGCCCCCGGCTGATCCATTCGGTGCGCGGATTTGGCTACTGCTTCGAGCCTCGCAGTGGCGCGCCCGAGCCCGATAAGCAGACTACCTCGAACGCGTCGCCCTTATAGAAGGGCAGCTTTGCGGCGCTATGCTACGCTGACGTGAAGTGGCCACGGACCTGATCGAGATAGACGCGCGAAGCCCTTCGCCCGAGGCTCTCGACCGCGCCGCTTCGGCGGTTCGCCGCGGCAAAGTGGTGGCCATTCCGACCGAGGGCCTGTACACCCTGATCGCCGATCCTTTCAATCTGCACGCCGTCACGCGCGTGTTCCGGGCCAAGGGCCGCGAGGCCACGCGTTCGCTGCCGCTATTGGTTGCGGATCACCTGATGGTGGAGGACCTGTCGCGCGAACTGTCGACGCGTTTCTATCTGTTGGCGCGCAAGTTCTGGCCGGGTCCATTGACGATCATCATTCCAGCGGCCGCCAAGGTACCGTTGAAAGTGACGGGCAACACCGGGCGTATGGGCGTTCGGCAATCGCAATCGGCTGTCGCGGGGGCGTTGATTGCGCGCTTGAATCAGCCGCTGATCTCCACCAGCGCGAATGTTTCGGGCGAGCCCACGTGCCATAGCGGTATTCAAGTATTCGGCACCATGGACGGACGCATCGATCTGGTGCTGGACGGCGGCTACTGCGCCGGGCCGGGCAACACCACGGTCGATATCACGGAACCGTACTGGAAGATGATTCGTGAAGGCGTGATCACCGAGAAAGATGTCGCCGGCTGCCTGAAAACCTGAGATCACTGTGCGGGAAGTTACCATTCGGCCACGTTCCGGCTACAATGGGAGCAGCATGGGGTGTACGAACGGTTCTTCCGTTCCTGGTTTTCGCCTTTCCGGCCAGGTCGCTTTGGTCAGTTATATTCGTGAGCCGCTCGGGTCTTATCTCGACGGGCTCTGCCGGGAGCTGGTTCCCAACTGCCGTCCGCGCGCCCACGTCTCGGTTCTGCCTCCACGTCCTTTGACCTGCGAGCCGACGTGCGCCGGCGACGAGTTGCAGAAGCTGCTCGCCAGCACGCCGCCGTTCGATCTGGTGCTGGGCGAGGTAGAAGTGTTTCCCGTATCGCACGTGATCTATGTCAGCATCGTGCACGGGCAGGATCACTTGAGGCGCCTGCATCGCACGCTAAACCGGGGCCTGGCCAAGTATCAGGAGATGTTCCCGTATCATCCCCACGTCACGCTGGCGCAAGACCTTGGCGCCGGAGAAGTTCCGGGCAAACTGGAATGCGCGCGGAAGCGCTGGCGTGAAACGCCACACGATCGCACGGTGCACGTGGACATGCTCTCGTTCGTGCAGAATCAGGAAGGCCGCTGGGTGGACCTGCAGGATATTCTGCTGGGATCTTTCCCCGCGGCAAGCCCCGCCGGCATGCTCCAGGAACAGCCCGCGCAGCCGACAGTTTAATTTTCACTCGTCGAAAAGCAGGCCCTGGTCTTTAGACTTGGGCACGCGCTTGGGGCCGCGCAGCGGGCTGCCCACCACGCCCAGCACCTGAATCTCGGTCAGCGCCTGGCGCGGTACAAACACGCGCTGATGATTCGAAAACGGCTCGGGCGGCGTGATGCTGAAGCCGAACGGATCGAGCAGCAACAGGTTATTCGCCAGAATACCTTCCATCACCTCCTGGTTGCGAAAGGTCATGCGCACCCACAAACCTTCCATCTTGGGGCGCGTCAGGAACACCTTGCTTTCGGGCTGCGCGGCGCTATCGAAATC
>DOZZ01000180.1:0-162 GCA_003517725.1 Bryobacterales bacterium | reverse complement strand
TTGACGAAGCCTGCCAGCGGCTCTCGGTCAAACCGGCGAACCATCACTTTCTTGGTAGTGGAACCTGCCAAGCCGCTCCTTACGCAACTCTATTCGAAAACATTTTTGCACCGTATTGTATCATCGGGGAAAATGGCTGCGTCCTCCACAGTTTCGCCGATG
>DOZZ01000130.1:2153-5220 GCA_003517725.1 Bryobacterales bacterium | reverse complement strand
AACTGATCGATGGAAAATACCGGCAGGGTGGCGCATAATGACCGGACGAACGAGCGGCGGGAGACCATAGATTCAGCACGGACCGGCCTGAATTGCAGTCTAGCAAACATATGAAACTTCTGATCCTGAGCACGTGCCTCGCGCTGACTCTGTGGGCCGGCGAAACGGCTCGGCAGTGGGAAGCGCGTGCGCGCGAGGCACAGGCCCGTGGCGACGCCGCCGCGGCGCTCGCGGCTTTTCAGCAAGCGTCGAGGCTCAACCCGCGCTCGGCGGCGCTCGAAGATTCCATTGGTTTCCTCGAAGCCGTTCTTCACCGCGAAGACGAGGCCATCGCCGCGTTCCGGCGCGCCGTTGCACTCGATGCGCAGCTCGCCGCGGCCCACTTTCATCTGGGCATCGCACTCGCGCTGAAGCAGGACTTCACTGCCGCGATTCCGGAGCTTCAAATGGCCGCACGGCTTGCCCCGCGCGAGGCCGAGTATCGTCGCCGTCTGGGCTCGGCGTTCTCCGACGTCGGCCACTACACCGAAGCTCTGCCCGAGTTGCAGGCCGCCGCGCAACTTAACCCGGCGGCCGCCGATTGGAACCGCATCGGCCTCGCCTTGCAGCAACTAGGCCGGCAGGACGACGCGCTCGATGCCTATCGCCGCGCCGTCGACGCGCACCCCGGCGACCTCGATGCCCGTAACAACCTGGCGTATGCCCTGGTGCAGAGCGGCGCCGCCGATGCCGGCCTGGCCCAGTACAACTACGTGCTGCACGCTGACCCCGCCAATGCCATCGCCCGCGTCAACCTCGGCTTTGCGCTGCTGCAGAAGGGCGAGGTCGAAAAGGCCATCGTGTACTTCCGCACGCTGCTGCAGGACGACGATCGCAACGCCGTGGTCCACTACAACCTGGGTCTGGCGCTCAAGTCAAAAGACGACCTGGACGGCGCGATCACGGAGTTCCAAAAAGCCGTCGCGCTCGACCCTCGGCTGCCCGAAGCGCACTATACCCTGGGCATTACCTGCTGGCAGACTGCGGATTTTGCGTGCACCATTCGCGAGATGCGGTCGGCCATCGGAGTGCGACCGGAATACGCCGAAGCCCACTACATGTTGGGGACCGCGCTCAAACAAAACGGCGAACCGGATCAGGCTTTGGCCGAACTGCGCGAGGCCATCCGCCTGAACCCCACCACGCCGGGCCCGTTTAACACGCTGGCGCAGATCCTGCGCGCCAAGGGCGATCTGGCCGGCAGCCGCGAGGCTTCTCGTGAAGGTGAGCGCCTCAAAAAAATGAAAGAGGACGAGCAAGCCGCCGCCTTCCACGTCAACGCGGGCCTGTCCGATCTGAAAAAAGGCGACCTCGCGAGCGCCGAGCGGCAGTTTCGGGAGGGCCTCACGCTGGCGCCGCAAGCCGCTCGCATTCACCGCCTGCTCGGCGATACTCTGGAACGCGCGGGGCATGCGTCGGAAGCAGCGGCCCAGCGCAAATTGGCCGACGCTCTGGATGTCAGACGTGGTCCGGCCGGGCCGCCGATGAATCCGTAAAACCGTTTAGTGCTTGCGCAACGCCACCAGTTCCGTCTGGATCGGTACGCCGCCGCTGACCTGCACCCGGATCACGGCTCCGAAGGGTGCGCTCAACTTGCCTTCGGTCGATCCGGTCAAAGCCAGCAGCAGTTCTTCCAGCCGCTTGGGACGGCAAACGTACTCGACCGCCGCCTGCGTGCCGAAAGTCGTGGTGCCCGCCAGGATCAGGATGTGGTGCTGCGCCGTCAAGCCCGGCACCATCTCGACCAGCGCATAATCTTCGGTGACCGGATGCCCGGCGGATCCGAAATAGGCGGCCTTTTCGCCTGGCTTGGGGTGCAGGTTCACAATGGCGAGATCGCCCGGCCCAGTTGCGGTGTTGAGCAACCGGAAGATGAAGTCATGCGTGGCCGGAACCTCGCGCAGCGACAAGTTTTCGGAGGGCGAACCCACGAAAATGATGTTTTCGTTGCGGGCGTCGTCCCATGAAATCAAGCGTCCCCGCTTAATGCGCAGCGCGCGCCGGAAGAGGTCCGCAATCCCATCCAATTCATGGATGGCCATCACCTCGCCAACTCCGGTGTAGTGGTCCAGAATCTGGCTATTGGTATCGGTGCCGGCCTGGAAATAACGCAAACCCGTCTCGGGCCTACCGACAAACTCGGCGTTACTGTAAATCACCAGGGGTTCTTCGCCGGCATCGAAGAAGTAGTGCCAGAAGCCCAGCACGGCCGCGGGCGGCGGGGCGGGCGAACGATGGTACACGCCAAAACCAACCACCGCCACACAACCGATGAGGGCGGCTACGGCTAGCGCTGAGACAACGCGGCGCGCCGGCCTGGACTGCCGACCCGGCAAAACCTGGATTGCCGTTGGATGTGGCGCATGCTCGAATTCATCGCGGTGCAGCGGCGCCTCGGTCCGATCCTTTTCGCGGAAATGAAAATGGAGCGCGTAGCAACCCTTGGGAATTTCAACGATGACCGGTTCGTCAGAGTGTTGCGCGTAATATTCATTGAGCTTCGATCGCAAGCGCCCGGTCTGTACGCGCACCGTGGAATCGAGCCGTGGATCGAAATTCGCGGGACGATGGAAAACCTCGGTCGCAATCTCGTACTCCTTGGCGGAATGGCCCGGCAGCTCCAGGTTTTTAGAGGCCAGAAAACGCAGCAGATTGCAAAGCGATTCGGAGTGCAGCAGTAATGAACTACCGGCCAGCCGGTCAATGGCCTGAAGCTTCTCCTCGCGACCGGGCGAAGAAACCCCGTTACTAACCATCACACCACCCCAGTGACTCGCCCGTAACAGAACCCCAAACCTGCTGCGAGCCAAGAACTTCTTTCAGGTAACAGTATCATACTAGTTCGCACTTGTCGCGTGTCAACCTGCCTCCTAGACTTGAGTCATTCCGCTTCGGCTCTTTACCTGGCCATGGAAAACCTCGCTTCCAAGGAGAAGTCGATCATGCAACGGTCACGCTTGTCTCGTTCGCTTTGGGTATTCTTCACCGCGCTTTTGATTCTGTTGGCGCCGCGCGACATTCGCGCTCA
>DOZZ01000130.1:712-1929 GCA_003517725.1 Bryobacterales bacterium | reverse complement strand
CCCGCGCTGCAGACCGACCGCGCCGATGTTGCCACTACGTTCACATCCCGGCAGCTGGAAGATCTGCCGTCGTTCAACCGCAACTTCCAGGCCTATGAGTTGCTCACGCCGGGAACCCAGAAACTGGGGTGGCAGCATGCCTCCAGCGAAAACCCCCAAGGCAGCGTTCAGATTATGGTGAACGGCCAGCACTTCAACGGCACCGGCTTCCAACTGGACGGCACCGACAATCAGGATCCGATTCTCGGCATTATTGTGATTAACCCGGCCATCGATTCGGTGACCGAGACTAAGATCGCGAGCCAAAACTACGACGCCGAATTTGGCTATGCAGGCGCCGGCATCGTGAACGCCTCCACCAAGTCGGGAAGCAACGGACTACACGGCTCAGCGTTTGAATACCTGCGGAACAACTCTCCCGGATTCCAGACCTACGCGCGCAACCCATTCAACAGCGCTGAGAACAAGATAGTACCGCCCGTGAAGTGGAATCAGTTCGGCGGTTCCATCGGCGGTGCCATCGTGAAGGACAAATTGTTTTACTTTGGTGATGCGCAACTCACGCGGCGCCGTACCGGTTCGTCGGTGCTGACCTCCGTGCCGACCGTACTAGCCCGCACAGGGGATTTCAGTGAATATGTGCAAACCTCCGGCGGCTCCCAGCGCAACCTCATCTACAATCCTTTCACGGGCGATCCCAAGACTGGCGTCGGCCGGCAGCAGTTCGCCGGCAACAAGATTCCGCAAAACCTGCTCAGCCCGCAGGCTCTGGCAATTCTGAAGTATCTGCCCCTGCCGAATGCTCCCGGCGATCCTGGCGCGACATTCAAGAACAATTACGCGGCCACCGGATCGGAAGCCTTCGACAGTAATCAATGGGATACGCGCATAGATTACTTCATCAATACGAAGTCCTCTCTGTTCGGACGCTACAGCCAGGCGACCTTCAACAAATTCTCGAATGGCGCGTTTGGCCTGCTGGCCGGCGGCCCGGCGCTAAATAACATCAATTTCGCGGGTATCTCCGACGTCGCCAACCGCAGTCTGGCGCTCGGCTACACCCTCGCGATCAACCCTACGCTGATCACCGACATCCGCTTCGGGTACGTGCGCTATCGCGTCAATGTGCTGCCGAACGGTCTGGGTACCAGCCCGGCGCAGGATGCCGGCATTCCGGGCCTGAATCTGGATAAATACTTTACATCCGGCATGCCTGG
>DOZZ01000130.1:0-482 GCA_003517725.1 Bryobacterales bacterium | reverse complement strand
GATCTGCGCTATGCGCTAAATCTTCGTGTCCCCAGCGATTCCCATCGCGCCGGCGAATTGAGCTTCGATAACGGCTACACCGGGCGAGTGGACGCCAATGGCAGCACCCAGCAAGGCCTTGGTCTGGCAACTTTCCTGCTCGGCGAAGTGACCCATTTCGGCCGCTACGTGAGCCCCACCACCACTGCCTCGGAGCGCCAGAAGCGGTTCTTCTGGTATGCGCAGGATACCTGGCGCGTTACGCCGAAGCTGCAGTTGAACTACGGCTTGCGCTGGGAAATGGTCTTCCCGGAAAAAGTGAATAAGGCCGGCAACGGCGGACAGCTCGACCTGCGGACCGGCAATATCAACGTATTTGGAATCGGCGGCGTTTCCGATCACGGCATTCAGGACATGAACTACAAGAACTTCGCACCCCGGCTTGGCGTCACCTACCAGCTCACGCCTAAGACCGTGATCCGCGCCGGTTACGGCTGGAGCTA
>DOZZ01000087.1:9102-9351 GCA_003517725.1 Bryobacterales bacterium | reverse complement strand
TCGGAGCGGGCCATCCGCGACGCCGTGGCCCGCATGGTGCAGCTCGAATTCCTGCTGGAGCCGCCGCTGGCGCTGCCCATGGCCGTGCCTTTCTGAAGTTCGCTAAAATGAAATCGCGCGGGAGTAACTCAATGGTAGAGTCACAGCCTTCCAAGCTGTTGGTTGCGGGTTCGATCCCCGTCTCCCGCTCCATTATTTTTTGATCAGCCACACTTCCGCGACTTGCATGCCGCGGCCGTTATCGCCCAG
>DOZZ01000087.1:7033-8863 GCA_003517725.1 Bryobacterales bacterium | reverse complement strand
CGGACGAAAAGGAATGGGGCGCTGCATCAGAGGGTGAATTTCAATGTCAGCTCCCGCGGTGAGGCGGATCTTCGGGCCCGTGGAGTCGCCGGCATAGACTACGCGGATTTTGTATTGCGCATTCGGATCGAGATCGCGATAGCTCATCTGGAGCGGAGCATCATACAGAGTTTCGGCGTGGGACCACCAGGAGCGCGGCGCTTGAAGCATGGCGCCTCCCGAGCCACGAAAAGCGAAGCCTACCAGGGAAGACTGAAAGTTGGCGGGATCCTGATGGAAGCCAAGGCCACGCACCAGATGCGGCTGGCACGTGAGGTCTCCGAGATCGTCATAGAAGCCACCGGGGCCCGGATTCGTCCAGTTGACGATCTCATCGATGGCCTTCAGGCGGTCGCGCTCATCCTCCATTTTTCGGATCGCGGCAAAGCGCATGTTGAGCCAGCCCCGATTGTTGAGAGGCACGTCAATCATGTCGAGGTTGGCGCCGCGTTCCGGAGCTTCCGCTTTGTAGCGAGGGACGCTAAGCTGCGCACGGATGGATTGAAACAAAGCTTCCGCCATCTCAAAGACGCGCGCGCGGGCCCATTGCGCGGGAGGGTCGGTCAGCGCGCGGTTCAAGATGGTCTCGGCCTCGCCGGTTGCGAGGATCGCGCTTACGCGCGGCGCGGACCGCAGTTTCTCGAGCGCCGCGCTTTCGAGTTGCGTTTCGTAAAGAAGGCGCGCACGGGTGTAGAAATCGTAATAAGCGCGGTAGAGCGCCTGCTGGAAGCGCCAATTCTCAAGCACCTGGGGCGAGGCACTGCGCTCCATGCTTTGAAACTGCTGGAGCGTGGTGTCGACCGCAGTGTTCGTGGCGAGCGGGCCCTCCCAGTTGCGTTCCAGGGAGAGCAAGCCTTGCGCGAAGCCGTCAGCCATGCGCCAATCGATGAAGTAGCGCCCGAAATCACGGAGGATTTCGACGACCGGCGTGTCCGGGTTCCAACCGAGGCCGCTCCAGACGAACTTATTAACGTCGTCATTCACGCCTTCCGAGTAAGTCAGGAACCCATTCGCGTATTTCTCGTAGAGATGAAAGATTTGAGCTTCCTGCGTAGGCCTGGGATTGATCACCTCGCGGCCTTCCGTGGTGGCGAAGGCGACGTCCCAATCGGGCACCGGATATTGGCATTGGCGGCTGTGGGTGATGTCGGGATAGCGCCGTATGGGATACCGGGCCGGCACCTTCGCCCGGAATTCCGGCAGCGGGATGCGAACCTGCGGTCCATAGACGACGCCGCTCAGCCACTCGGGACCGCGGTTCAGCAACTGGAACCACTCGTCCATCCACTCCGTGGAAAAGCTTTGCGGCGACACCCACATTTGCGCCTTGGGGTGCGTTTTGTGAAGCAACTGCGTCTGCTTTTCGAGAAGAGCCATCAGATACCGGGGGCGGGTATGCCCAGGGTCGCCGCCAGGAACGAATATGGCATCGATGCGCGGCAGCCGGCGATATACTTCATCCCATTCTTTCAGCGCAAAATCGACTGTCGCGGCATTCGAGTAATCTTTGTCCATGGCCGGAAACCAGATCCAGACATCCATGCCGTACTGGTCGCAGATTTTCGAGACTTCCACCATCATGTCGAGCTTCGGCAGCATGAAGTGAGGGCTGTCCGCATCGTCGTCGGAGCGCGGCGGAATCAGTTCGATGGCGTTGGCGCCGAACACCGCAAGGTCGCGGATGTACTGTTCGAATTGGGCCGGTGTCCAGCCGTCGTAGGCGTTTACTTTGGGACGGTAGCCGAGTTGATGGCCGCGCAGTGGATAACGCGGCGCGGAGGAGATTTGAAG
>DOZZ01000087.1:5826-6746 GCA_003517725.1 Bryobacterales bacterium | reverse complement strand
ACGATCACGGCATTCCGCAGGTCCAGCGCCTGCATCGGGACAGCGCCGAGAACTGCGAAGGACAACCACGCGAATAAACGCATGGACGGGATTATATAACCACGCTTCTGAAGCACGGGCGCGCGAACATCAATAGAAGGCGCGCTGGTTCTGAGGGATAGGGGCAATGCCGAGGGGTTCCAAGATCTGACGTGCGCCGGCGGCGATGAGGCCCAGCTCCGTGGTGCACTGAAACATCTGGAAGCCTTGAGCCTGGAACTCACGAACTTGTTCGGCGCCGGCCGCGGGACGGCCTAAAAACTTCCCATGGCGTTGGGCCGCCGCCACGATTTTGTCGATGGCCTGCTGCAGGCGCGGATGATTTTGGGCACCGCGCAGACCGAGGGAAAACGAGAGGTCGCTGGTGCCGATAAAGAGGACGTCGATGCCGGGGACCGCGGCGATCTCCTCGATGCGTTCCACGGCGCAGGCCTCTTCGATCACGGTAATCGTTAGAACGTTGGCATCCGCCGAATCGTAGTAGCTGCCGCGTCCGGGCCATGTGGAAGTAGCCAGTCCCGCGCCTGACCCGCGCAAACCGCGGGGTGGGTAGCGGCATGCCTGGGCCGCCCGTTGCGCCAGTTCCGGTGTGGAGGTGAACGGGAAGATGACGCCGGAAACGCCCTGGTCCAGGACCCGTTTCGCGGTCCATAGTTCAATCAGAGGCACGCGGGCGAAGACCATGGCCGGAAGACCACGCGTGGCCAGGACCATGAGCCGCAGCGTCTCGAGCGTGATCGGCGAGTGCTCCATTTCGACCCACAGGAAATGGAAGCCCAGCGTGGCGGCGAGCGCGGCAGCTTCCACATTACTGGTGGTTATCGTCAAGGCCAGTACCGGCTGGCCGCTCGCAAGCCGCAGGCGGACCGGATGCTCCCAGG
>DOZZ01000087.1:0-5571 GCA_003517725.1 Bryobacterales bacterium | reverse complement strand
CCACGGAGCATTCCAGCGGGTCGCATCGACGGCGCCGCGGGTTCCGAAGAACTTCATAAAACTATTCGAATTTGTGCCAAAGCTGGAGTTATAGCGCGCTAGAAAACCTTCCTTGTACTCCAGCACGACTTCGATGGAATCCGGCGCCGTGCGTGCGTCTTTCCAGCGAAACGTGCCGCCCGACGCCGTGACTCGCTCGGGATAACGCGCGCCGGTTACGAAGTGAACGAGATCGATGAAGTGCGGCATCAACTGCGTGTGCGGTCCCCGCGAAAACTCACGGTATCCCATCCAGCCGGCATATTGGTCCGCATTCCACGGCCGGTACTTCCGGTGCATCAGGAAAGCTTTCCAATCGACATCGTTCTCCGAGACCTGGCGCGCGGCGTACCCGTGCCAGTACGGGCGATAGCCATTCCTGGATTGTTCAATCTTGAAAATGTTGCCAAGACTGCCCACGCCGATAAACGCTTTGCCCGCGGCGGAGGGCGCCCAGCTGCGTACCTGGGTTCCACATTGCACCACACGGTCGCTTTTCTTGACGGTGTCGACAGCGGCGAGCAGCTCTTTCATATGCATCGCGAGCGGCTTCTCAACGTAGACATCTTTGCCGGCTTTGACGGCCGCGGAGAGTTGCGTGCAGTGTTGATGATCGGGAGTGGAGATCAAAACGGCGTCAACCGCCGGTGAGGCGAGAACCTCCTGGTAGTGAATGAATAATTTGGGCGCCGCGGCGCCAGTGCTGGTTACCTTTTCGGATGCTTTCTCGCGCTGCTGCTTCCAGGTATCGCACAAGCCGACCACTTCGACGTTGCTGTCTTTTGAGAACTGCAGAACCTCGCCCAACAGCCCCCGGGTACCGCAACCGATGACGGTGACTCCAATGCGATCGTTTGCGCCCATCACGCGCGCCGACTGCATCGCGGTCAACGAGGCGCCCAGCATGAAACTTCTTCGATTCAGGTTGTTCATTGGCTCAATACGCAGGTGAGATCAGCTTATCGAGTTCTTCCACGGAGAATGCATCGGAGGTGCAGAGATCGATGATGCGCCTTTCGGCCCGTTCGATTTCCGACACTGCGTCCAGCACCTTGTGAGCGATCGAGCGCGGGATGACCACCGCGCCATGACGGTCGGCGTGGATGAGGTCGTCGGGGTACACGGTCATGCCGAAAATTTTAACAGGGCGGTTGAAGTCTTCCAGGTGAGCGAAGCCATGCGACACGCTTACGCCGCTCGAAAAAAAATGGAAGCCGGTGCGCTGGACTTCTTCTAAATCCCGCACCGTTCCATTCGTTATGACCCCGAGGCTGCCCAGAGCCAGGTGTATGTTGGAGTTGACCTCGCCCCAGTAGGCGCCGCCCGGTTCGGCACTGAGATCCTGTACCACGCTGATGCGCGGCCCGGGCGCGCTACGTATGTGCTCCCAATAGGCGGTTCGCGAGACGAGGCGCTTTTGGGCAGCCGGCTGTCCTGACATGATCAGGGCCGTCGAAGCATACCCCACGACGGCGCCCAAGGCCGGGAACAGGCAGCGGATGCCGGAGTTGGTCACTCCTTCGGTGCGGGGCCTCAGGTCGAATGTCTCGATGGCGTTGGCAATCGTTGGGGAGCAGACGCGGCGCAGCGCGGCGAGGTCGTCTGGGCTCAGGGGTGGATCGTGTTGTTGTGTTGGGTCGGGATGCATGGTGTCAGCCGAAGTATAGAAGCAGAAGAGCTTCGAGGCAACAATGACGAGGCTGGTGTATGATCGGGGGCTATCCGTCTGGATTAAGTGATTAAAGAAGATGAGCCGTATGAACGCTTTCAAATTGCTGCTGTTCGGCTGCCTGCTGGCTGCGGTGGGCAGCGCCAAAACCATTACGTTTTCGGGCTACACCTGGAACATCAAGAAGGCGACGTCGCCGGTGGGCCCGGGGCCTAACCTATTTTCGGACAGCAGCAACAATGTATGGGTCGACAGTACTGGACGGCTGCACCTGGCCATCACGTATTCGCGCGGTAAGTGGTATTGCGCCGAAGTAGTGCTGACGCAGTCGCTGGGTTATGGCAATTACAGGTTCTACCTGGACTCTCCCGTGGACAATCTGGATCCGAACGTGGTGCTGGGCCTGTTCACCTGGGACGACCTTCCCGATTACAACCACCGCGAGCTGGATATCGAATTCGCGCGCTGGGGCAACGCGGCCAACCGCAATGCGCAATATACGGTGCAGCCCTACAACGTGGCCGGCAACCAGTACGTATTTGTTGAGCCGGCGGGACTGACGCAGAGCACGCATGCCTTTGACTGGCAGAGCGCGAGCGTGCTGTTCCAGAGCTGGGCGGGCGTGGCCTATCCGCCGGCGACTGCGCCTTTCGCCAGTTTCAACTACACCAATGTGCCGGGTATTCCGCTGCCGGGCGGCGAAAACGCGCGCATGAACCTGTGGCTGTTCAACGGCAAAGCGCCGACCAACCGGACTCGGGTCGAAGTAATCGTGAACCGCTTCGAATACGTGCAGTAACTACACGGCAGAACCGGTTTCTCTTAATACAGCGCTTTGCCGACGCACCGCTCCCATTCTTCGAATGCCGCGCGGCCCTCTTCGGCCAACAGCAGCACTCCGCGAATGGCGCGCCGCTCCGGGAACAGTTTCATCTCGTCGTAGATGAACGCGTCGTCAAAGCCCGCGGCGGCGGCTGACTGCCGCGTCGCCGCAAAATAGAAGCGCTCCGGACGCGCCCAGTAGATCGCGCCCAGACACATCGGGCATGGCTCGCAACTGCAGTAGAGCTCGCAGCCGTCCAATTGAAACGTGTTGAGCTCGCGGCACGCCCCGCGGATTGCCGTCACCTCGGCATGCGCGGTCGGGTCATTGGTCGCGGTCACCTGGTTTACGCCGGTCGCGATCACCTGCCCGGCCTTGACCACCAGCGCGCCAAAAGGGCCGCCCCCTTTCGCCACGTTATCGACGGCCAGGGCAATCGCCTGCCGCATGTAATCTTCAGATCCCGGAAGCATGCGTGACTATCTTAAAATTACGGGCAGGTGTTTCGCGACATTCTGCAGGTCGTCAGCAGCATTCCCCGCGGCAAGGTCGCGACGTATGGCGCCATCGCCGCCGCGGCCGGGCATCCCGGCTGCGCGCGCCAGGTGGTCTGGGCACTGCGATCCTCTTCCACTGTGCCGTGGCACCGCGTCGTCGGCGCCGGCGGCGTGGTCCGGCTGAGCGGCGAGCCGGGCCTCGAACAGCGCTTGCGGCTGGCGGCCGAGGGCGTGGACTTCAAGGGCCGGCGCATCGATCTCGCGCGACACGGCCACCACTTCCCCGCTTCCGATTAAGTCAGCCGCGATATACTGCTGGGCGTCATGGATCGACGTCAATTTTTGCAAACTACCGCCGCCGGCGCTCTGAGCCGTACGCTGCCGGCAGCCACGCGCTCGGGCCGCCGCGTCGGATTGATCGGCTGCGGCTGGTATGGCAAGTCCGACCTGTTCCGGCTGGTGCAGGTCGAGCCGGTCGAGATCGTTTCCCTCTGCGATGTGGATCGCGACATGCTGGCCCGCGCCGCCGACATGGCCGCCACGCGCCAGGCTTCGCACAAGCGCCCAAAAACCTACTCCGATTACCGCGAGATGCTGCGCCAAAAAGATCTGGACATGGTCCTGATCGCCACGCCCGACCACTGGCACGCGCTGACCATGATCGAGGCCTGCCGCTCCGGCGTCGACATCTACTGCCAGAAGCCCATCAGCATCGACATCGTCGAGGGCCAAGCCATGCTGGCCGCCGCCCGCAAGTACAACCGCGTGGTGCAGATCGGCACGCAGCGCCGCAGCACGCCGCACCTGATCGAGGCCCGCGACACCATCGTGCAGCCTGGCAAGCTCGGCAAAATTGCGCTGGTCGAGATCTATTGCTACTACCACATGCGCGCTACCGCCAATCCGCCGGACACCGCGCCGCCGCCGAACCTCGATTACGAGCGCTGGACCGGGCCCGCGCCCATGCGCCCCTACAACTCGCTGGTGCATCCGCGCGGCTGGCGCGCCTTCATGGAGTACGGCAACGGCATCGTCGGCGACATGTGCGTCCACATGCTCGACATGACGCGCTGGATGATGAACCTGGGCTGGCCCCGCGAAGTCTACTCGAGCGGCGGCATCCTGGTGGACAAAGCCAGCAAAGCCAATATCTCGGACACGCAATCCGCCACTTTCGATTTCGGCGATGTCAAAGTGGTGTGGCAGCACCGCACTTGGGGCGATGCGCCCGACCCCGACCCGAAGAACGCCTGGGGCGCGACGTTTTATGGCGACAAAGGCACGCTCAAGGCCAACGTGTGG
This sequence comes from Bryobacterales bacterium, assembly GCA_003517725.1. Taxonomy (GTDB): domain Bacteria; phylum Acidobacteriota; class Terriglobia; order Bryobacterales; family Bryobacteraceae; genus DOZZ01. The sequence goes on along the minus strand of DOZZ01000087.1, from coordinate 1,241 downwards.
AACTACGACTTCAAGCCCGCGAGCGGCACGCCGGTGCACAAAGACGTCACCATGGAGCTCGAGCAGTATCCCGAAGACAAGACCGAGAAGGAGCTCGAGAAGCACGTGGCGCCGGCCATTCGCGGCCACATGAAAGACCTGCTGCGCGCCATCGACAACCGCAGCCGTCCGGTGGCCGACATTGAACAGGGCTACATCTCGACCGCCAGTTGCATCCTGGCAAACCTGTCGATGAAGCTGGGCCGGTCATTGCAATGGGACCCGGCGCGCGGCCAGGTGGTGAACGATGCCGAGGCCAATCGCCTGCTGCGGCGGCCTTATCGGCAAGGCTACGAGCACCCGACGCCTGAAAGCGTTTAGCGGAGCAGCCACAGGCCCCCGGCCACGCACCTGTGGGGCACGTCTTTAGCGTGCGAAGGGCTTTAGCCCGACCATCTTCGAGGAGCACGAAACGCGTCGATCACGGCTTTGCGGCGAGAGGCTTTGGTTCAGTTGACCGGGAAGTAGCCCTTGCGATAGCGTAGCTTCACGCCGGGCAGGTCCACCGCGACTTTAATGTTGCGGAACTGCTTGGCCGCCGACTTCGCGGTGTCGCCGCCGGTGTCCGGGATATAGCGCAGAATATACTGCGTCGTGACTTCGCCGGCGATGTTAGTCACGGCTTTGAAGATGTTCGACGAGATCTCGCCGGCATAGCCGCCGGTGCCCACCTTCAGCGCGTAGTTGCCCTCGTCGGACGGCGTGGAGAGAAATCCCGAAACATCTTTATACAGTGTATTCAGCGGATACTCGACGCGGCCGCCGGTATCTTCAACGATGCGCGTCAGCGTCTCTTCGCCTTCGCTCTTGAAACCGAACGCCGCGGTGCTCATGCCGTAGATGGTCACCAGATTTTTCTGCGCCACCTCCAGCACTTCGTTCAGCGTGTGCTTGCTGGCATTATCGTGGCCATCGCCGATGATCACGATGATACGGCGCGGTTCATAGGGCTCGCCCTTGACCAGGGCGCGCGACGAGCACGCCATGTAGATGGCATCGTACAGCGCGGCGCCGCCGCCGGGCTTCATGAGCGCCAGCTTCTGCACCAGCGGCTCGGAGTCGGTGGTGGTGTTGACCTGCAGCTCCGGCGTGTTGCCGTAGCTGATCAGATAACCCGCGAAGCGCTTGTCCCCCGGCAGCAGGTTCAGGATCAGCTCGCTGATGGCATCCTGATATTTTTTCCAATGGATCTTCATGGCATT
>DOZZ01000185.1:15158-15812 GCA_003517725.1 Bryobacterales bacterium | reverse complement strand
ATGCGCGTTCATCTTAAGGCGCCTCTGTTAAGTAACATCGTGGACAAGCTTACTAAAGACTGTTTCAAAGCCAAAGGCAACTCCTGATGCGTTATGGAGCCGCCATCTTAGTGTTGCTGACAGGCACTCTATCTGCTTTTCAATCGGCTGAGAATTCCGAAACAGCTCGCCTCACTTTTATTGTCTCGACAACCTTCGGGGAGCCGCTCGAGCGGGCACAAGTAGTTCTTACAAGCATCGGGCCAAAGCAAAGGTTGACCGGTTTGTCAGGTTCCAAGGGAGAGGTTCTGTTGGAGCGGGTCCCATTCGGTCTTTACGAGGTCGAAGCACGCGCTCCGGGATTCGAAATACGGCGCGAGAAGATCGGCGTTTATCAGCAGCAGCTTGTTTATCGGCTAGGTCTCGTATTAGGCTACCCTCATTCAGCTAAGCGTTCCCAAATCGCTGGTTCTGTTTCTTGGGGTTCCGGGAGCAAGGCAGATCTTTGGGTGCGCTTGGTTTCCGTGTTTGGAGGCGATGTCATAGAGAACGCTGTTGATCGCACAGGCAGTTTTCATCTGATCGGTATGGCCCCTGGCCGATATGTCCTTATCCTGTTTGACAAGGAGAAGGTTTTGGCGACAAAGCCTGTTGAGGTCTTAGGCGGTTCCAAGA
>DOZZ01000185.1:14240-14991 GCA_003517725.1 Bryobacterales bacterium | reverse complement strand
CGGATCCGGCGCTGCGCGACCGTTTCGATAATTTAGGTCTGACAGCCTTTTCGCAAGAGCGGCGAAAAAGGAGTCAGACCCGGGTCCTTTGCTGCTTGATAGAGGTAAAGATCGGTCCGCGTTCATGGCCCACGGGTCTCCACGTTAGATCGCCGCGCCAGTCCATATAATATGGGGCATGCCAGACTGGCGCTCCATCGCGCACGCCCGCCAATTCCCGCTCACCGACGCTGAACTCGAGCGCATCGCGCCCGTGCTGGACGCCCTCGAGGCGGCCTTTCGCCCTCTCGCTAACGCCCTGCCGCATGAGACTGAGCCGGCTCTCATCCCATCCGAAGAGGCCATGGCCCAATCCGACCAGCCCGGGGAGCCCGCATGACCATCGCCGAGGCTGCCGCTGCCTTGCGCGCCCGCCGCGTCTCCTCGCTCGAACTTACCACCGAGTGCCTGCATCAGATCGCCGCGCGGCCCGAACTTAACGCCTTCATCACCGTCACCACCGACCTGGCCCGCGCGCAGGCCGCCGCCGCCGACCAGGAACTCGCGGCCGGCCACGACCGCGGTCCGCTGCACGGCGTTCCCGTCGCGCTCAAGGACGTCTTCCGCACCCGCGGCATTCGCACCACCTGCGGTTCGCCGTTGTTTAGCGGGTACGTGCCGGACCACGATGCCGCCGTTACCACGAAACTGCGCGAAGCCGGCGCGGTGCTGCTTGGCAAAACCGGGCTGCATGAACTGGCCTATGGCATCT
>DOZZ01000185.1:12972-14060 GCA_003517725.1 Bryobacterales bacterium | reverse complement strand
ATGGCACTGGCCGCCATGGGCAGCGATACCGGCGGCTCCATCCGCATTCCCGCTGCCTTCTGCGGCATCGTCGGACTCAAGCCCACGTCCGGCCGCGTCAGCCGCTACGGCGTGATGCCGCTCGATTATAGCCTCGACCACATGGGCCCGCTCACCAACTCCGTCGAGGATGCCGCGCTGGTGCTCAACGCCATCGCCGGCCACGACTCGCGCGACGACAGTTCCTCGCGCCAGCCTGTCGAGGATTACCGGCCGAAGCCCAGCGCCCGCCTCGACGGCCTGCGCATCGGCTGGCCCCGCAATTTCTTCTTCGACCGGTTGGATCGCGGCGTCTCGGACGCCATCCACGGCATGTCCGCCAGGGCCCAGCGCCTGGGCGCTGTCATCATTCCGGTCGACGTCCCCGACATGGCCGCCATCAATGCCGTGGGCCGCGTCATCCTCATGAGCGAGGCCTCCGCGCTGTTCGAAAAACACCTGCACCAGCGCGATAAATTTGGCGACGATGTGCGCTTGTTGCTCGACCAGGGCCGCTTCCTGCCGGCCGCGGATTACATCAACGCCCAGCGCCTGCGGCGCGGCATGCAACGCGCCTTTGCCGCGGCCGTAGCCGAGGTTGACGTGCTGTTCACTCCTACCGCGCCCATCGGGGCGCCCCGCATCGGCGCGGCCACCGTCGACATTGACGGTCAGGCGGAGGACACCCGCATGGCCTCCACGCGCCTGGTGCGGGCGCTGAACGTGCTAGGCGTGCCGGCTCTCTCGATTCCCGCCGGCTTCACCGCCGAACACCTGCCCATCGGGCTCCAGATCGTGGCTCGTCCCTTCGCCGAAAAACTGCTGCTGCAGGTGGGCTGCGCCCTCGAGAGCGCCGCCTAAATCGTCCGAGTGAATATCGCACGGTACGGGACAGAGCCCCCGTCGGTTTTCTATGAAAGATTTGAAATAAAATTTCGACGCTCAGGGCAGGGCCATCAACGGGCCGCTTGGCACCGACCGCCCGAAAACCGTAAAAGCGTACGGTTACTACGCCCTGAAGTGGTGGAAGTTCAATACCATGATCGGCGCCTTCCAGCAGATCTACTCGG
>DOZZ01000185.1:6194-12649 GCA_003517725.1 Bryobacterales bacterium | reverse complement strand
ACCAAGGCCAGTTCTCCGCGCTTTTTACAGCCGGATGGACAAGAGCGCGTGCGCCACAACTGTGTAATCTCACGTTGCTGGAGCCAGGGAAATCGCACCGCTAAAGATGGCATTGTCTTTGCCTACTAAAGGCGATGGGCCGCTGCCACATACGGATGGATTGAGCGGGAATCGGCGAGAAATGCCTTGAGTGGTTGAATTTGGCCAGGCAGCACCCACGGCGAGGTGGGGACTCCGCTACTGCCAAACGAATTATAAATGCTTCCAGGAATATGGCATTTGGAAGAAATCTCGCACGCGCTCTATATAAAATGGGGTAAGTTGTTGGTTTTTTATGCATTTGTCAGATGGGTCTTGACTTGCTATGGTTAGTTCTCATGAAGACAATTGTCCAAGGGCCACAAGCCCTGCGTTATCTACTGGCGCTTGCCATCCTTACCCTGATGGTGTTTGCGCCGGTCACAAGCTTCGCCCAGTCGGTCAGCGGGGACGTCGTGGGCACGGTAATCGACGCTACGGGCGCGGTGGTGCCCAATGCCGCGGTTACGGCGGAAAACCCGGCCACGGGAATTCGGACCAACACCACCAGCGGCAGCTCCGGTGATTACCGTTTCACCAACTTGCCCATCGGCAAATACAACATTCTGGTGAGCGCCGCCGGCTTCTCCCCGTCCTCCTTAAACGGCGTTTCGGTCGAATTGAATAAGACCGCCACCGCCAACGTCACGTTGCAGATCGGTCAGGTAACCAGTTCCGTGGACGTGCAGGAAGCCGCCGCGACCATCGATACCACCACCGCCCAGGTGCAGAACACCTATGACGCCAAAGCCATTGCGGATCTGCCCACGGCGGGCCTGGGTTTGGGCGTCCTGAATCTTTCGTTATTGAGCGCTGGCGTCGCCAGCAGCGGCGGCGTTGGCTCGGGCACCGGACCCTCGGTGGGCGGACAGCGTCCGCGTAACAACAACTTCGCCATTGAAGGCATCGATAACAACAGCAAGGCGGTCACGGGACCGCTGGTGACGATTCCGAACGACGCCGTCGCCGAATTCACGCTGCTCCAAAACCAGTTCTCGCCGGAGTACGGGCATTCCTCGGGCGGCCAGTTTAACACCATCGTGAAGAGCGGCACCAACCAGCTCCACGGCGCCGCCTACGATTACCTGCAGAACCGCAATCTGAACGCCATCGATCAGTCGCTGCAGAACCAGGGTTTCAAAAAGAACAACCGTTTTGACAGCAACCGCATGGGCGCCAGTGTCGGCGGACCGATTCTCAAAAATAAGCTCTTCTACTACGGCGTGTTCGAGTACAACCCGGTGGGCCTAGCCAGTTCGCAGTCGTCGAATGTGTTTACGCCCACGGCTCAAGGTTTCGCCACGTTGGCCACCATCCCCGGCATTTCCCAGGGCAACCTGGCTGTGTTCAAGCAATACGCCACCCCGGCTCCCACCCCTAGCGGTGATGTGCTGACGGTCGCCGGCGTCAAAGTGCCGCTGGGCATTCTGCCGCTGGCCTCCCCCAATTTTGTGAACAGCTATGCCTCCGTAGTCTCGGTGGACTATAACCCATCGGAGCGCGACCAACTGCGCGGACGCTATATCTACAACAAATCGAGCGGCATCGATACCGCCGCCACGCTGCCCGCGTTCTATCTGCCGACCACGGCCACCTATTACATCGGAACGCTGACCGAGTACCACAACTTCACGCCGAACGTGACCAACGAATTGCGTCTTGGCTACAACCGTTACAATAACAACATTAGCGCGGGCAACTTCAAATACCCCGGCCTCGACCAGTTCCCGAACATCGTTTTGAATGACCTCAATCTGGATATTGGCCCCGACGACGGCGCCCCGCAGTTCACCATCCAGAATCTGTATCAGTTGACGGATAACGTTGGCTGGGTCAAGGGCCGCCACACCATCAAGGTCGGCTTCGAGGGCCGCAAGTACATTAGCCCCCAGCAGTTCACCCAGCGCTCCCGCGGCGAGTATAGTTACAACAATACTGAGTTGTTCCTTCTGGATGTAACGCCGGATAACCTGGCACAGCGCAGCCTGGGTAACGCCACCTACTACGGCGATCAGACGAATCTGTATGGCTACCTTAACGATAGCTGGCGAGCCCGCCCCAACCTGACCGTCAACATCGGAGTCCGCTACGAATTCACGAGCGTACCGTACCAGGAGCGCCTCCAGAATTTGAACGCCATCGCCGATACGCCAGGCGTGCTGGTGTTCCAGAAGCCTCAGCCGCAGTATAAGAACTTTGCGCCGCGCATCGGCATCGCGTATTCCCCCGGCACCTCCGGCACCACGTCGATTCGCGCCGGCTTTGGCATGGCATATGACGTCCTCTACGACAACATCGGCATCCTGTCGCTGCCGCCGCAATTCGGTTCCACCGCGGACGTGACGGGCGACGGCGTGTGCTGCGCTAATTTCCTGAAGAATGGTGCTATTCTTCCCAACGCCCCCACCGGCCAGCTTTCNNCCCAAGACCTCCTCGACGCGCTACCTGCCGACCTACCTGCAGGCGCCCAGCCAGGCGCAGCTCGATTCGCTCGCCGTGACGCTGCCGCAGCTCAGCGCCGGGTCCAACACGGTGCCGCAGTTCGCGGCGGCCGGCTTTACGAACGCCATCACGCAGTTCTCGCCCGTAGGCAACTCCATCTATCACGGCCTCGCCCTGCAGTTGGATCGGCGCTTTTCCGCCGGCCTGCTCTTCAAGGCCGCCTACACCTGGAGCCACCTGATCGACGACAGCACCGCGGATTTCTTCACCACCCGCCTGACGCCGCGACGCGCCCAGGATTTCCAGAACCTGCGTGGCGACCGATCCACCTCGCCGCTCGACCGGCGGCATCGCTTCACGCTGGCGTTAATCTACGACGTGCCTTTCTTCAAGGACCGTAATTGGCTCCTGAAAAACGTCGTCGGCAACTGGGAAGTCTCCCCGCTGTATACCTTCGAAAGCCCCGAATACGCCACCGTGCAGAGCACGGTGGACACCAACCTGAATGGCGATACCGCGGGTGACCGCGTGGTCGTCAACCCGGCGGGAGTGGACGGCACCGGCAGTGGCGTAAGGGCACTCAAGAATTCGGCCGGCGCCATCGTCGCGTATGTGGCCAATAATCCCAACGCCCGCTACATCACGGCAGGCAGGGGAGCCTGGGCCACGGGTGGACGCGATACCCTGGCCACCCGCCACATCAACAACTGTGATCTGGCGTTAGTCAAGCATTTCTCGATCACCGAGCGCCTGCGGTTCGATCTGTTCGGTGATTTCCTCAACGTCATGAACCATCCGCAGTTTGTCCCCGGACTCCTGAACCAGATCGACTCCTTTCGCCAGTCCGGTTCGGCCGTGCTGAATTACCTGAATCCCGCCAAGCCCGTTTTCAACAACCCGGAAGCTACCTTCAGCAGCAACGCCCGCACCGTCGTGGTCGGCGCCAAGCTAGTATTCTAGGCCACCGGTTGATTTGCAACGCAACACGAAAAGAGGGGCCTCGGCCCCTCTTTTTTGGTTTCCGAAGTTCTCGGCCACCGATGCTTAGGCAGGCAAAAAAGGTGTCCAACGAGCCTCGCTGGACGCCTTTTTTTTGAATTTTTAGGAGTGGCGGGGACGACGGGACTCGAACCCGCGACCTCCTACGTGACAGGCAGGCGTTCTAACCAACTGAACTACGTCCCCGCGATGGGACAAAATTTAGATTAGCACGACATCCTACAATCCCCCAAGCTGCTGGCTATGCCACAATGGGGGCTAACCAACCGCTCCGTGGTGAGCGTCGGGAGGAGGAACCTCGTGAACTATCGGTCCGACACCCCGTTCGACAGCATTGAGAATTCCCACCACTACATTGAACTCCTGATCGAGGCCATCGCCGAAGCGGAGATGGACGTCAGCGCCGAAATCGCGCTGGCCGACGCGGACGATGCGCAACGCCGTCTCGAGGCGCTCCAGCTGGTTAAATTTAAGCTGTCAAAGCTGCATTCCCAGATGTCCGCCAGCGCCTGCCTTTTGAACGATTTGCGCAGTCTCCGGCGGCTCCTTTTGGAAGAGCGGCGGCCTACCGCCCGCTCCTTTAAACAATCCGGCTACTAGTAACACCTCCTCGAGGTGGATGTCGAGATGCCTGAATGTCCCTCTTATAACAGTCGCCTGATCAATAATTTTTGTGGTCTGCATAAAACCCTATCGATTCAATGGCTTAATCCGGAGCTTGACATTAAATTTACTTGAGCTTACGATGGATGAGCTTTTGTATTTGCATCGAACAATACAAACTTAACGCCGGTGTTTACATGGGGGGACCGCGTATGACCTTCGAGATCGGTGAAAAAGTCGTCTATCCCAACCAAGGGGTAGGAACGATCGAAAATATCAGCGTCCGCAATTTCGGCGACCAGTTCGAGCAGTTCTACCAGCTTCGACTCGCCTATTCCAGCATGACCGTGATGGTTCCAGTCTCTAACGTGGAGCACATTGGGTTACGCAAAATCACTCAGAATTCGGAAATCAACCGCGTCCTGAGCTACCTATCGACAGGCGTTTGCGTCAACTGTAGCGACTGGAAGTGCCGTTTCAAAATCAATAGCGACAAGATGCAGAGCGGCAACCTGCTGAAAATCGCCGAGGTGATGAAAGGCCTCCTTATTCTGCAGGCCGACAAACCCCTGTCGTTCCGCGAAAAGAAGATGCTCGACCGCGCCCGGCACATGCTGGTTTCGGAGGTATCGATCGCTCGCGGCCTCGATCCGGACGGCGCCACCGCGACGCTCCAGAAATCGCTGGGCAAGGCAGCCCTGACGCTGCCCGCCCCGGCGTAAACACTGCCCATAACGCGCCCATCCCGCTGTCTATACTGGTAGGGCGCAACATGCTGGCTGGTCTTCTTATCGGCGTCGTCACGGCGGCGGCCGTCGCGCTGTTCTTTCTACCGCCCGCCTGGTTCCCTCCGGCGCTCTCACCGGAAGCGCTGCTCTACGATTCCCAATTCCGCCTGAACCTGCTGCTGCTGGGCCCGCTGTTTCTGCTGGCGCAAGGCTTGCTCGTCTTTATCCTCCTTCGGGGCCGCATGCCGGGTGCGCGCCGTTCAGCCCTGGTCGAAGGCGCGGCGGCCGCCGTGGTGGCCGGCATCTTCACCGTTCTCGGCATCACCGGCGCGCGCGCCTGGTCTGCTACGCCGTCGGCGCAACCGCCCGAGGTCATCGAAGTTTACGCGCACCAGTTCGCCTGGAACTTTCGCTATCCCGGGCCCGACGGCCGCTTTGGCAAGACCGACATCGCGCTCATCAACGACGCCGCTCTCAACCCCATCGGCCTGGACCTGCGCGACGCCAATGCCGCCGACGATGTCGTCGCCTCCACGCTGCGCGTTCCAGCCGGCCGCCCCGTCACCCTCATGCTCGAATCCCGCGACGTGATTCACGACTTCTTCGTGCGCGAACTGCGTCTGAAGCAGGATATCGTCCCCGGCATGCGCATCCCCTACCGCTTTCAGGCCAATCGCCCCGGCACCTATGAGATTGCCTGCGCCGAACTCTGCGGCCTCGGCCACAGCCAGATGCACAGCCTGCTGCAGGTGCTGAGCGAAGCCGACTACCAGGCCTGGAAGGCATCGCCGCGAACGGCCGCCCGGTGATCTTCCAACGCATTTTCAATCGCGACCACCGCGTCATCGCCCGCCAATATTTTTTTCTCTCGCTGCTGGCCGTCGTGGCCGGCACGCTGCTTTCGCTGCTGATGCGCTTCCACCTGACCCAGCCCGGCGCCCAAGTCTCGTGGTTTGCCCGGCTCTGGCCCACCGGGGCGTCTGGCGGCGTCATGACCCCGGAACTCTATCTTTCCCTGCTGACGCTGCACGGCACGCTCATGATCTTTTTCGTGCTGACGCTGGCGCCGCAAAACGCCTTCGGCAATCTGGTGCTGGCGGAGCAGCTGGGCGCCGGCCGCATGGCCTTCCCGTTTCTCAACATGCTCTCGTTCTGGACCACGGCCGCATCGTTCCTCTTGCTGATCGCCTCCTTCCTGGCCGAAGGAGGCGGTCCGCTCTCGGGCTGGACCGCCTACCCGCCGTTAAGCGCGGTCGGAGCCATCGCCGGCCCGGGCCAAGGCGCCGGCCAGACCCTCTGGTTCTGCAGCATCGCCGTCTTCTGCCTGGGCTCCCTGATGAGCGCCATCAACTTTCTGGCGACGGTTATCGACCTGCGCGCCCCCGGCATGACGCTGTTCCGCATGCCGCTGACTTGCTGGAGCTGGTTTGTCACGGCCATGCTGGCGCTGCTGGCCTTCTCGGTCCTGCTACCAGCCTGCGGCCTGATCCTGCTCGACCGACTGGCGGGCACCAGCTTCTTTCTGCCGGCCGGGCTGCTGGTGGGCGACCAGGCGCTCGCCCACAGCGGCGGCTCGCCCTTGCTGTGGCAGCACCTCTTCTGGTT
>DOZZ01000185.1:5164-6149 GCA_003517725.1 Bryobacterales bacterium | reverse complement strand
GGCACCAGCTTCTTTCTGCCGGCCGGGCTGCTGGTGGGCGACCAGGCGCTGGCCCACAGCGGCGGCTCGCCCCTGCTGTGGCAGCACCTCTTCTGGTTTTTCGGACACCCCGAGGTCTATATCGCGATCCTGCCCGGCATGGGCATCGTCAGCCAGCTGCTCTCGGATTTCTCGCGCAAGCCCGTCTTCGGCTACCCCGCGATGGTGCTCTCGACGCTGGCGATTGCCCTGATCGGCCTGCTGGTCTGGGGCCATCACATGTTCATCAGCGGCATCAACCCGTATTCGGTGCTGGCCTTCTCGGTGCTGACACTTGCGATCGGCGTGCCTTCCACGGTGAAGACGCTGGGCTGGCTCGGCACGCTGTGGGGCGGCCACCTGCGGTTCTCCACGCCCATGCTGTTCTGCCTCGGCTTCGTCTCGGTCTTCGTCACCGGCGGCCTCAGCGGCATCGTGCTGGGGCAGCCGCTGATGGACCAATACTTCCATGACACCTACTTCGTGGTCGCGCATTTTCACCTGATCATGGGCGTCGCCGCGCTGTTTTCCATCTTTGCCGCCACCCACTATTGGTTTCCGCTGCTGTTCGGCCGCATGATGCACGACGGCCTGGGCCGCTGGCATTTCGCGCTCACCTTCGTGGGCGTCCACGCCATCTTTTTACCGATGCATTTCCTGGGCATGGCGGGCAATCCCCGCCGCTACGCCGACTTCACCAGCTTCGACTTCCTCACTCCCCTGATGCCGCTGCACCGCTTCATCACGCTGGCGGCCTACGCCACGGCCGCCGCGCAAATCCTGTTTCTGATCAACCTATTTGGCAGCATGCGCTGGGGACGTCTGGCTCCCGCCAACCCATGGCGGGCCGTCACTCTCGAGTGGGCCACCCAACCGATCGCGCAAGTCTACTGCGGCCCTTCCGAATACAGCGGCAGCAATTTCCGCATGCAAAACCAGCCCGCCGACTAACCTGTAGTGTAGGCTT
>DOZZ01000185.1:4173-4983 GCA_003517725.1 Bryobacterales bacterium | reverse complement strand
CACTCCAATGACCGCGGAGGCGACCGCAAAACATCCCTGATCGGCATCGCGATCCTGATGCTCGCCAGCTGCATGACGTTCCTGGCTCTGGTCAGCGCGCTGGTGGTCCGCCGCGGATTGGGCAACGACTGGAAGCAGATGCCGGTGCCCTGGATCCTCTATCCCAACACCGCCATCCTGCTGGCCAGCAGCGTCGCCATCGATATCGCCCGCCGCCAGCTGAATCATGGACACCGCCGCGCTTTCAACTGGTGGTGGACTGCCGGCACCCTGCTCGGCATGGCTTTCCTCGGCGGCCAATCCATCGCGTGGATGCAGTTGCGCGCGCAGGGCGTGCTGCTGAACACGAACCCCAGCCATTCGTTCTTCTACGTCCTAACCTGGGTCCACGCGGTCCACGCGATCGGCGGCATCATCGCTCTGCTGTACGTGGGGTGGCAGGCTTTCCGCTACCGCCTGGGCCCGTCGAAGCGCACCGCCGTGGCCGTCAGCAGCGTCTTCTGGCACTTTCTCGACGGGCTCTGGATCTGCCTGATGCTGCTGTTCCTCTACGCCGGATGATTCCCAAAATAACCCCGCGGCGGCGCATGTTCCTGCTCTTTCTGGCCGCCGACTTCGCCGTCTTCCTGACCCTGCTGGTGGTCTACTTCTACCTGCGCATCGAGGCCCCGTTCTGGCCCAAAGCCTTCCACTTTCCCTCGGGCCTGATGAGCGTGGCGATGACCATGTTCGCCATCACAGCCAGCATTATGATGCTGGTGGCGCAGCGCACGGCGGAGAAGTCGCGCATGGTGGCGTTGGCCATCGTCT
>DOZZ01000185.1:1449-3996 GCA_003517725.1 Bryobacterales bacterium | reverse complement strand
ACTGAATCACGGCATCCTGATCCTGCTGCTCCCGCCGTTTTTGATAATCGGGGCACTGCTGTGGATGGCCCGGCGCAAACGCAACTGACGTTACGGCACGGCGGGTGTCTGAAACGAAGATGGCAGGTAACACGAGGTTCGGGTTTCACCCAATCCAGATTCCCGTGCGACGTTCCCATGCCGAAGGCCGTGGGTGCGTGATACACTTCCGGCTCAAAGCGAGAGAGCATGCCGTTGGCCTTCCGTTCATTGCTAACCAGCTTCGCCGCGGCCCGCCAGGCGGCGAAGGACCTGTGCGTGCCCGTGGCGGCCGGCGTTGAGAGCAACGCTCTCCCGGCCATCATGCGGAGTTACGCGGACAACGTGGCTCGGTGCTTGGAGCCGGCGGCCGCCGCCTTCGAGGCCCTCGAAGCCAGACCCCTTGATGCCTCCGCTATGCGCGCCGCGCTGTCGGCTTGCCACGAGGCCCTGGAATGTTCCGAGGCTCCCTGCCAGGATTTAGCCGGCGCCATGCGGGAGGCGCTACTCCGCGGCGCATGCGTCGCGCCGGCGCTTCGCATCGAGGCCGCCGCGAACGACCTAACGGCCCGGATACGGACAGCTCGGCACGAACTCCGAGTCGCCTGGAGCAAGTTCACCGAACCATCGTCCTCCGCCGCCGAGCGCCCGCCCGAGGACCTCTTCCTCGATACTATCCAGGCCAGGACCTTCGAGTGGTATAAACAGGCCGACGCCAAAGCGCAGGCCATCCTCGCCTTCACCGGAGTTTTCCTGGCCATCCTCCTTGGGTCCGTCGTGTTGAAAGCCGAGACCGAGATTTGGAAGGCCGGGTCGCCGTGGCTCAACCTGTTAGGGATAGGAGTTGTGCTGGCGCTCTACCTCGCGGGTGCGTTCCTTTGCGTGCTCGCGCTTTGGAGCCGCGGCATGCGCGACTCCCGTCCCGGAATCTATTTCTTCGGCAACATCGCAAACCTTCCCGTGGATGGCTTGGCTTATGTGGAGAACATCCGTCAAAGCCTGGCGAACCGCACCGAAGATCACCGTGTACGCGCCGAGCAGGTTCTCCGGCTCTCCCGCAACACTCGCCGCAAACATCGCTTGGTTAACGCCGCCGTCCTCTGTTCCAGTTCCGCCCTGCTCGGAACCGCGGTCATGGGGATGGTGCTCGTCCGCCATTAGGCCGAAATGGCGCATAACGGGGCGGAGCAGACCTTTGTCTGGGCTCAGCTTACGCGCGGAAGACCGGTTCCAGCGTGGCGATTCTGGTTTTTAAATCCGCCAGCTCCGTGCCACTCAGCTTCGGCAGTGGCGCGGACGCCAGTTCCAGGGCCAAGTCGAAGATGCGTTCGTCGCCCGGTGGAATCGCCGCGGTGACCTCCTGGTTCAGCGTGAACCGCAGCGCCAGCCGGGCCATCTCCCGATCGTCGATAGGTTGATACCAGCACTTCGGATACTTGCGATCGTGTTCGGGCAGACCCGCGGGCCACTTGCCAAAGGCCAGTGCCTTGAGCGCCATTCGCGCCATGCCCTTGGATTTCGCCCTGGCCAGAATTTGCGGGCCGAATCCGCCGTTCTCCCACGCGTTCGCATTCACCGGAAAAAGTACGCTGTCCAGGTCGAGCGCATCCATCAGGCGCAGCGCCGCGGGCGCATCGTGGGCGGAGAATCCGAGGTGCCGGACCTTGCCCTCCTTCTTGGCCGCCAGGAACGTCTCAGCCGCGCCTCCGGGGGCGAGGATCTTATCGACATCCGACAGAGAACTGACGGCGTGGAATTGGTAGAGGTCCACGTGGTCGGTGTGGAAGCGCTGTAAAGTTTGCTCCAACTCCTTGCGCGCGCCCTGGGCATCGCGGTGGGTCGTCTTCTCGGCGAGAAAAACCTGGTCCCGGTAAGGCCGAAGCGCCTCGCCCAGCTTGATCTCCGCTTCGCCATCGAAATAGGACGGCGCGCAATCGAAATAGTTCACGCCACGATCGTGCGCCGCCGCGACCCGGCGCGACGCCTCTTCCTGTGGCAGGCCGCAGACCACAATGCCGCCAAAGCCGATGACCGAGAGCGAAATGCCGTTTTTATAAGGGCGCTTGGCCAGCGGGGCTTGCGAACCGAGTGCAGCCGTCGCCGTCAGCGCGGCGGTGGCAGTGAGAAACTCGCGACGATCCATATACAACTCCTATCCTGTATTCTAGTCCCGGCGGAATTCACGGCCATTCAAACAGTTCCCTCCAACACCACCAGCAGATCCTTCAAGTCCACTTGCTTGCCGGCCTCGGCATACAGCTTGACGATCCTGCCCGCCATGGGCGCGTAGACGGTGGTCTGCATCTTCATGGCTTCGATCACCAGCAGACGATCGTTGCGATGTACGGTCTGGCCTTCGTTGACCGCCACGACCGTCACCATTCCGGGTAGCGGCGCGCCCACGTGGCCGGGATTGGCTGGATTGGCCTTTTCGCGCTGCTCACCCTGCACCTTAAGGCTCTTGTCGCGGATGTCCACCTCCCGCGGACGGCCGTTCAGTTCGAAGAACACGGTGCGGTTGCCATCCTC
>DOZZ01000185.1:891-1253 GCA_003517725.1 Bryobacterales bacterium | reverse complement strand
ATCTCCTCGCCCTTTTCCATGCCGTAGAAGAACGGCACCGTGGGCAGCGCCTCCACGTCGCCATAGACCTGCTGAGCCTTGGCGAATTTTACGAAGACTTCCGGATACATCACGTAGCTCAGCACGTCCGCATGGCTGGCCTCGCGCTCGATGGCGGTCTCGACCTTCTGCTTCACTTCCGCGAAATTGACGGGCGGCAAATTCGCTCCTGGCCTTCCTTCGCGCGGCTGCTTTCCGCGCAGCACCACGGCCTGCACATGCTCCGGCCAGCCACCCTCGGGCACCCCCAGCGAGCCTTCGAACATGTCCACCACGGAGTTCGGGATCGGCAGTTGATGGTCCGGTCCCAGCTTTTCGAAATC
>DOZZ01000185.1:461-658 GCA_003517725.1 Bryobacterales bacterium | reverse complement strand
GGCCAGCGCTCGCCCAATCCCAGTGCCTGCGCCTGCTCCTTCAGATTGGTGAACTGGCCGCCGGGCATCTCATGCAGATACACCTCGGCCGTGCCGCCGGGCGGGCTGGTGTCGAACGGCTCGTAGGCCATGCGCACGGCTTCCCAGTAATCCGAACAAAGGTTCAGCGCCTCCTGATCCAGCTGCGTATCGCGCGG
>DOZZ01000185.1:0-141 GCA_003517725.1 Bryobacterales bacterium | reverse complement strand
GGCTTCAGCAGCCCGGCCATGTCTTTGATGGCCAGGATGTGCGCGCCCATTTTCTCGAGTTGCACCGCCATGCGCACGTAATAATCGAGTGAGTATTTAGGACGCCCGGGGTCGAGGATATCGCCGGTATAGCAGATGGCC
>DOZZ01000222.1:5371-7252 GCA_003517725.1 Bryobacterales bacterium | reverse complement strand
GGCCCGACATCCTGGTGGCCAACGACTCGTTCCCACAGCAGCTTTTCCGGAATAATGGCAACGGCACTTTTACGGAGACCGCCCTGGAGGCCGGCCTGGCCTACGACGAGAACGGCAAAACGTTCGCCGGCATGGGCGTCGACTTCGCCGATTACAACAACGACGGCTGGCCGGATGTGTTCATCGATGCTCTGGCCAATCAGCGGTTCGCGCTGTATCGGAACGACCGGGGCACATCCTTCGACTACGTTTCCGGGGAAAGCGGCGTGGGCTCGGCCACTCTAATCCACTCGGGGTGGGGCGCCCGTTTTCTCGATTACGATAACGACGGGTGGCAAGATCTTTTCGTCGCCCAGGGCCACGTCATGGACAATATCGAGCTGACCCAACCGGCGCTGCGCTACAAAGAGCCGCCGCTGCTGCTTCACAATGCAGCGGGCCGGTTCGTGGATGCCTCGGCGTCGTCGGGCGAACCGTTTCGCTCGCTGCTGGCTGCCCGCGGCGTGGCTTGCGGCGACATCAATAACGACGGATTTCCGGACATTGCGATCAATTGCAACGATGGACCGCCGCTGCTGCTCATGAACCAGGGCGGCAATGGCAACCACTGGCTCATCGTTCGTCCCATCGGCTCCAAAAGCAATCGCGACGGCATTGGCGCCCGGATGAAGCTGATCTCTGAATCGGGCCGGCCGCAATATGCTTTCGTCAGTACGGCCGGCAGCTACTTGTCCGCCAGCGACCGGCGCGTGCACTTTGGACTCGGCGCCGACCGATCCGCGCGGCTGCTCGAGATCACTTGGCCCAGCGGGGCCGTGCAGCGCTTCGAAAACGTAAAGGCCGGACAGGTACTAGTAGCCAGGGAGCCCTCGGTCTAATTTTGCCGCCTGCGAAAATCCATTGACTCTGGCTGCCGACCTATATATGATGGCCGAGACTTCAGGTGTCTGACCATCTGACTATTGGGCCAGACCAATCGATTTGAGGGAAAGGCGGAAATCTCGTGAAATATGTGATCCAGCTATTTAGCATGCTGTTGTTGTGTGGAGCGCTGGTGTACGGCCAATCGGAGCGCGGCAGTATCCGCGGTACCGTGCTGGATAGCAGCGGGGCCGTCGTGCCGGGCTCCAAGGTGACCGCGGTTAACCCCGCCAACGGGATTGAGGCAACGACGCGCTCCACCGGATCGGGCAACTACAACATTCCACAGTTACCGCCCGGGACGTACAGGGTCGAGGTGGAAGCCGCCGGATTCAAAAAGCTGGTGCGCGAGAACGTGGTGGTGGAGGTTTCGGGTGTAACGCCGCTCGATCTAACCATGGAAGTTGGCCAGTTGAGCGAACAGGTGACGGTAACCGCCGAAGCACCCATGCTCAAGAGCGAAACCAGCGAACTGAGCGTGGATGTGAATCCCAAGGCTTATAACGACCTGCCGCTTACGTCCGCCGCCGGTTTCGTCGGAGGCCGCGGCCCAGAGGCCTTTATCTTCCTCTCGCCCGGCGTGACGCCTGGCATTCACGCCGGCGGCTCTCCCACCGATACGTTTGACTCCCACATCAATGGCAGCCCGTCGCTATCGAAGGAGATGCAGGTAGACGGCATGAGCACGCAAATCGCGGAAGTGCAGGGCGACCCGCGCGATTTGACCTTCCCGCCGGACGCAGTGCAGGAGATGTCGCTGATGACCAGCAGTTACCCGGCTGAATTCGGCAACACCGGCGGGGGCATCGAGCGCTACGTCATCAAATCCGGCACGAACTCATTTCACGGCAACCTCTACGAGTTCCTGCGCAACACGGCCTTCGATGCGCGCGGGTTCTTCAACAAGAGCGTCGCGGTCCACCACGAAAATGAATTTGGCGGGACGTTCGGGGGGCCCGT
>DOZZ01000222.1:0-5212 GCA_003517725.1 Bryobacterales bacterium | reverse complement strand
TTCACGCGGCAGCAGTTCCCTGGGAACATCATACCGGCCAACCGCATCAGCACGGTTTCGAAGAATATCCTGGGATATGTTCCTAAACCGACGTTGTCGGGTCTCTATAACAACTATCCCTCAACGGGTTCCTCCACCACGGACTACAACGCCTACACCTTCAAGGTGGACCAATACTTCCGGAACACCCATCACTTGAGCGCCACCTGGAACCAAAGCGCGAACGACAATAACGGCCCTTACTCCATCCTTCCGGCGCCCGTCGAGAGCACCCGGAACGGCGCCACGAACGTATATACGGGCCGCGTGAATCACGACTGGACCATTACGCCGACACTGCTCAACACGTTCCGCGTCGGCTTCAACCGGCAAGCGCAGTTCCTGGGCTCGGCGGAAGCTGCCCAGCAGTGGGGCTCCAAATTGGGATTGGCGGGAATCAACCCTGGTTTTCCCGCGGTTTCCTTTGGGGCGTTTACCGCGCTGGCGCAGAATCAGGACATTCTGGGACCGATATCCAACACTTATCTATTCGCGGACAGCGTTTCCTGGACCCGCGGCCGCCACAACTTCCGGATTGGAGAGGATCTGCGCAGGCTGCAACATCAGGGTGTGTATCCCAGCCGTGACGCCTATTTCGGCTTCAGTTCGCTCGAAACCGGGCTGCCGGGCACCGCCGCCAATACAGGTAATGAATTCGCCAGCTTCCTGCTGGGCCAGGTGCACAACGCCAGTGAATACATCAATAACGTAGTGGCCGGAGCCCGCTGGTGGTATTCCGGCACCTACGTTCAAGATGATTTTAAGTTCAATCCCCGGCTCACCTTCAACCTCGGATTGCGGTGGGACGTTTTCACGCCGTACACCGAAGTCGCGAACCGCTATTCCATCATGGATCCCACCAAGCCAAACCCGGCGGCTGGAGGACTCAAAGGCGCGTACGTTTTCGCTGGAGGCAGTCCAGGCAGCGGTCCCTACACGGGCACCAGCCGATTGACCACGAACGCCAAGACGGATTGGAACAACTGGGGTCCGCGCCTGGGCCTGGCGTGGAAAGTTACGGACCGCTTCGTCGTCCGCACGGCCTACGGCATCAGCTACTACCCGGATGGCGGCCTGGGTGGGGGCAATACGGTGTCGGTGACGGACGGCTTTTCGGGTAGCCCCAACTTTGTCAGCCTCAACAGCGGTGTGAGTCCGGCCTTCAGTTGGGATGGCGGCTTCCCGCAGAACTACGACCACCCGCCCTTTGTCAATGCTGGTCTGAACGTAGGCGGGAGCGCGAATATGTGGTGGGACAACGCCTACAAGCCCATGTACAAGCAGGACTGGAACTTCACCACGCAGACCCAGATCACTTCCTCCTTTGTGCTGGACGTGGCGTACGTGGGCTCAAAATCCACTCGGGTAGGCACCGGCGCGGTCAACGTCAATCAGTTGAACCCGTCGTATCTGAGCCTGGGAAGTCTGCTCACTTCCGATATCAATTCGCCCGCGGTCGTCGCCGCCGGGTATACCCCGCCATACCCTGGATTCAAGGGATCACTGGGGCAGTCTTTGCGTCCGTTCCCTCAATATCACGGCGTCGGCGTCGAAAGTTCCGCGATGATCGGCAATTCGACTTACCACTCGCTGCAGATGAAAGCCGAGAAACGCTACTCGAAGGGTCTTTGGCTGCTGGCGTCCTATACCTGGTCGAAAACGATTACCGATGCCAATTCGCAGCTGGGGGGATTCTTCTCAAGCAGCGCACGCGATAATTACAACCGCTCGCTTGAGAAGGCGCTGGCCGTCTACGACGTTCCCTCGCGGCTGGTGATAGCCTTCAATTACGAGCTGCCGATCGGCCCCGGCAAGCCGCTGCTCGACCATGGCATAGCCGGCAAGATCCTGGGTGGCTGGCAGGCTAACGGAATCCTGACTTACCAGGACGGCGTGCCGCTCACGATCTCGGCTAACAACACGCTGCCCTTGTTCAATGGCGGCAACACGCCGGACTCCGTGCCCGGCGCGAGGGTCGAAAACTCTTTCAGCGGATTCGATCCCGCGAAGAACGTTCTCCTGAATGCCTCCGCATTCAAGATACCGGCCTTCGGACATTACGGCACGTCGGCGCAGGTGCTGCCCGACGCCCGCAGTTTCCCGGTCTATAACGAAGACTTCGGGATGGAGAAAAAGTTCTTCATCCGCGAGCCTTCCATGTACTTCGAGCTGCGCTTTGAGCTGTTCAACGCATTCAACCGCACCATATTCAACGGTCCCGCGACGAATATCAATAGCGCTAACTTCGGCACGGTCTCGGGCCAGGGCAACCTACCCCGAAACGGGCAAATCGCCGCGAAGTTCTACTTCTGACGAAGTGCCACGCGGAGGAGACCGGCTCCTCCGCGTGGTTGTATGTTGGAACTATGCTCAAGGCGATCCCGGCGCTGCTGCTGGTCCTCTGCCCCGCTTTCGCTTTAGACGCCACCGGCTCCCTCCGGCAGGCTCTCGCGTTGTTCAATTCCGGAAAGTACGCCGAATCCTTCGATCTCGCTTCTCAGTGCCTGCGGCAAAACCACGAGAACGCCGCGGCGCTCAAAATCCTGGGCATGGATCAGTTCATGCTGGGCCATCCGCGCGAGGCGCTGGCAGCCATGACGCGCGCCAGCGAGCTAGCGCCCAGCGACGCGGACGCCTTCTATTACCTGGGACGTCTCTACTTCAGCGCCGATAACGCCGTGGCCGCGCTCGCGGCTTTCGAAAAGGCCCTTGCGCTCGATTCCGCCAGCGTCCGCGCGCACAACGGTCTGGGCCAGACGTACGAAGCCTTGGGCCGGCGCGCGGAAGCCGAGAGCGCCTACCGCCAAGCGATGGCTATCGAGACGGATCAGCCGAAACCATCGGAATGGCCCGCCTACAACCTGGGGGCGCTGTACCTGAACGATGGACGCACGGACGAGGCCATCGCCTGTTTCCGCCGGGCGCTACAGGTGAACCCCGCGTTTCCCGAGGCCCGCGTCAAGCTGGCCGTGGCGCTCTCCAAGGACCACGCGGCGCCGGAGTCATTCGAGCTATTGCGGGAAGTGCTGCGCGCGGATCCACGCAACGCCGAAGCGCACTATCGCCTGGCGCTGCTGCTGACCAAGGCCGGCAAACCGGACGAGGCGCGCAAGCATTTCGAGCTTTTTGAGACCTACCGTAAGTGAAGACGCCCGCCCTCTTCGCGGTGGCCGCGGTGCTGGTTTTGCTGGTGTCGGCGTGGGCGCCCATGGTTGCGCCTGCGATCCGCTTCGAGGATGTTGCGCCGCAAAGCGGCATTCGCGCCCGCATGCGCTGCGGCGGTCCCACGAAGGAGTGGATTCCGGAGGCCAACGGATCGGGCGCCGCCTGGCTTGACTTCGACCGCGACGGAAAGCTCGACTTGCTGATCGTCAACGGTTCCACCATGGACGATCTTCGCCAGATCTTGGCCGGCCACATGCCTCCGCCGCGAGAAGGCAGTCTCTATCTTTATCGCAACCTGGGTAACGGCCGCTTTGAAGACGTGACCGCGCGCGCCGGCCTGGCCAACCCCTACTGGGGCACCGGCGTGGCGGTCGCCGACTACGATAACGATGGCTACCCGGACATCCTGGTGACCAACATCGGCGTCGACCTGTTGTTCCACAACAACCGGGACGGCACGTTTACCGAAGTGGGCCGCGAAGCGGGCCTGAGCCGCAAGATCGCATGGCACACCGGAGCCGCTTTCGGTGATTACGACGGCGACGGCCGCCTGGACCTGTACGTGGCCGGCTACGTAGACGTCCACACCCTGCACTTCGATGCCGCCCCGCCGGCTTGCAACTATCGCGGCGTGCCCGGCTTCTGCGGTCCGGTTGGGCTGAAAGGCGAGGCCGACATCCTGTATCACAACGACGGGCCCCGCGGCTTCAGCGACGTCACCGTCAAGGCCGGCGTGCGCGATCGCGGCCTGTATCACGGCTTCACGGTAGTGTTTGACGACTTTGATAACGATGGAAAAATCGATATTTTCGTCGCGAACGATTCCGACCCGAACTATCTTTACCTGAACCGCGGCGACGGCACTTTCGAAGAGGCGGCTTTGTCGAGCGGCGTGGCTTACGCCGGCGACGGCACGACCCAGGCCAATATGGGCGTGGCCGTCGGCGATTATGATAACGACGGCCTGACCGACCTGCTGACCACCACCTTTTCAGAAGATTACTTTCCTTTGTTCCATCAGCAGGCGCCATTTTTCTTCGAAGACGTTTCCACCCAGGCCGGCCTGGCCGTGATCACCCTGCCCTGGGTCGGATGGGCGTGCGGGTTCGCGGATTTCGATAATGACGGCCACCGCGACCTATGGATGGCCAGCGGCCACGTGTATCCAAAAGCGGACTCGCTGGCGGGATCCAGCTATCTGCAGCCGGTCGCGGTACTGGCCAATCGCGGCGGAAAATTTGTAAAAGCCACGGAGCCCGTGGGCGCCAACGGCCGGAACTCCTATCGAGGCGGCGCCGCCGGTGACTTCAACAACGACGGCAAAATCGATCTGCTGGTGCTGCCCATCGAGGGCGCGCCGCTGTTGCTCGAGAACCGCACCGAGACAGCGGCGCATTGGATCGGCCTCGACCTGCGCGGGCGGACCGGAAACCGCGATGCCATCGGCGCGCGGATCCGCATCGAAGCCTGCGGCAGCTCTCAATTCAAAACGGTGCGCAATGGCGGCAGTTATCTGTCGGTCGACGATCCGCGCGCGCATTTCGGTCTGGGCCCGTGCGCCAAAGTAGACGAGCTGCGGATTCGCTGGCCGGGCGGCCGTCTGCAGCTTCAGAAAAATCTCGCCGTCGATCGCTACCTGACCGTGGAGGAGCCGTTCTGAGCGACGGCTTTGCTCCGGTCGAACAGCCCCAGTTCCCGCTCGGCATCCTGAGGCCGTCCCATCTTCCGGTAAACCAACGCCAGTCGGTAGTGGGCGGTGGGCTCCGAGGGGTTGATCTTCAGCGCCGCGCGCAAATGCTCGANNCAAAACGGTGCGCAATGGCGGCAGCTATCTGTCGGTTGACGACCCGCGTGCGCATTTTGGTCTGGGCACATGCGCGAAAGTAGATGAGTTGCGAATTCGCTGGCCGGGAGGCCGTCTGCAGATTCAGAAAAATCTCTCGGTGGATCGCTACCTGACCGTGGGGGAGCCGTTCTGAGCGCCGGCTTTGCTCCGGTCGAGAGGCGC
>DOZZ01000067.1:2132-8143 GCA_003517725.1 Bryobacterales bacterium | reverse complement strand
CCCGGACCGTCCCCTGCTGAAGCCGCCCGCAGCTTGAAAGCCGCACCACGAAGTATGAGGACCGGCGGCCGGCAGAGTTTTTTCGAATCTGCGTTTGGCCTGGCCAGACTCTGCGGTTTTCGCGTTTATCCGGAACTAACCTCACGGAGCCGGCGTCATGCCCTGTGTGACTTCTTCCCGGCCGATTGGATTCCTGTATCCCGGATCCCCATGGCGCCGCCAACGCATCTTGTTCGCTACAGTACTCGGAGTTCTGGCAACCGCCGCTCTGTCCAGCGAAGACGCCTGGGCCGAGCCGCAACCCGCGGCCGATATCATTTTCACGCACGCTCCGGATGGAGGCGCCCCTTGGCTGTTAGCGGATATTTACGCGATGAGCGCGGATGGAGCGAACGCCCACGCGCTTACCAATGACGGTCACAGCCATAATCCCGCTTGGTCGCCCGATGGACAGCGCATCCTGTTCGTCCATGATTCCGTTTTGCAAACCAAACCTACACACGCGGAACGTAAGGAATTCGAGTCGTATCACCCGGTCGAACTTTATGTTATGAATCGCGACGGCAGCAACCTTCACCTGCTGCGCCGCCTGGAGCCAGTTATCTTCAGTGCGGTATGGTCGCCCGACGGAAAAACACTGGCGATCGCCTGTCTGCCGGATGCATGGGTGAACAACCGTCCGCAACCCTCCGGCGAACCCATGCGCGCCGGCCTCTTCCTGCTGCCGGCCGATGCGCAAGGCGATCCGCGCCTGCTGTTCCGCAACGCGTTGACTCCAGCGTGGTCCCCCGACGGGAAGAAACTAGCCTTCTCGGTGGAGCAACCCCGCGGTACGTGGGCCATGCACGTCGCCCATGCCGACGGGTCGAATGACGTGCCGTTGACCGCGCCCGGCCTCAGCAGCGGATCCCCGGCATGGTCACCCGACGGCAGGTCCATCGCCTTCGATCAAATTGCCGATCAGCGCGGACGGCGACAGATTTTTGTTGTAGACGCAGGGGGTTCCCGCCCGCGTCAGATCACGACGAATTCGAATTGGTCGTGCGAGCATGCCGCGTGGTCGCCTGGCGGAAAACGCTTGGTCTTTTCCTGCCGTTCGGCATCTACTCCCTGTGGCATGGTTTCGTCATTGGGAACCGCTCTGCCGAACTGTGACCGTCGAATCTTTGCCGTCTCACTCAGCGATTCGAAGTTAGAACTGATGCAGCTTAGCGGCCACGACGGCGCATCGCCCGCCTTCGCTCCGGTTCCATGAGATCAGGCACTCGAAACTATGTAGCCTACTTCCTCATGAAAATTAGGCGTGCCTTACGGTCTCTGTCGTAAGACGCCGTGACCAGTTGCCAGCCGCCTTTTCGGTACTCATTCAATGCGTCCTGCGTACTGTAGTACTTCGTCTCGTGGCGCCAATTCGCCTGCCCTTCGGGTGTTATATAAAGGTCCGCCTCGACCGCTTTATATTCGATGCCGCCCTGGGCGTGCGCCACATCCTGGAAATGCTGCTTCGTTAGGATCGCTACAAGCAAAACAACAATGGCGGCGAGGCAAGCTTTAGTAAACATCCGAATCTCCTATGCCGGTCATTATCTCCCTCACCCGGGAAACCTTGCATTAGCTTCAAGGTGGACGCGAGACTGAATTTTCGGTGGTAGAATCTCCGCCATGCGATTCGCGCTGCCCTTTCTGTTTGACGTCGCGGCTTTTGCGCAGCCGGACATTCCGAAAACCTGGGACGCCAAGAAACTCTCGACTTTCGAACTTCCGCCGCCGTTTCCAGGAGTCGACTACAAGCGGGTCTCCGCGGATTACTACTACAAAATTCCAGCGTTCACAATCTATAAAACCTATCCGGTATACGCACCCGGTCGCGAGCCGCAGGGTTACTGGGAGCATCTGCATCAGGTAGAGCCGCAGATCGCCTTCAATCCACTCAAACTGAAGACAGTTGCCGACTGGACCGCCGCCGGGGAAGCGGTCTTCGATTTCCCCACCATTTCACTCCGAATGCCCGTGTTATCGAAACCAGTCCCGACGACGTCCGCAATCGCGAGTGGTATCGGAAACTGAAAGTGCCGGTAGCCCGGGACGGGACCGTACCGGCATACGCGTATGTGGTGCGTGAGAAAGGCAAAGTGGAACTCGGCACCTTCTCCTGCGCGCATTGCCATACGCGAGTGATGCCCGATGGCAGCGTGGCGAAGGGTGGCCAGAGCAATTTTCCCGTGGACCCGGCCCTCGCGGATGCCTTCCGGCAGTTCTCCGAATCAGCGCCGCCGGATAAGCGTCTTGGCGCCGTCGACATCATTCGCAACCAGCTCGAACGCGTTTTCTACGCCGTTCCGTTTCTGGGCGAGAAGGATCCGTTCCGGCGAACTCCAAACAGCGTCGAGGAGATTGCCGCGCTTCACGACAGCGTAATTCCGGGCCTGATGTCACGCCAGCGCGCAACGCCTTTCTCTCCGCCGCGGATTCCCGACCTGTTTGAATTGCGCGACCGGAAATTCTTCGATGCCACTGGCCTGGACCAGAATCGCGAGATCGGCGATCTGATGCGCTATGCAGCCATCAACCAGGGCGCCATCCAACTGCTCGACTACAACGGAATGTTCCCACCCGAAAAGAACCCACCAGCGGAAAAGCTATTCCCGCGATACACTGACGAGTCGCTGTATGCCCTCGCGCTATACATCTATGCGCTCAAGCCTCCGCCCAATCCGCACCAATCCGATGCTCTCAGCGAGCGCGGAGAACGCGTCTTCCAAAAGGCGGGCTGCGCGGCGTGCCATCCGGCTCCGCTGTATACGAACAACCAGTTAATGAAAGCCGAGGCCATTGGCACAGATCCGGAATTAACCAGCAACACGCGGCGTGGCACCGGTTACTACAAAGTGCCGTCGCTGCGGCACGCCTGGGCGCGCGGACCGTTCGAACACAACGGCAGCGTCGCGACCCTGGAGGATTGGTTTGACCCAAACCGCCTCCGGGATGATTACGTTCCCACCGGCTTCATCGGCTACGGCCGCAAGACCCGCGCCGTAAAAGGTCATGCGTTCGGCCTGAACCTCGGCGCGGATGACAAACGCGCGCTGGTCGCGTTTCTCAAAACAATTGATTAAAGCAGCCTTCATCGCGAGATGACAACCGGGGCGTCCTCAGCTGCGCGGCGTCGAAAAAACTTTGTCGCCCGCCGGTCCGTGGTGCGGCCCATCGGGGTTTGTGGGCTGTCTCTCAGGGCCTGCGGCCAAACTAGCCCAGCTCTTGCAGGCGGCCGAGGCAGTACATCTGACAGCCGTGTTCTTCCCACTGGCGGTACTCCACCAAAACGTAGATCTCGCGCTCTTTGCGGCTGGACCAGATCCGGGATAATTTCTGGATGAATTGCGGGGGCGCATCCGTCATGGCCTCAGTCTCGGGACTGCCGTTCGGACGGACCGCGCGCCGGTGCGCTATGTGAGGCAACGACGGGAAGAAAAAGTTGGCGAATGCGCGTCACCGGCGCGCGGCCATGTTATATTTCGAGGGCAAACAAAAGGCGAATCTAATGTTTCCGCTGCCCTTTGAGGTTGAACACCAGATCACCACGCGTCGCGAGAGCGGGCTGCAGCCGCTTCTAAACAAGTTCGAGAGCCTGACGCGGCTGCCGGATTCGCCCATTCGCGCGATCCACCATCAGCCCGCAACGCCCGGCGAGTTTCGCGATTTTCCGGCAGCGCTGCGGCCGGAACTGCGCGAGATGCTGGGGCGGCGCGGCATACGCCAGCTCTATTCGCATCAGGCCGATGCGCTGGACGAAGTTTTCGCGGGCCACGATCTGGTGATCGTGACGCCCACGGCGAGCGGCAAGACGCTGTGCTACAACCTGCCCGTCGTCAACCGCATTCTGGAAGCGCCCGATGCCCGCGCTCTGTACCTTTTTCCGACCAAGGCGCTGGCCGAAGATCAGCTCAGCGAACTGCAAGCGGCGCTGGACGACATGGGCGCGGCGATCAAAGCGTTCACGTTTGACGGCGACACGCCCTCCGACGCGCGCAAGGCCATACGGCAGCGCGCCAACATCGTGCTGAGCAATCCCGACATGCTGCACGCCGGGATTTTGCCGCATCACACCAAGTGGACGCGGCTGTTCGAGAACCTGCAGTTCATCGTGATCGACGAGTTGCATTCCTACCGCGGCGTGTATGGCAGCCACCTGGCGAATGTGTTGCGGCGCTTGAAGCGCATTTGCGAGTTTTATGGCTCGAAGCCGCAGTTCGTGTGCTGCTCCGCGACTATTGCCAACCCGCGCGAATTGGCCGAGGCGCTGACAGGCCGCGCGTTTGCGATGGTTGACCGCAGCGGCGCGCCGCGCGGCGACCGCTACTTTGCGTTCTATAACCCGCCGGTGGTGAACCGCGAGCTGGGCATACGGCGCAGCTACATCAACGAGACGCGGCGCATGGCCCTCGAGTGCCTGGACCAGAACCTGCACGCGCTGATCTTCGCCAACAGCCGGCTAGCTACCGAGATCCTGCTGACGTATCTCAAAGACGCTTGCGACAACGGGCGCGCGCCGACGGGCAGCGTGCGCGGCTATCGCGGCGGGTATCTGCCGCGGGAACGGCGCGAGATCGAGCAGAAGATGCGGGCCGGCGAGATCCGCGCCATCGTCGCGACCAGCGCGCTCGAGCTGGGCATCGACCTGGGCTCGCTGGATGCCGTGGTGATGGCCGGCTATCCGGGGACGGTGGCGTCCACGTGGCAGAGGGCCGGGCGCGCGGGCCGGCGGCAGACGCCTTCGATGGCTATATTGGTGGCGTCCAGCGCGCCGCTCGATCAATATATCGTGGAGCATCCGGAGTATTTTTTCGGGGGCTCGCCGGAACACGCGTACATCAGCCCCGATAATCTCGAGATCCTGTTGAGCCACTTGAAGTGCGCGGCGTTTGAGTTGCCGCTGGCGGCGGGCGAGGCCTTCGGCGGCCCCGATACGAAGGCGCTGTGCGAGTTTCTGGCGGGCGCCGGTTTTCTGCACGAGTCAGCGGGATGCTGGCACTGGACTTCCGACAGTTATCCGGCGGACGCCGTGAGTTTGCGGGCCATCAGCAGCGATAACTTCGTGGTGGTGGATATTACGGGCGAGCCCAAGGTGATCGCCGAAGTTTCGTTTCCGACGGCCCTGACCACGCTGCACGAGAAGGCCATCTATCTGCACGAGGCGCGGCAGTATCATGTCGATCGCTTCGACTATAAAGAGCGCAAGGCTTACGTGCGGCGCGTGGATTGCGACTACTACACCGACGCGATCGACTATACGCAGGTGCATGAGCTGCAGCGCTTCGAAGAGGCGCCGCTGGGCGGCGCGCGCAAGCTGCACGGCGAAGTGCGCGTGAACACGCAGGTGGTGGGGTTCAAGAAGATTCGCTTCTACACGCTCGAAAACGTGGGCGCGGGCAAGCTGTCGATGCCGGAGCAGGAGATGCACACCACGGCGTTCTGGCTACACGCGCCGGCAGGGCTGCTGGGCGAATCTTCGATGGAGGACCGGCAGAGCGGGCTGACGGCCGCGGGGCATGCGCTGCATACGGTGGCGTCGGTGCTGCTGATGTGCGATCCGCGCGACCTGGGCGTGGCTCTGGGCGAGGAGGCGGTGCCGGGCGTGGCGTGGGAGCCGAATTTGTTTCTGTACGACAAATATCCCGGCGGCATTGGTCAGAGTGCGCCGCTGTTCCGTATGGCCGAGCGCGTGGTGCGCGATGCCGCGGCGTTGATTGAGGCGTGTCCGTGCGAGGCCGGGTGTCCGTCGTGCGTGGGGCCGCCGATGGAGACTGGGAAGCATGGCAAGAGCATGGGCCTGGCGTTGTTGCGGGGGCTGATGTGAGTGAACACACTTCGGCCTCGGCTCGCTCTCCCCAAGCGTTGAAGTGTGTTCTACAGGCATGGATGTCCTGAGAACTGCTCCGCGGGGGCGCCCCCGGGACTTCCGACCCTTGCTTCTCTTGCGAAGAGCAACTCCGGAAGAATGGCAGTTGGAA
>DOZZ01000067.1:0-1898 GCA_003517725.1 Bryobacterales bacterium | reverse complement strand
AAGGTCCGTGACGGCTCTTACTGATTGGACAGTAACAGATGGATCTGGCGTGCTTAATGGATGAGGGGATGAAATCTGTTTGGATTGAGGGGATAAATAAGTTCGGATGCGCGTGACGGCTGTGGCGCGGGTCATCGGGCCTGTCTCTCAGAGCCTTGCGCTCATGAAAAATAGTGGTTCACCGTTGCCTGGTTTAGGCGCGTTTAACGTAATCTGGTGGGCTGAAGCCCACTGCAGGTTGAAACCTGCCCCACTTACGGACTGGAGACAGCCGGGCATCATGATTTCACGCGGCGCGCAATATCACGGACAGGATCTCGGCACGCGCCGCGATCGAAAGCGCCCACCCAGTGGAAAAAGCCTAACTTCCCCACTTCATGAGACTGGTGACCGGACGCGTCAACGGATCGTCGTAATGGTTGGGGCTGACGCGCACCGAGTATCCTAGCCGTCCTGTTTGCCGCGGCGTGACGTCTTTCGCGAAGACCGTCACCGACCCGCGCTGTTCTACCGGCGGCAGCACCAGCACTTCGGTTTCTTCGAGACAGCCGGTCGACCCAATGCGCCCCAGCACGGCTTCCACACGGACGTCGTCCGGCGCCAGACCGGCCATCTCGACCGCCGCGCTGAGCGATATCGATTTGCCGCTGCTGACCGGGCCGATGGCATCGGGCGACAACGGCACGAAGCTGACGCGATCCCACACCTGGCGCACTTTGGCGTTCCAGCGCGCGCGGGCCCGCGGGTTTTCGAAATGGCTGGCCTTTATGCTGGTGAACGCGGCATGCGCCGGCGTGTAGAGCTGCCGGTCGTAATCCAGCACCATGCGCCGGGCATCGAACGCGGGCGAGATGAACTGCATCGATTCCTTCACGCGCCGCATCCACTCGGGCGACATGCCTTGCCCCTTGCGCTCATAGAACATCGGTACGATTTCGTTTTCGAGCAGATAGTAAATGGCACTGGCGTGCAGGTTGTCCTGGTCTTCGGTATACGGCTCGCGATCGCCGATGGCCCAGCCGCCCGAGTGTTCGAAGGCTTCGTCGAACCAGCCGTCCAGCACGCTCAGATTGAGCACGCCGTTCATCGCGGCCTTCATGCCGCTGGTGCCGCAGGCCTCTTCGCCGCGCCGCGGATTGTTTAGCCAGATGTCCACGCCCTGCACCATCTCGCGGCCCAGCTTCATGTCGTAATCTTCGACGAAGACCACGTGCTTCCACAGCTCGGGGTCGCGCGAGAGCTGCACGATCTCGCGTATGAAGGTCTTGCCGGGCGTATCCTTCGGATGCGCCTTGCCCGCGATCAGAATCTGCACCGGGCGTTCCGGATTGCGCAGGATGCGCTTCAGCCGCTCCACATCTTTGAACAGCAGCGTGGCGCGCTTGTAGGTCGCGAAGCGCCGCGCGAAGCCGATGGTCAGCGCGTTGGGATCGAGCACTTCGGAGGAGTAGCGAATCTCCGACGCCGCCGCCTTGCGCCGCACCGCCGCTTCGGTTTGCCGCTCGCGGATGAACGAGATCAGGCGCCGCTTACGCCGCTTGTGCGCCTCGTAAATTTCCTCATCCGGAATTTCTTTCACCAACGCCCAGCACTCCGCGTCCTGGCGTTCGCGCCAGTCGGGCTGCAGGAACTGATCGTAAAGATCGGCCATGTCGCCGTTGAGCCAGCTCGGCAGATGCACGCCATTGGTGACCGACGTGATGGGCGTCTCCCACACCGGCAGCTCGGGCCACAGGCTGTGCCACATCTCCTGCGACACTTCGCGGTGCAGCACGCTCACGGCGTTGCGATAAGCCGATGTGTTCAGCGCCAGAATGGCCATCGAGAAACGCTCGCCCGCGTCGATCGGATTGCGGCGGCCCAGCGCGATCAACTGCTCGAAATTGATGGCGGCATCG